>JAOPWV010000031.1 GCA_025965475.1 Frankiales bacterium | reverse complement strand
GCTCCTCGTCGGCACGGCGTACCTGGCCCGGGCGCGGTTCGAGGTGCTGACGGGCTTCGCGCCCGCCCTGCTGCGGCTGTTGCGGGCGCTGGCCCGGGATCCCGCCCTGCCGTGGGCCGCGCGGTGGCGCCTCTGGGCGGCCTTGCTGTACAACGTGCAGCCGATCAACCTCATCCCCGACGTCGTCCCGGTGATCGGCCTCGTCGACAACATCGCCGTCATCTGCTGGGCGCTGCGCAGCAGCCTGCGCCGGATCGCCCCTGAGACGCTGGCGCGGCTGTGGACCGGGACGCCGGAGCAGCTGGACCTGCTCTACCGCGCTGCCCGGCTGGGTCATCCCGCCCCGGTCGTCCGCGGTCGGGACGAGGTGGCCGCCGTCGACGACGGCGAGCTGTCCTGACCCCGGGGCGACTCCTCAGGCGGTGCGGGCCTGCGCGAGCGCGGCCTGGTCCTGTTCGGACAGCCCGGCCAGGTCGGCGGCGGTGAACGGCTCGGCGCCGGCTCGGGCATGCAGCGTGGCTTCGAGCGCGTCGAGCTGCTCCACGGTGGCGGCGTCGTCGCCGTGCAGCCGGCCCATGTGGGCCCGCCGGCCCAGGGCGCCGCTCATGATCTCGGTCTCCACCGTGTCCTCGGCGACGCAGTAGAAGATGGGGCAGTACTGGCCGTCCCGGTGTCCTCGCCCCTCGACCTGAGCCAGCTCGTAGCCGGTGTAACGCGGGTCGTGCAGCAGCGTCACCCGCGGTGTGGCGGTCGCCCGGCTGCCGTCGGCCAGCTGCTCCTCGGCATGCAGGCTGATGCCCTCGGTGAGGGTGGTGACGACCACCGGGACGTCGCCGCGCTGGAAGGCCAGCCGGCGCAGCTCGCGGTCGGGTCCCGTCGTGCTGCCGTCGATGACCGTCACGGGGATCCGCCGGCTCTGCAGGGCGGCCTGCAGCAGCGTGGCGGTCTCCCGGAATGCCACCGAGACGATGACCTGGCGGCTGTCCGCGAGCAGGTCGAGTACCAGCTCGGCGGTCCCGTCGATCTTGAGCAGGCTGGTCTTCTGGCGGAACCGCAGCTGGGCGGCTCTGCCGCGCAGGCTGTTGCGGCCGCGCCCGGCCAGGTCCAGCTCGGCCCGGAACACCGTCCAGGCGCTGGCGTACAGGACCCGCTGCGCGGCATCGAGCGCGATCGGCAGCAGACTGCGGTCGATCTCCGGCCAGCCGTCGATCTCCTGCGGGCGCCGCCGCAGGCCGGCGCTCACCTCGGGCGCCAGCTGCGGGGTGAACAGCAGCTCGCGGAGCCGGTCCGCCGACGGCGCGCCCGGTGCACCGGGCTCGTCGAGCAGCCCCTGGTCCCGGCACCACGCCGCGAAGCCGTCGACGTCCTTCACCGGCGCGGTGCCACCGGTCAGCGCGTCGAGCAGTGGCGCGGCGTACGACAACTCCTGCGCGCTCTGGCCGGCGGTCGCCGACAGCCACAGGGTGAACGCCGGACCCCGCAGCCGCGCGACCAGTTGGGCGCGCTGGGTCGTCGGGTTGCGCAGGTGATGGGCCTCGTCACAGATCACGGCGTCCGCCGCCAGCAGCGGCCGCCCTCCTGACGCCGTCCGCCGGTTCCTGGTGCGGGTGCGCCTGGCCGTGGCCGCCGAGGCGGGCGCAGCGACCAGCCGGCGCAGGCGGTCATAGTTGACGACGACCGCGCACCGTCCGTCCAGGTCGACCGCCGCCAGCGTCCGCCGCCAGTGCGCCACCACCGACAGCGGACAGATGATCAGCACCGTGCGGACATCCGGCATCGCCAAGAGCGCGTGCAGCGCGGTGAGGGTCTTGCCCAGCCCGACCTCGTCGGCGAGCAGGAACCCGGGCAGCCCCGCCTCGCGCGCCGCCACGATCGCCTGCGCGCCCGCGTGTTGATGCGGTCGGGCCGCCATCGGGACCGGCGGCGGGTGACGGTCCGCGACGGCGGGATGTGACCCGGCCAGGTGGCCGGCCCTGGCGGCGGCCGGTACGTCGTTGAGCTCAGCCTCCTGCCAGCGCTCCCAGGAGTGCGCGGCCGACAGGTAGGGGATCAGCGCCGCTGGGGGCGACTGTCCGCCCGGCACCTGCAGCACGTGGCCGGCCTCGCGGCTCCAGACGGCGCCGTGGGCGGCGGCCAGGTCCCGCTGGTCGTAGGGGACGTCGAGGACGAGCGCGGGCATCTGGGCAGTATCGGCCTCCTGACCGGGCGGCCCGACCCGGCTCGCCGCCCGGTTGCGGATCAGCCGCCTTGCAGCAACTGCGCGAAGGGGGTCGGCTCGGCGAACGGGTCGGCCGGCAAGGCCGACGGCCGGGCGGCGACGAGGTCCGCGAGCTCGCGGGCGGCACGCTGAACGCGCTCGCTGAGAGCGGGACTCGTCCCGTCGCCACCGCCCCAGTCCTCGGGTGCCGCGAAGACGGCGGTGGGCACGGTGAGCGCGCGCAGGTACGCGAACAGCGGCCGCATCGCGTGCTCGAGGACGAGCGAGTGCCGGGCTGTTCCTGCCGTGGCGGCGAGCAGCACCGGCGTGCCGGTGAGCGCGTCCCTGTCGAGTACGTCGAAAAAGGTCTTGAACAGTCCGCTGTAGGAGCCGCTGAACACCGGTGTCACCGCGATGATCCCGTGCGCGGCCGCGACGGCGTCGACGGCTTGGCGCAGCGTGCCGTTCGGGAAGCCGGTGACGAGGTTGTCGGCGAGGTCGCGGGCGTGCTGACGGAGCTCGAACACCTCGACCTGCGCTCTCACTCCCTGCTGGCGCAGGGCGGCGACGGTCGCCTCGGTGAGCCGGTCGGCCAGCAGCCGGCTCGATGACGGGGTGCTCAGGCCGGCGGTCACGACGGCGAGGGTGCCGGTCGTCATGACGCCTGGCGCTGCTGCTCGGCGGCCACGACGAGGCTGGCGTGGGTCGGCGCGTCCGGCACGTGTGCCGGCCTGAGCGCCGCGAACTCCTTGCGCAGGACGGGGACCACCTCCTCGCCGAGCAGGTCCAGCTGCTCGAGGACGGTCTTGAGCGGCAGCCCGGCGTGGTCGACGAGGAACAGCTGGCGCTGGTAGTCGCCGACGTACTCCCGGAAGCCCAGGGTCCGCTCGATCACCTGCTGCGGGCTGCCCACGGTCAGCGGCGTCTCGGTCATGAAGTCCTCGAGCGAGGGTCCGTGCCCGTACACCGGTGCGTTGTCGAAGTACGGCCGGAACTCCCGTACCGCGGCCTGGGAGTTCTTGCGCATGAACACCTGCCCGCCGAGGCCGACGATGGCCTGATCGGCGGTGCCGTGGCCGTAGTGCTCGAAGCGCCGGCGGTACAGGCCCACCATCTGCTGGGTGTGCTCCTTCGGCCAGAAGATGTGGTTGTGGAAGAAGCCGTCGCCGTAGTACGCCGCCTGCTCGGCGATCTCGGCGCTGCGGATCGAGCCGTGCCACACGAACGGCGGGACGTCGTCCAGCGGTCGCGGGGTGGAGGTGAAGCCCTGCAGCGGGGAGCGGAACTGGCCCTGCCAGTCGACGACGTCCTCGCGCCAGAGGCGGCGCAGCAGCGCGTAGTTCTCGACGGCGAGCGGGATGCCCTGGCGGATGTCCTGCCCGAACCAGGGGTAGACGGGGCCCATGTTGCCCCGGCCCATCATCAGGTCGACCCGGCCGTCCGCGAGGTGCTGCAGCATCGCGTAATCCTCGGCGATCTTCACCGGGTCGTTCGTGGTGATGAGTGTCGTCGAGGTCGACAGCACCAGCCGCTCGGTCCGCGCGGCGATGTGGCCGAGCAGGGTCGTCGGGGAGGAGGGGACGAACGGCGGGTTGTGGTGCTCCCCGGTGGCGAAGACGTCGAGCCCGACCTCCTCGGCCTTGAGGGCGATGGCCACCATCGCCTTGATCCGCTCCGCCTCGCTGGGCGTGCGGCCGTTGGTCGGGTCGGGCGTGACGTCGCCGACCGTGAACACTCCGAACTGCATCTGGCTACCCCTACCACTCGTTGACTGTGCAACTACTGTCCCACAACGCCCGCATCCGGCCCCGTATGCCTCGCCCCGAGGTGCGAGACGCCGCGGACGGGGCAGGTTGGCGGTCATGTTCGATGTCGACCCCCTCGGCCTGCTGACCCGCGAGGTGCTGCGGGAGCGGGCCCCGGCGCTTCTGGCCGAGGCCTGCGCCTGGAGCGTCGGGCTCTCCGACAAGCCGCACCACGCCCGCCGGGACGGCCGGCTCGTCCCGAGCGGCATGACGCTCGGCCTCCGCGCGGAGGCGGAGCTGCAGCTGGGCGACGAGCTGGACCCCCGACTGGAGCTGGGCGACGCCCGGCCCGGCACGTTCCAGGACGCCCTCAACGCGCTGACACAGAACGGCCGGCTGTACGCCGACGAGTTCGAGGAGCAGGTGCTCGGGCCGTTCGTGCTCGACACCTGCCTGCAGGCCGCCAAGCGGGCGCCGGAGGTCAACCCCCGGGAATGGGCCGAGCTGCTGGACGACCTCGGTGAGGACGGTACGGACCTGGACGAGGTCGTACGCGCCGCCGAATGGGAGGCCCCCCTCGGGATCGAGGCCGAGCAGCTGGTGCTGGCCGCGCTCGGCGACGTACCCCTGGTGGAGGTCGAGGCCGAGGGGCTGCCGCTGTCGCTCGTGCGCGCCGCGGAGGCCCACGCCCGTGCCGCCGCACCGATGGCCGAACCCGAGCCGGCCGTTCCGGAGGGGGAGGAGTTGGCCGGTGCGCTGTTCCTCGCCGACGTCGCACTGCGCAGCGCGGACCTGCCCGTACCGGTCCCACCGACGGAGGCCGACCGGCTGCTCAACGCGCTCGTCGCGGAGGGCATCGAGGCGGAGGAGGTGCTGAGCCTGCTGCCGTTCCTGCCCATTCAGCAGGACACCGCCGACGAGGTGATCGCCACGGTGACCCAGAACCTGCGTCAGACCGACTGACCTGTCAGGACAGCACGACGGGACGCCGGCAGATGGCCGGCGTCCCGTCGTCAGTTCAGCCTCCGGATCGGCGTCCCGCGCCTACCAGGGGGCGGCTCGTGGTCTCGGTGTAGTCGCCCAGCTCGGCGTAGTAGTCGCGCGGCTTGCCGTCACGCGTGCGCAGGGCGCGCAGCTTGCTGGTCGGGTACTCGATGACCCAGTAGCTCAGCCAGCCGGCGGCCAGCGAGACCGCGAGGACCGCGAACAGCGTCCAGACCAGGGCGCCCGGGTTGCGGGACGTGATGCCCAGGTGCGTGAGCAGCAACATCGTCGGCTCGTGCCACATGTACGTGCTGTAGCTGATCAGGCCGACCCAGGCCAGCGGCCGCCAGGACAGGGCACGCGACCAGCGCTGCCCGCGGCTGCCCGAGACCGTGCTCAGGATGAACAGCAGCCACCCGATCGACGCGACGTCGTGGAAGATGACCTGTCCGTAGCCGTAGGGCTTGTCCAGCCAGGCCGCCGCGAGCACGAAGCCCAGGGCGAGGATCCGGACGATCGTGGGCCACACCCCGCTCAGCACGGGAGCGGAGCTGCGCGCGGCCACCAGCACGGCGAGCAGCATGCCGAGCGCGAAGGCACCGAAGCGGGCCTGCGGGCCGAAGTACACCGGCCAGTTGTCGAACGGAACGTGGAAGACCATGTAGGCGACGGTGTTCCAGGTGACCGGGATCAGGTACAGCGCCAGGCAGCCCAGGGCGAGCGCGGTGACGCGGCCCCGGCGGGTGGCGATCCGCCCGGTGGCCCGGAAGGCGAGCGGGCCGAGCAGCACGAGCAGTCCGTAGAAGAAGATCTCCAGACACATCGACCAGGTCGGGCCGAGCGTGTAGAAGATCCGGGTGCGGTCGTAGACCTGGGTGAAGGTCAGGTGCTCGAGCAGGTCCCGCCAGTCACCGGGTAGCCCGGGGTTGCGGATCGACCAGACGACGATCACGCCGATCCAGTACAGCGGCAGGATGCGGACCGCCCGCCGGAACAGGAAGTTGCCGGCCGTCTGCATCGACTCGCGGTCGATGGCGGCCCGTGCGTACGGCAGAGCCAGCAGGTAGGCGGACAGGACGAACAGCACATCGACGATCTCGAACCGGGCCAGCTGGGTCACCAGCGGGTTGGCCGGGTTCGGCTGGAAGACGTACTGGCAGACGTGGAAGATGATGATCGAGAGCGCGGCGAGGCCGCGGTAGCCCTCCAGCTCCCGGGAGCGGGCGCGCTTGGGCGCTCCCTCCGGGGGCCGCGGACCCCGAGTGCGGGCCGCGTCGGTGGTGCCGGCCGACGGGCTGAGCCCGGCCGTCGCGGTGGTCAAGAGTTCTCTCCTTCGAGGTGTGCGGGGGTGTGCCGGGGGGCCGGGTCTAGTCGCGGGCCGTGACGTTCCACTGGGCCTCCCCGACAAGCTCCTTGACCTGCGCGACGCGGGCACAGACGTTCTTCCACTCGGTGTAGAAGACCGACGAGACCAGCAGGTAGGTCCAGAACCACTTCTTCTCGCGGCGCAGCTCCGGCACGGCCAGCCGGTAGGCGAGCAGCGCCTGCGCCGGTCCGACCGCCAGGGTGAACAGGGTGGCCAGCAGGAGCGAGGGCACGGCCCACTTCATCTGGGTGACGCCACCGGCGCGGTAGGCGGTGTAGGCCAGCACCGGGAACATCTGCAGCGACAGCCACGGGTAGATCTCGCGCCAGCCGAGCAGGAAGCCCATGCCGGCCTTCTGCCGCCAGGTCAGGTGCGGGGACCGCAGCGTGGAGATGAAGTGCTTGCGCGACACCTGGAACCAGCCCTGCGCCCAGCGGGCCCGCTGCTTCCACAGCGCGCCCCAGGTGGTCGGGGCCAGCTCGCGGGACACGAGCGCGGGGTCGGAGGCGATCTTGGCTCCGGCGGTGAGGACGCGCAGCGTCGAGTCGATGTCCTCGGTGAGCATCGAGCCGCGCATGCGGGTCCGGGCCAGCAGGTCGGTACGCCAGAAGCCGTTCGAGCCGCCGAACAGGCCGAAGCCGTGCAGGGCCGCGCGGCCAGGGTGGCTCACCGCGTAGATGGACTCGAACTCGACGGCCACCATGCGGGCGACCGGGGAGGCGTGCCCGTTGCGGATGACGCAGTGGCCCTGGACGACGTCGTACCCGTTGGACAGCCAGCGCCAGGCGCGCTTGAAGGCGGTCGGGTCCGGGTGGTGGTCGGCGTCGAACATGCCGACGAACTCGCCCCGGACATGGCTCATCGCGGCGTTGACGTTCTGCGCCTTGGAGGTGCTGCCCTCGACCTTGAGCGGAACCACGCGCGGGTCCAGCCGGGCCAGCTCACGCAGCTCGTCCTCGACCGACATGGGCGTCGGGGTGTTGTAGGCGACGAGGATCTGCAGGTCGCCCGGGTAGTCAACCTTCCGGAACGCCTCGACCGTGTCGAGGATGGTCTCGGCCTCGTTCGGCAGGTACGCCGCGATGATCGCCGACGCGGCCGGGTAGTCCGCGCCGGGCTCCTTCGGTGGCTGCTTCGGGTCGAAGGCGAACAATCCCTCTACCCAGATGGAGCCGGCCGTGACGAGCAGTGAGGCGAGCACCACCCAGTAGGCGATCCCGGACACCTCGATGCCGACCTTGCCCAGCAGGAAGTAGACGAGGAACGGCAGGCCCATGCCGACCACGAAGGTGGCGAGCACCTGCGCAGGCAACCGGAGGCGGGACAGGAAGGTCGGCTTCGTGCGGGCCGGCGTCGCGGCGACGGACCGGTCCAGTCCGGGAGTCCACGCGACCGGCATCAGGTCGAGGTTGTTCGAGGCGGCCTGGGCGGCCGTGTCGGCCCGGTCGAGCAGCTGCTGCCCGCTTCCGGCGTCGAGGAACTCCGCCCAGCCGGTCACCGGGGTGACCCGGACGTGCTCGCCGGCCACCGTGAAGCTGGTGGCTGCGACCCGCGCCCCGAGCACGGCCAGCCGGTGCTGGGCCTCCGCGCTGGACGTCTCCGGCAGCAGGACGAGCAGCTGGCCGGCGGCGTCGAGGCCGAGGCGCGCCAGCGGCAGGGACTCGTCGTGGTTGTCGCGCAGGATCGCGGCAAGCTGCTCGGCGAGCTGCGGGCGGGCCTGCGGGCCGAAGCGCGCGACGAGTCGCGGCATCTCCTGCAGGTGCACGACGCCGAGCGCGCCCGGCCGGTTGACCCGGCTGCCGCGCAGAAGCTCGCGGTGAGCCTCGTCGACCAGCGTGTGCTCGGAGATCAGGCCGGTGCGCATGTCGCGGCTGAGCAGGTCGGCCGGTACGGGCGGCCGGGCGGTCTTCGCGCGCACCCGGGCGACCAGTTCCATGACCGACAGGGGCTTGGCGACGCAGTCGTCGGCACCCAGGCGCAGGCCGGTCAGGACGTCGTCATCGGTACCGGTGAGCAGGATGACGGGCACCGCGGCGCCGGCCTGCTGGGAGCGCAGGCCGCGCAGCAGCTCGAACCCGTCGACGTCGGGTGTCGCCACATCGGCGACGACGACGTCGGGTCGCACGGCGGCGAGCGTCGTCTCCGCCTGCGCGCCGGACGGGGAGGTGGTGACGGTGTAGCCGGCCGCCTCGAGGGCGGGCTGTGCTTCACGGATGAAGCTCTCGTCGTCCTCGACGAGCAGCACGGTGCCGGCGGTACCAGCGGACATCGGTGGTTCAAGGACGGCGGTCAGGCTTCCTCCAAGGGGCGGGACCAGGACGTGCGGCACGCCCTGGCCGGCGCGGACGTAGCGGTGCGAGGCAGTCGCGGACGATGTCCACGTCGCGCCTCGGGCCCAGGCGCCGGCGGTGCGGCGCTCTGCTGCTTCTCGAGCTGCTCGGCGGTTCTCGCAAATCAGGCACGGAGAGCCGCTCGATACCAGACATCGACGTGGGTGCCGAATTGCTGTAGCGCAATCTCGCGGCTGGCACCGTCCGACAGGGAGGTTGACGCTCTGTCACCATCAGGGCCTCGGGACCGGACCTGGCGGTGACAGTCCACGACCTGCGGCCGGAGGGCCTTGCTCAGCGCGGTCCCGGCGCGCAGGCTCGTGGCAACCGGCCCGTCTGTGCCGGTCGGCGGCGGCAGCCCCACACCGCGCCCGGTCCGGAGCCGGAACCCTGCCAGCGGACGTGCTGCCCGAGCACCCTGCGCGCGCGCCGGGGGTCGCCGGTGGGTCCGGTCGCGCAGGACGAACCCTTCCCACCCGCTGCGCCGCCCGACGTCAGGAGCAGCACATGTTCACGTTGTTCGCCGCAGGTGCGGGCGCGGCCCTGGCCGCCACGGCCGGTGCCGTCGCCCTGGTCGGCTCTGCCGGCTCTGTCGCCGCGACCCCCGCGCCCTCGCGGCTCCAGACCACCGGCACGCTGACGCTGACGACCCGGCCGGTCGACGCTCACTGGATCGACGTAGGAGCGTCCGGGACCAGCCTCGGGGACACCGTCGTCTTCTCGGACCTGGTCAGCCGCGACGGCCGGGAGGTCGGCCGGGACGGCGGTGCCTGCCAGATCGTCCACGTCGGCGGCGGGTTGCCCGCGCCGGGGGAGCGAGCCGGGAACGAGGACTGGGTGGCCAAGTGCGGCGGCACGCTCGACCTGTCCGGCGGGCAGATCACGGCGGAGGGTCTGGTCGGCTTCACGAGCGCCGGGCTCGTGCGGGACGAGAGCGTGGCGGCCATCACCGGCGGCACCGGCGCGTACGTCGGTGCCCGCGGCTGGCTGCGCGTGACGCCGGGGAGCGGCGGGAACCGCACCGTCGTGCTGACCCTCGTGCGCTAGGCGGTTCCAGGGCTCAGCGGCAGGTCCCGGTGCCCTTGTCGGTGAACGGCGTGCTCGGGTCGGCCACGTACTCGTAGTCGTAGCCGGTGGGGTGCAGCGTCAGCTTGAGCACGCCGAAGATGTTGCCCTTGCGGACGGTGCTGTTCGGGACCACGCTCGCGAACCCGGTGTAGTAGGACCCGCCGGTTCCGACCACGATCTCCGTGATGCCGTCGGCGTTGGCTGCCCCGGAGGCGTCCTGCGCTGCGAACCGCTCGTAGCTGTGCGAGTGGCCGGCCAGGTAGAGGTCGACTCCGGCGCTGTCCATGGCACTGATCAGCGGGGCGATGTCGGCGCTGGCGAAGCTGTTCGAGCTCCAGCGGGGCCGGTGG
>JAOPWV010000176.1 GCA_025965475.1 Frankiales bacterium | reverse complement strand
CCGAGGCGCTCGCCGCCGCGGTCGGCCGCATCCTCGACGACCCCGAGCTGGCGGCCCGCCTCGGCGCGGCCGGCCGGCAGCGGGTCCTCGACCGTTTCACCTGGCGTGCCGTGGCGGAACAGACCGTCGCCTGGTACCGCAGCTGCCTCCGGAAGGAACCGACGTGCTGACCGTGGACTTTGCGCAGTTCCCCGTGACCGAGGGGGAGCGGGTTCTCGACATGGGTTGCGGCGGCGGCCGGCACGCCTTCGCGCTCTACAAGGCCGGGGCCCGGGTGGTGGCCCTCGACCGGGACGCCGGCGAACTCAAGGACGTGGCCGGGATGTTCGCGGCCCTGGCGCCTGAGGTCCCGCAGGGCGCGGATGCCGCAGCCGTGCGCGGGGACGCGTACGGGTTGCCGTTCGCGGACGCCACCTTCGACAAGATCATCGCCGCCGAGGTGCTCGAGCACCTGCCCGAGGACGACCGGGCGATGGCCGAGCTGGCCCGGGTGCTCAAGCCGGGCGGCCTGATCGCGGTCACCGTGCCGCGGTGGGGGCCGGAGAAGGTCTGCTGGGCGCTCAGCGAGGAGTACCACTCGAACGAGGGTGGCCACGTCCGCATCTACAAGGCCGACCAGCTGCGCGCGCGGCTGACCCGGCAGGGGCTGGAGCCGGTCGGGGGACACCACGCGCACGCACTGCACGCGCCGTACTGGTGGCTCAAGTGCGCCGTCGGCGTCCACAAGGGCGACCACCCGCTCGTGACGGCGTACCACCGGATGCTCGTGTGGGACATGATGCGCGCGCCCTGGCCGACCCGGCTCGCCGAGCGGCTGCTCAATCCGCTCATCGGCAAGAGCGTCGTGGTCTACCTCCGCAAGCCGGAGCTCGCCCGTGCCGCTGCGTGACCTGACCGGCGTCCTGACCAGCGCGGAGCTCGACGAGACCGTCGCGTCCATCGCCGCCGCGCAACAGCCGGGCGGCGCGCTGCCCTGGGCGGACGGCCACACCGATCCGTGGGACCACGTCGAGGGCGCCATGGCCCTCACGCTGGGGGACCGGCGGGACGAGGCCGTCGCGGCGTACGCGTGGCTGCAGCGGACCCAGGCCCCGGACGGCGCGTGGGCCACCTCCTACGACGGCGAGACCGTCCTCGACGCGACCGTCGACACCAACCAGTGCGCCTACGTCGCTGTCGGTGTCTGGCAGTGGTGGACCGTGACCGGCGACCTGGGCCAGGTGCGCCGGATGTGGCCGACCGTGCGCCGTGCGCTCGACTTCGTGCTCGGGTTCCAGGCCCCCGGCGGGCAGCTGTACTGGTCACGCGACCCTCAGGGCGGCACCGACACCGACGCGCTGCTGACCGGTTCGGCGTCGACGTACCAGGCGGTCCGCTGCGGCATCGCGCTCGCCGAGCTGCTCGGCGAGGAGCAGCCCGAGTGGGAACTCGCCGCCGGACGTCTGCAGCACGCGGTCGCCCGCCATCCGGAGGCGTTCCTCGACAAGAGCCGGTTCTCGATGGACTGGTACTACCCGGTCCTCGGCGGCGCCGTCCGCGGCCCGACGGCGCACGCCCGGCTCGCCCAGCGATGGGACGAGTTCGTGGTGCCGGGCCTGGGTGCGCGCTGCGTCGCGGACCGGCCCTGGGTGACCGGCGCCGAGACGGCCGAGCTCGCGCTGACGCTCGCCGCCCTGGGCGACCGGGACCGGGCCGTCGCCCTGATCGAGGCGGTGCAGCACCTGCGCTTCGACGACGGGTCGTACTGGACCGGCTACGTCTTCGCGGACGACGCGATCTGGCCGCTGGAGCGCTCGACCTGGACGGCGGCCGCGATGGTCCTGGCGGCCGACGCGACCGCCGGCGGTCCCACGCTCGCGCTGTTCGAGGGCTCCGGCCTGCCGACCGGGATCCCGGTCGGCGAGCACTGCGGGGACTGCCTAGTCCTGCCAGGGACCGGCGGTCCGGCGCAGCACCCGTAGCGACCCGCACTGCTGCTCCTGCACGAACGCCCCGGAGCCCAGCGCCCGCAGTACGACGTTGTACGGCGGCCGGCCGCCGTCCGCCGGGTCCTCGAAGACGTCGTGCACGGCCAGCAGCGCGCCGGGCATCACGTACCGCGCGAACGCGGCGTAGTCGTGCTGCGCGACCTCCTCGGTGTGGTTGCCGTCGAGGAACAGGAACGTCAGCGGGCTGGTCCACCAGCGCGCGACCTGCTGGGTGGACCCGACCACGGCGGTGACCACGTCGTCCAGCCCGGCGTCCCAGAGGGTGTGGCGCAGCGACGGCAGGGTCTCGAGCCGGCCGGTGTACGGGTCCACCAGGGACGGGTCGTGCCACTCCCAGCCCGGTTGGTTCTCCTCCGAGCCCCGGTGGTGGTCGAGGGTGACCAGTTGCGCCCCGGCGGCCCGGGCGGCACCGCCGAGGTGCACCGTCGACTTGCCGCAGTAGGTGCCCACCTCGAGCCACGTCCCGGCCGGCGCGCTGACCGCGGCGTCGTACAGCGCCCGCGCCTCGTCCTCGGGCAGGAACCCGGTCGTGGCGGACGCCACAGCGGCCAGGTCCTCGGAAAGCGGTGGCACGTGTCGGCTCCCAGCGGGGTCACAGGTAGGGTGTGCGTCGTCGGAGGGGAGTATCCCCATCACGTCCGCGTCGTCAGCACGGCCCTCTCGGGGGCCCGGCGCGCCGGCCCTTTCAGGGCGGGAGAGACCTCCGGTGGACCCATCGTGCCCACCGGAGGAGAACCGTGCTCGACGTCCATCTGTACACATGGGCCGCCACGATCGGCGGTCTGGTCCTGCTGCTCGCGTTCGACCTGTTCATCGCGCACCGCAAGGGCCCCCACAAGATCTCGACCGGCGAGGCCACCCGGTGGGTGCTGTTCTACGTCGGCCTGGCGATGGCCTTCGGCGTCGGGTTGTGGCTGTTCGGCGGCCACCAGTCGGGCGGGGAGTTCTTCGCCGGCTACATCACCGAGTACTCGTTGTCGGTCGACAACCTGTTCGTCTTCGTCATCATCATGTCGAGCTTCGCGGTGCCCGCGATACACCAGCACAAGGTGCTGTTGTTCGGCATCGTGCTGGCCCTGGTCCTGCGCGGCATCTTCATCGCCATCGGCGCGGCCGCCATCGAGCGCTTCGTCTTCACGTTCTTCATCTTCGGCGCGTTCCTCATCTTCACCGCCTGGAAGCTGGCGACCGGCCACGACCAGGAAGGCGAGAGCGAGTCCAACGGCTTCGTGCGGCTGATGCAGCGCGTCCTGCCGACCACGGAGGAGTACGACGGCGCGAAGGTCGTCACGCGCGTGAACGGCAAGCGTGTCGTCACCCCGATGCTGCTGGTCATGCTCGCGATCGGGTCGACCGACCTGCTGTTCGCGCTCGACTCGATCCCCGCGATCTTCGGTCTCACCCAGGAGCCGTACATCGTCTTCACCGCGAACGCCTTCGCGCTGATGGGCCTGCGGCAGCTCTACTTCCTGCTCGACGGGCTGCTCGACCGCCTCGTCTACCTGTCGAAGGGTCTGGCGATCATCCTGGGCTTCATCGGCCTGAAGCTGATCTTCCACGCCGCGCACGAGTACTCGTGGGGCCACAGCTGGGCGCCGGACATCGG
>JAOPWV010000155.1 GCA_025965475.1 Frankiales bacterium | reverse complement strand
GTCGCCGGCGCGCAGGGCGGTGACGGCCAGCGCCGCCTGCTCGGGCGGCAGGGCCGGCTCGGTGTGGCGCGGTGGGCGGGGGCGCAGCGGCGTACGGCGGGCCTCGGCGGGCGCGATCAGCAGCGCGCCGTCCGGCGCCTCGGCGGCCGGCGCGTACCCGAGCGAGCGCAGGACCTCCAGGACCTGGTTCACCGGCGCGTTGCTCGTGAGCACGGTCGGGGCCAGCCGGCGCAGCCGCAGCGGCACGGTCCGCTTGTGCGCGAGGACCTCGGTCAGCAGCGCCTCGTCGTCGCAGCGCAGGTACGACGTGGCGGTCCCGACCCGCAGCCGGCCGTGCCGGCGGCCCACGTCGTCGATCAGGTACGTCAGGGACTGCGGGACCGGCGTGCGCGACCGCGTCCGGAACAGGTCCTGCAGGTCGGCGGCGGCCCGGCCGGCGTCCAGCGCGCGCCGTACCGAGGTCTCGGAGACCCGGTAGACGGTGGCGCCGCCGGTCGACTCCACGTCCGCGACCAGCGCCATCTCCAGGGCCAGGTCCCGCTCGAGCGGGCCGGGCGCGACGACCGTCAGGTCGGGCTGCACGAGGACGTGGTCGAGCGGGTCGGGCAGGAGGGCGTCCAGGGCCCGGCCGGCCTCCCTGTCCCCGCCGGTGAGGAGCAGCCGGGCGTACGGCGCGAGCCCGCCGCGGCCGGTCACCCCGAGGGTCTCGGCCTCCTCGAGCGTCCAGACGGGCACCTGGTCGCGCAGCCGGCCGCCGCGGCGGGGGGCGCGCCAGGCCAGCACCTCGGCGACGGAGGACGGCTCGGGGGCGTTGCCGGACCGGGTCTCGAGCAGCAGGTCGAGGACCCGGCGGCGCTCGCCGGGCGCGGAGGGACGTTCCACGTCCGGCCCCAGGGCGGCGACCACCTTGTCGCGCTCGTCGCGTTCGCCCACCAGCCGGGGCAGCCGCGGCAGGGCCAGCCAGGCGCGGGCGAGAGCGGTCCAGCGCAGCTCGGGGGGCTGGCTCAGCCAGGTGTCGTACGCCGTCGTGGGGACCCAGTCGGGGTCCACGCTCGCGGTCTGGTCCAGCAGGCCGGCGCCGGCGGCCACCTCGACGATCAGGGCCGCCACCTGCTCGGTGGTGTCGAGCAGCTGGGCGGTCTTGCGCAGTTCGCGCACGCCCAGGCCGCCGGCCCGTAGGACGCTCGGCGGCTCCGCCGCCCACTGCTCCAACAGCGCCTCGGTCTTGGCCACGACGTCGGCCGCGGCCAGTGCGGCGGACTGCTCGAGCCCGGGCCGCTGGTGGGTCGTGAGTTCCGGTGGGTCGGCCTGGACCGCTCCCAGTGGCCGGTCGCCCCGGACCAGCAGGCCCACCTCGCGGGGCAGCTCGACGGTCGCGTTGTCGATGGCGACCAGGAGCCCGTGCGCGATCAGCCAGCGCACCGGGGAGTCGATGGCCCCGCTGCGCAGCGCGTCGCGGACCTGGCCCAGCGGTGGCCCGGCGGCCAGGGCGGCGAGCACCTTGCGCTCCTCGTCCCCGGCCTTGTCGAGCAGCTGCTGCAGGCGCTGACGGTCGGCGAACAGCGCGCCGATCCCGGCGAGCCCTTCGACGCCGAGTGTCTCGGCGAGTGGTTTCACCTGCCGGTCGCTGTGGCGGGCCAGGCAGGCCGTGACCGGCCGGCCGAGCCCCGCCGGGTGGGGGCCGACGACCTCGCGCACCGCGCCGACCACGTGGACGGCGTCGTCGTCGCCCCAGACGAGGGCGAGGTCACGCAGCCGCTGCAGGCCGGCGCGGACCTGCCCGGGGTCGGCGCCGGTGCCGGCGAGGGCCAGCAGCTCGTCGTACGACGTGGTGGTCTCGGCGAGCACCAGGCCGTCGAGCAGGGCGAGCGGGAACGCCTCGAGGTGCTCGAGTGAGCGCAGGACGGACAGGCGCACCCCGGCGCGGGCGGTCAGGACGCCCAGGTCCGGGGGTACCGGCGTCGCGAGGTCGGGCCGCGCCTGCAGGAGCCGGGCGAGCCGGTCGTCGGGCCAGGCGCGCAGCTCCTCGGCGAGGGTGCGCGGGGGCGCGTCGGCTCCGGGGCTGGCCATCCGATCGAGTTTAGTCGCCAGGGTCCGGCGGGCACGGTGCCCAGATGAGTGGACCGGAGCAGGACCTGGTGGCCGGAGAGGGCGTCGACGAGGGATCGGCGGACTCCGTCGTGGAGTCCGGGGGCACCCCCCGCGGCACCGTGCTCGGCGCGCCGCCGCAGCACGGCGCCGCCGACGGCCCGGACGCGGCACCCGAGGAGGTCGAGACCGACGCGTCCCGGGCGGCTTACGGGCCGGGCCAACAGCAGCAGGCCGGCGAAGGCTGAGGTCCCGGCCGGCCGGTATCGCTGGACCTAGGCTGCGGCCGTGGAACTGACGGTCGGCTTCGACCTGGACATGACGCTGGTCGACACGCGGGCCGGGCTCCACGCCGTGATGACCCGGCTGTCCGAGGAACTCGGCGTGCCCATCGACGCCGAGCTGATGGTCACCCGGCTCGGCCCGCCCATCGAGCAGGAGCTGGCCTACTGGCTGCCGGCCGGGGAGGTCGCCGGGGCGGCCACCCGGTTCCGTGAGCTGATGGCCGAGTTCGGTGCCGCCCGGTGCGAGGCCCTGCCCGGTGCCAGGGCGGCCGTCGACGTGGTCCGGACGTCCGGCGGCGTCGTGGTCGTCGTGACCGCCAAGAACGAAGCGCTCGCGCGGATCACGCTCGCCGCGGCCGGCCTCGAGGTGGACGCCGTCGTGGGTTCACTGCACGGCGCCGGCAAGGCCTCGGCGCTGCGTGCGCACGGCGCGACGGTGTACGTCGGTGACCACCCGCTGGACGTGCTGGGGGCGCGGGCCGCGAGCGCGCTGTGCGTCGGTGTGCGTACCGGTGGCGTGCTCCCGGCGGACGCGGACGTGCTGCTCGAGGACCTCACGTCGTTCCCGGCCTGGTACGACGAGCACCTGCTCGAGGCCCGCCTGGCCGCGCTGGAGACGCACCTTCGCGAGCTGGGCAGCGTGCTCGTCGCGTTCTCCGGCGGCGCCGACTCGGCGTTCCTGCTGGCCGCCGCCGTCCGCGCGCTCGGTCCGGACGCCGTCGTCGCCGCCACGGCGGCGAGCCCGTCGCTCGCCCAGGCCGAGCTGCCTGCGGCCGCCGCCTACGCCGCCTCGCTCGGCGTGCGCCACCTCACCCCGGGCACCGACGAACTGTCCCGGGAGGGCTACGTCGCCAACGGCCCGGACCGCTGCTTCCACTGCAAGGCCACCCTGCTCGACACGCTGCGGCCGCTGGCGGCAGGGCACGGCCTCGCGCACGTGGCGACCGGCACCAACGCGGATGACGCCGTCGCCGGGTTCCGCCCCGGGATCCGGGCCGCCGCCGAACGCGGCGCCGCGACACCCCTGCTCGACGCCGGGCTGACGAAGGCGCAGGTGCGGGCCGCGTCCCGGCGCTGGGGACTGGTGACGGCGGACAAGCCGGCGCTGGCCTGCCTGGCGAGCCGGATCGCGTACGGCGTGCAGGTGACCCCGTCGCGGCTGGCCCGCGTGGACCGGGCTGAGGTGGGACTGCGCGCGCACCTCGGGGCCGTCGTGACCGACCTGCGGGTACGCGACCTGGGCGGCGGCACGGCCCGCGTCGAGCTCGACGAGCGGGCGCTCGAGCAGTGCGACGACACGGCGCTCGCCGTCGTACGTGCCGCGGGTTTCGCGGTGGTGACCGCCGCGCGCTACCGCACCGGGGCGCTCAACGACGCGCTCGGCGGGCCCCTCGCAGCAACCCGATGAGGGCGAAGCCCAGACCGAGCGGCATGAGCATCGTGCCGAGCGCCAAGGGGAGCGGCGCGTCACTGCGGCCGAGGAAGAACGGCACGACGACGGCGACCGCCGCGACGATGCCGACCGCGAAGATCAGCGCGCCGAGCCGCACCAGACCAGCCCCGGGCTGAGGCTGGTCGGGTGCGGTGTGCGTCATGCCGTCGAGGCTAGACGGCGCCCTCGCCCGGCTGGTGGGCGGACCGCTCGAGCTGTTCGGAGTAGTGCTCGGCGACCCGGGCGGGGGCCTCGAGCCCGTCGGCGGCGGCCTGGGCCGCCGTGTCGTCGACGGGACCGGCATCACGTCCGGTGGGCGCACCCGCGCTGTCGGCGGGGACGTCGGTGGCGTCAGGGTCGTCGTGGTCGGCGAGCGTCACAGGGTCTGCTCCAGAAGGTCGGACGGGTGGGTCGCCGTACGACGTGCCCCTGTCCCGCGGCGGCCAACCCCTGTGCCGTGGACGCCCCGGGCCGTTAGCCTGGGTGGTTCCCGATTCCTGCTCCACCGACATGACGAGGTCCGCGGTGCCCACCGGCAAGGTGAAGTTCTACGACAAGGCGAAGGGCTTCGGCTTCGTGTCCCGCGACGACGGCGGCGACGTGTTCGTGCCGTCGTCCGCACTGCCCGAGGGCGTCGAGGAGCTCAAGGCCGGGACCCGGCTGGAGTTCGGCGTCGCCGCCGGCAAGCGCGGCGAGCAGGCGCTCTCCGTGCGCCTGCTGGACGCCCCGCCCACGCTGGCGTCAGCCCGCCGTTCGCCGGACGAGCTGCAGAGCATGGTCGAGGACATGATCAAACTGCTCGAGGCGAAGGTGCAGCCCAGCCTGCGGCGCGGCAAGCACCCGGACCGCGAGACGGGCAAGCGGATCGCGACGATCCTGCGCGCCCTCGCCGGCGAGCTGGAGGGTTAGGTACGCCGCGGGACGGCTCGGCTCCTAGTGCGGGACGAGGACGAACTGCCAGTCGCCGATCGTCGGCGCGTTGGTGCGGCCCTTGTCGAGCATGCGCACCTCGACCTTGAGCGGGCCGGACTGGAACTGCGGCGTGAACGAGAAGTAGTGGCTGTCCTGCTTGTTCGAGCTCCGGTCGTTGGCCGGGTTGCCGTCGGCGGACGGCAGCACGACGACCCAGCCGTTCTCGGCGATGTCCTTGGCCACGTCGATGCCGACCGGCTGGCCGGCCTTGACGTTGAGGACGGTCGGCGTCTTGTTGCTCGCGACGCGGCAGTTCTGCTTCTGCGTGGTCTGCCCGTCGAAGCAGAACAGCACCGCGTCGGTGTGTACGAAGGTGCTTCCGCTCACGGCGGAGACGAGGGGCGTGGGCTTCTGGCAGCCGGTCAGAGCGACCATGGCGACCGCGACGGACAGGCCCGCGAAGAGGCGGGATCGGGCGGTCATGCACGGCTCCGTTGCGCGAGGTGGTGGACTAGAGGTGTGGCGGGAGTACGACGCAGGTTGCGCGACGTCGGGACGAAGATATCCGGGGCGCTCGCAGCACCGCGCGACGAGCCCCCCTCGGACGTCCCATCGACCCCCTCGTCCCACCAGGAGGACACCCCCGTGACCGTGACCGACGCACCCGCTGCGCCTGTGCAGCAGGACGGCGACCCGGCCTGCCAGGCGGCCGTCGACGTCGCCCGTGCAGCGGCTGCCGACGTTGCCGGCACGGCGGTCGGCGACTACCTCGGCGTCGAGGTCGACGACGCGCTCGTCGTCACGCACTCGTTCGCGACGACCGAGCGGGCGTACGTCGGATGGCGCTGGGCGGTCACCGTGGCCCGCGCCGAGGACGCCGACGAGGTCACCGTCGACGAGGTGGTGCTCCTGCCCGGAAGCGGCGCGCTCGTCGCGCCGGCCTGGGTGCCCTGGGCCGACCGCGTGCAGCCCGGCGACCTGTCCCCGGGCGACCTGCTGCCCACCCAGCCGGGGGATCCGCGGGTCGTGCCGGCGTACGCCGATCCGGACGCCGAGCTCGACGACGTCTTCTGGGAGCTCGGCCTCGGCCGGCCCCGGGTGCTGTCGCTCGACGGCCGGGCCGACGCCGCGGAACGCTGGTACGACGGTGCGTCCGGCCCGCGCACCCCGATGGCGAAGGCCGCGCCGGCCATGTGCGCCACCTGCGCGTTCTTCATGCCGCTCGCGGGCTCGCTCGGCCAGATGTTCGGCGTCTGCGCGAACGCCTTCTCGCCGGACGACGGAAAGGTCGTCTCGGCCGACCACGGCTGCGGCGCGCACAGCGAGGTGGTGCCCGATGCCGCGTCCGAGGCCTGGACCGGCATGGCGGTCGAGTACGACGAGCTCGAGCTGGTGGACACTGCCGATATGGCCGGCGAGACGGCGCACACGCCCGGGACGGTGGACGACGCCGACCCGGCCGAGCCGCTCGGGCACAGCTGATCGACCGCTTCGGGACCGCCACCCTCAGGGAGGTCGTCCTCGATGCCTGGCGGGCGTCGCCAGCCCGCTTCCGCGAGGACGCCAACGCCGAGGACGACCTCGCGCTCGGCGGTTACCGCGACCGGCTCGTCGTCGAGCTGGCGCAGAACGCCTCGGACGCCGCCGGCTCGGCCGGTGTGCTGGCGCTGACCTTCGACGGCGACGTGCTCAGCGCCGCCAACACCGGCGCGCCGCTGGATGCCGCGGGCGTGTCGGCGCTGGCCACCCTGCGCGCCTCGGCGAAGCGGGAGGGCCGCACCGTCGGCCGGTTCGGGGTCGGGTTCGCCGCCGTCGCCGCGGTGGCCGACGAGGTCGTCGTCGCGTCGACGACCGGTGCGGTGCGGTTCTCGCGCGGTGCGTCGTACGACGCCGTCGCCGCGGTCCCCGAACTGGCCGAGGAGCTGGCGCTGCGCTCCGGCCGGGTCCCGTTGCTGCGCCTGCCCTGGCCGTCGGACGAGCGTCCCCCGGAGGGGTTCGACACCGTCGTGCGGGTCGTGGTCCGGCCGGAGTCCGCCGCCGTGGTCGCCGCGATGCTCGCCGACATCGACCCGACGCTGTTGCTCGTCCTGCCGGGCCTCGGACGGCTGACCGTCGGGGAGCGGACGCTGGAGGTGCGCCCCGACGGACCTGACCTGCTGCTGGACGGGGTGCGCTGGCGGTTGGCCCGCGGCGGTGGCGAGCTCGACCCGGCGCTGCTCGCCGACCGGCCGGCCGAGGAGCGCTCGCAGACCCGGTGGGAAGCCGTGTGGGCCGTCCCGGTCGACAAGACGGGCGTGCCGGTGCCGCTGGCGGCGCCCGGCGTGCTGCGCGCGCCGACCCCGACCGACGACCCGCTGTCGCTGCCGGCCCTGCTGGCGGCCTCCCTGCCGCTCGGCCCGGACCGGCGCCGGGTGCAGCCGGGACCGCTGACCCACGCCGTCCTCGGCCACGCCGCCGGCGTGCTCGCGGACCTGCTGCCGGCGCTGGCGGCGGACCCGGCCCGGCTCACGTTCGTCCCGGGCCCGCTCGGCGCCGGGGAGATCGACGCCGTCCTGTCCTCTGCGGTGCTGGCCAGGCTGCGGACCGCACCGGTGCTGGCCGGCGACCGGTTGCCCCGGGACGCGGTCGTGCTCGACGACGCCTCACCCGACCTCGTGGAGCTGATCGCGGAGATCCTGCCGGGACTCCTGCCCGCCGCCTGGTCCTCCCGACGCTGGACCGCCCCGCTGGCCGCCCTGGGCGTCCGCCGGCTCGACCTGGCCGGGCTCACCGAGGTGCTCGCCGGTCTGGACCGGCCCCCGGCGTGGTGGCGGTCGCTGTACGCCGCGCTGCCACCGGACGCCGAGGCGCTCGGCGCCCTGCCGGTGCCGCTGGCCGACGGCCGGCTGGCCCCCGGCCCGCGGGGGCTGCTGCTCGCGGATGCGCCGGTGGACCTGTCGCCGCTGGGCCTGCGGGTCGTGCACGCGGAGGCGAGCCACCCCCTGCTGCTGCGGCTCGGGGCGGTCGAGGCGCAGCCGCGTGCGCTGCTCGACGACCCGCGGGTGCGCGCCGCGGTGGAGGCGGCCGAGGACGAGGAGGACCCGGAGCCGGTGGTCGAGGCCGTCCTGGGGCTCGTCGGCGCGGCCGGGATCGGTCCCGGCGAGCTGTCCTGGCTGTCGTCGCTGCCCCTGCCGGACGAGGACGGCGACTGGCGGCCGGCCGGTGAGCTGCTGCTGCCTGGCGGCCCGCTCGCCGAGGTGGTCGACCGGGCGGCCGGTTTCGGGGTGGTCCGCCGCGGGCTCGCGCACGACGACGTGCTGGTGGCGGTCGGTGTGCTGCGCGGGTTCGCCGCGGTCGCGGTCGAGGGCGACCTGGACGGCGTCGACCTGCTGGACACCTGGCTCGCCTCGCTCGCCCCCGGTACGGAACCGGGCCTGGTGGTGCGCGACCTCGACCTGGTCCGGCCGGACGCCTGGGCCGCTGCGCTCGCCCTGCTGGACCGCGACGGGCTGCTGCGGCTCGACTACGTCCGCTGGTGGCTGGCCCGCCACCCGGTGCTCGACGGGCAGCGGCCGCTGGACCTGCGGGCCGACGACGCGGATCCCCTGCTGGCCGGCCTGTACGCGCCCACGGCCAGCCCGTGGGCGGGCGCGCTGGGCGTACGCCGGTCGCTCGTCGAGGTGCTGCGTGACGACCCGGCCGGGCTGCTCGACCGGCTCGCCGACCCGTCGCTCACCGTCGACCGGGACCAGCTCCGCGCGATCCACGCCGCGCTCGCCGCCGCCGATCCCGACGTCGACCCGCCGGACGCGGTCCGCGCGGTGCTCGACGGTGTCCTGCAGGTCGTCCCGGCCGAGGACGCCGTCGTCGTCGACCGGCCGGATCTGCTGGCCCGGGTGGCGCCGTACGCCGTCGTGCCCGTGCCGCTCGCGCAGGCGGCCGACCTCGCCGACCTGCTCGACGTGGCCCTGGCATCGGAGGTCGTGCCGGAGCTCCGCCTGGACGGCTCCGGGCCGGTCGTCGAGCACGACCGCCTGGTCGCGCCGGCCGCGGGCGGGACGGACGTCGAGGTGGCCTGGGTGGCCGACGGGGCGGTCGACCATGTCGTGGGCATCGACGGCCGTGCCCGGGCGCTGGCCTGGCGCAGCGGCTCCTGGCACCGCCGCGCCGAGATCGCCGCGCGGTTACGCGGTGAGGCGTCCCCGGCCGAGCACGATCTCGACCCGTGAGCGGCTCAGAGCTGCAGTGACGTCACCGCGGTGAACTCCTCGAGGCCCAGCGGCCCGAGCTCGCGGCCGTAGCCGGACTGCCCGAATCCGCCGAACGGCGCGGTCGGGTTGAACACCCCGCCGTTGACGGCTACCTGGCCGGTGCGCAGCCGCCGGGCCACCGCCAGCGCGCGGTCCCGGTCGGCGCCCCAGACCGCGCCGGACAGGCCGTACGGCGTGCCGTTCGCGATGCGGATCGCCGCCTCGTCCCCGCCGTCGTACGGCACCACCGTCAGGACCGGCCCGAAGACCTCCTCCTGCTCGATGGGGGTGCCGGGCTGCGCCACCAGCACGGTCGGCTTGACGAAGAACCCTGTCGGCAGGTGCTCGGGCTGCTCCGGTCCGCCCGCGACGAGCCGGGCTCCGTCGTCGACGGCGGCCCGGATGTAGCCGCGCACCCGCTCCTGCTGCGCCCTGGACACCAGCGGGCCCTGCTGGGTGGCCGGGTCCAGCGGGTCGCCCATCGTCGCGAACTGCGCGAACACCTCGAGGTTGCCGACCACCTCGTCGAGGGCGGCGGACGGGACGAGCAGCCGGGTCAGCGCCGAGCAGGTCTGACCGGAGTTGATGAGGCAGCCGGTGAGGGAGCCGACGATCGCGTTCGCCAGGTCCTGTCCGGTGAGGTCGTCGAGCAGGATGCTGGCGGACTTGCCGCCCAGCTCGAGTGACGTGCGCTTGGGGCCAGCGGCGGCGAGCTCGGCGACCCGGCGGCCGGCGCGGGTGGAGCCGGTGAACGAGACCATGTCGACGAGCGGGTGCGAGGCGATGGCCTCGCCGACGACCGGGCCGGTCCCGGGCACCAGGTTGAACACGCCCGGCGGGAGGCCGACCGCGTCGATGACCTCGGCCAACAGGTACGCCACCCCCGGTACGAGCTCGGACGGCTTGACGACGACGGTGCAGCCGGCCGCCAGCGCGGGCGCGACCTTCGCGGCGATCTGGTGCAGCGGGTAGTTCCACGGTGTGATGGCGCCGACGACGCCGACGGGCTGGCGGACCAGCAGCGAGTTGCCGGACTGCCGTTCCCAGTCGACGTGGCCGACGACGTCCTCCATCGAGGCGAAGCTGATGACGGGCAGGCCGGCCTGCACCATCACGGCGACCTGCCAGGGCGCGCCCATCTCGGTCGCGGCCGACAGGGCGACCTCCTGCTGGCGGGCCTGCAGGCCCTCGGCGATCGCGGTGCAGTACTTCACGCGGTCGTCGAGGGAGGTGCGCGACCAGCTCTCGAAGGCGCGCGACGCCGCCTCCGCCGCGCGGCCGGCGTCCTGCGCCGTGCCGGCGGGCACCGTGCCGATGACCTCCTCGGTGAACGGGTTGGTCACCGGGAGGGTCTCGGTCCCCGTCGAGGGGACCCAGGTGCCGTCGACGTAGAGGCGGTCTCGGGTGCTGGTCACGTGGTGCTCCTGGGCGCGGAAGGGGCGTCGTAACGCGCGGCGATGTGCTCGGCGGTGCGGTGGGCCAGGGCCATGCAGGTGAGCATCGGGTTGGCGCCGGACGGCGTCGGGAACGCGCTGGTGTCGCCGATCCAGACCCCCGGGACGTCGTGCAGCTCGCCGGTCGGCGCCGCCACCGACGTCGCCGGGTCGGTGCCCATCCGGGCGCTGCCCATCTGGTGGGCGCTGCCCATGACGATGCCGCCGGCACCGAGAGGGATCGCGTCGACGACGGCCAGCCAGGCCTCCAGGTCCTGCCCGCGCCGGAAGACCGGGGCGGTGGGGACGTTGAGGTACAGCTCCTCGGCACCGGCGGCCAGGTGCAGTTCGGCCAGCACGCGGATGCCCTTGCGGATGGTCGCCTCGTCGCGGGCGTCGGTGAAGGCGTACGTGTGCACGGCCTCGCCCCTGTCGTCGAGGGTGACCTCGCCGCCACCGTGCTCGCGGCTGATGAACAGCAGGTCGCTCATCCGGCCGAGCTTGCTCATCGCCTCCTTGTGCTCGCGGCCGTTGCTGCGGGCGAGCTGGAAGCCGAAGACGCCGCTGTAGTAGTGCGAGCCCTCGATCAGCAGGCCGTAGCCCTCGCCGTCGAGGTCGCGGAACTCGTCCATCACGGCCGACTGCGGCGGTCCCCACCACGCCTTCTGGTCCTCGGCGTAGACGCCGAAGACGCCGCTCGAGGGGTGCAGCCGCAGGTGCTTGCCGACCGCCGGGCCGCCGATCCCGCTGCGCAGCAGCACGGCCGGGGTCTCCAGCGCACCGGCCGCGACGACGACGTCCTTCGCGTTCACCCGGATCGCCCGGGCCTGTCCGGTGGCCGGGTCGGTGTACGTCGCCGCGACCCCGACGGCCCGGCCGTCCTCGGCGAGGACCCGGTCGGCGTGCGTGTGGACGAGGATCTTCGTGCCGTGGTCGAACGCGTCCTGCAGGTACGTCGCGAGCGTGCCGCGCTTGCTGCCGCCGGGATCGCCGAACTGCGTGTAGCCGGCGACCGCCGGGTCGTACGCCGTCCTGTCGACGTTGCGGACCGCGATGTGGGACGACCAGCCGAGCGCCTTGGCGCCCTCGAGCATCCGCTGGTGCGGCCCGTTGAGGTCGCTGCACTCGTCGGTGGCGCCCATCCGCTCCAGCACCGCGTCGAGGTGCCGGTCGAACTCCGTGGTGGCCACGTCGGCGAGCCCGTGCTCCGCCCACTCCCGCCGTACGGCGTCCGACGGCCGGACGCAGTTCTGCCAGTTGATGGTGGTGCCGCCGCCGAGCGTCGCGCCGGCGAGCAGGCCGATGTTGCTGTCGGCCGACAGCGCGAGGCCGCCGCGGTACATCATCGTGGCGCTCGCCTCGAGCTCGAGCTGGCGGTAGTCGCGCGGGGCGGAGGCGCCGCCCATCTCGAGCACCACCACGGACCGGCCCTGCAGGGCGAGTATCCCGGCGATCGTCCCGCCACCGGCGCCGGAGCCGATCACGACGACGTCGGCCTCGATCACCTCGCCGTCGGCCGGGACGTACGGCGTGATCGCCGGCTCGCCCTCGGGTGCCGGCACGGCCGGCCCCGGGTAGCCGTACTGCGCCCAGAACGGGTTGCGGCCCTCGGCGTCCGGGATGGAGTGCGCGAGCAGGCAGGCGGCGCTGCGCAGCGTCTGCACGGCCACCGCCGCCTCGGGGGACAGCGCGGCGGCGCTGCCGAGGATCGCCTCGCGAGCCCCCCGCTCCTGGTGCTGCAGCCCGAGCATGGCCATGCCGTCGAGCAGCTGCCCGATGCCCAGGAGGTCGGCCTCCGGCAGCGTCGTGGTCAGGAACCACTCGAGGAGCTCGGTGGCGCCCGTCGCACTGCCGGGCGTGGCCCAGAAGCCGGTCGGATCGTCCTCACCGGCTGGCGGCGGGAGCGCCGGGACGGCGGTGTCGACGACGGCGCGCAAGACGTCGCGCTGGGCGGGGGTGAGCTCGGGCACGGGTCCTCCGGTACGGGTCGGCCCGCGGAGCCTCGCACCCCTCCGCCCATGTTGACAAGAGGCCTTTCCTGTTTCACTCCACCAGGGAGCGGCTCACGGGAAGACGGCCGTGAGGATGTCCACCAGCGGCGGCAGCACCGTCTCCGGCGCCGGCCGGGGGTCGGCCAGCAGCCACTCCACGAGCAGCTCGTTGATCGCTCCCACCACCCCGACGGACACCTGGCCGAACGGGCGGTCCCGGACCTGTCCGGCGGTGGCCAGCCGGGAGTGGCCGGCCTCGATGACCGCCGCGAACCCGCGGATGACCTCCCGGCGGTGCGCGTCCAGCGCGGGGCTCACCCCGGAGATCTCGAGCAGCACGATCCGCGCCCGCCGCGGGTCGCCGGTGAGCCAGCCCACCGCCGCCTCGAGCCCGGCCCGCACCTGGGCCTCGACGGTGGCCGGCGCGGCCTGCTGCGCCTCGCGGACCCGCCGTACGGTCTCGGTGACGAGTGCGTCGTAGACCTCGGACAGCAGTTGCTCTCGGCCCGGGAAGAGCTCGTAGAAGTGGCGTGGCGAGACGGCACCGGTCGCGCACAGCGCGGTGAGCGAGGTGGCGGCGTACCCGTCCGTGCCGAAAAGGTCGAGCCCCGCGTCGAGCAGCCGCTGCCGCCGGGCGTCCCGGCGCTCCACGGGCGACAGCCCGCGCCAGGGACGCCCGCTGTCGGAGGCGTTGTGCCCGGCGGCCGTCACGCGCGGACTGTAGACGGCCTCAGGTCGTCGCGGCGGCCCGGTCGCGGGCGATGGCGGCGGCCCGGCGCCGGGAGTAGCGCAGGCCGAGCAGGCCGAGTCCGCTGCCGCAGGCGCACATGGCGATCCACCAGCCCTGCACGTCGGCGCCGACCAGCCGCGCGACGACCAGGGCGACCAGGGCGAGGGTCCAGAGCAGGGTGCCGGCGACCATCAGCTTCACGTCGTCGGTCTCCAGCGGCTCCGGGTCGGGACGGCTGGACAGCGGCATGTCAGGCAGGCTACGCGGCCAGCTCGGAGGCTTCTCGGACGATCTTTCGGAGGGTTGCCGGCGCCCGGCGGGCGGGTTCTGGCACCCTCTGGCGCATGACGACTGTGGACACTTCACCTCCGCGCCCCCGCGACGACGTCGGCGCGAGCGGCTTCGACCGCTATTTCAAGATCACCGAGCGTGGCTCGACCCTGCAGCGCGAGGTCCGGGGCGGCTTCGCGACGTTCTTCACGATGGCCTACATCGTCGTGCTGAACCCGCTCATCATCGGCACCGCCAAGGACATCGACGGGCGCATCCTCGGCATCCCGCAGGTGGCCGCGGCCACCTGTCTGGTCGCCGCCGTGATGACCATCCTCATGGGCGTCATCGGCCGCTACCCGTTCGCGCTGGCCACCGGCCTCGGGCTGAACGCCTTCGTGACCTTCTCGATCGCCTCGAAGATGAGCTGGGCCGACGCGATGGGCCTGGTGGTCCTCGAGGGCATCGTCATCACCCTGCTCGTGCTGACCGGGTTCCGCACGGCCGTCTTCCACGCCATCCCGATGCAGCTCAAGACCGCCATCAGCGTCGGCATCGGCCTGTTCATCGCGCTCATCGGCCTGGTCGACGCCGGCTTCGTACGCCGGACCGGCGCCGGCCCGGTGCCGGTGCAGCTCGGCGCGACCGGCGAGCTGCGCGGCTGGCCCACCGCCGTCTTCGTCATCGGACTGCTGCTCACCGCGGTGCTCGTGGCCCGCCGTACGCGCGGCGCGATCCTGCTCGGGATCGTCCTCACGACCGTCGTGGCCATCATCGTCGAGGCGATCTTCAACATCGGGCCGTCGTTCACGCCCGGCAACCCGCCCACGGTCAACGACGCGGGCTGGCAGCTCAACGTGCCCACCTTCCCGAAGGACGTCGTCGGCAGCCCGGATCTGTCGTTGATCGGGAACTTCTCGTTGTTCGGCGGCTTCGCCCAGGTCGGTGCGGTCGCGGCCATCCTGCTCGTGTTCACGCTGATGCTCGCCGACTTCTTCGACACCATGGGAACCGTCGTCGGCGTGGGCGCGGAGGCGGACCTGCTCGATGAGGACGGCCAGCTCCCGGGCGTCGAGCGGGTGCTCATGATCGACTCGCTGGCTGCCGCCGCGGGTGGCGCGGCCTCGGTCTCGTCCTCCACGACCTACATCGAGTCGGCGGCCGGCGTCGGCGAGGGGGCCCGCACCGGTGTGGCCTCGCTGGTCACCGGCGTGCTGTTCCTGCTCGCCCTGTTCTTCACGCCGCTCGTGACCGTCGTGCCGTTCGAGGCGGCCTCACCCGCGCTGGTGATCGTCGGCTTCCTGCTGATCACCCAGGTCAAGAACATCAACTTCGACGACTACGCGATCGCCATCCCGGCGTTCCTCACCATCGTGCTGATGCCGTTCACGTACTCGATCACCAATGGCATCGGCGCCGGCTTCGTGTCGTACGCCCTGCTGAAGGTGACCCAGGGAAAGGCCCGCGAGGTGCACCCGCTGCTGTGGGTCGTCGTCGCGCTGTTCGTCGTGTACTTCGGCATCAACCCGATCGAGAACGCGCTCGTCAACTGATCCAGCTCCCAGCCTGACGGTGGCCGGTCACCCCTCGGGGTGGCCGGCCACCGTCGTGTCATGTCTGGGGCGTGGTCCGGTAGCCGACCCCGCGCACGGTGGTGATCAGGTCCGTGACCCCGGCAGCCGTGAGCTTGCGCCGCAGGTTCGACAGGTGGACGTCGACGGCGTGGTCGTCGGCGAACCACCCGCCGCCCCAGATGCGCTCGCGGAGCACGTCGCGGGTCAGGACGCGGCCCGGCCTCTCGGTCAGCGCGTCGAGCACGTCGTACTCGATGCGCGTCAGCGGCACCGGGATCCCGCCGACCGAGACGTCCCGGCCCTCCGTGTCCAGGGTCAGCGGCCCGAAGGCGCGCTGGGCCCCTGGGCCCGGGCCGGGAACGGGGACCGGAGCCCCCTGGATCAGGCGGGGCCGGCGCAGCAGCACCTGGACCCGCGCCACCAGCTCCCTCGCCGAGAACGGCTTGGTCACGTAGTCGTCGGCGCCGATCGTCAGGCCCACGAGCCGGTCGAGCTCGTCGGAGCGCGCGGTGAGCATGAGGACGTACGCCGTGGACATGAGGCGCAGCCGCCGGCAGACCTCGACCCCGTCCAGGCGCGGGAGGTTGAGGTCGAGCACGACCAGGTCCGGCGCCCAGTCGGCCACGACGGCCAGCGCGGTCTCGCCGTCCGCCACGCTGCGTACGTCGTACGCCGCGTCCTGGAGCAGCGCCACGACGAGCTCGCGGATCTCCTCGGCGTCCTCGACTACGAGGACACGTGTCGAAGGAAGGGGGCGAGGATCCACGTGATCAGTGTGCCGCAAGGCTCTTGAGCTGGTCTTGAGGTCGGGGCGAGGATGGCTTGAGGTGGGCGGACGAGAGTTCTCGGTGCGGCGCCGCGCAGAGCGGGGCCCCCCTGACCCCGGAGTCCCGCTCATGCCCGCAGACGCCGCCAGTCGTCTGGCCCGCCGTACGGCGACCCGTACCGCCAGTCACACCGCCAGGTCCGCCTGGCGCCCGCTCGCTGCCGCCACGCTCGGCGGCGCCGGCCTGGCCTCGTCGACGAGGCCGATCACGGTCGTCAGCGGCGCCGTGCCGGCAGGTGCGGTGCAGAACCCGCAGGTGTCGCTGACGCTGCCGGACCAGACCGAGACCACGGTCAACGGCCGGGTCCCCGCAGCCAACACCGTCCAGGGGCTGTCGACCGCCATCACCTGGACCTTCTCCGAGTCACAGCGCACCGGCGCGACGACGTCCTCCTGACGCGCGTGATGCCCCTTCTCGCAATGGAGTCCACGATGACCGGAACCGAGACCACCCCATCGACCGGCACGGACGCCATCGACCTCACGGTCGGTGCGCCCGTCACCCCGGACGTCCAGCTCCTGCTCCGCTCGATCTGGGAGCGGAACCAGGAGCGGGTGCTGGGCCGGGTCGAGCGGGTCCGCACCGCGGTGGAGGCCACCGATCCCCGCCGTCCCGTCCTCGCGCTCAGTCACGAGCTCCAGGCCGATCTGCACGCCCTGATGGGCGCGCTGGGAACCTTCGGCTGGCCGGAGGGCTCCGCCCTCGTCCAGGGCATCTACTCCTGCTGCGTCGCCGCGCAGCCGCTCGAGCGCCGCGACCTGATGCTCGCGCGGCTGTCCGAGCTCGACCGGGACCTCCGCGGTACCCCCAGCAGCTGATCGTCCGCCCCGGAAGGGATCCCCCCGTGCGAGCGCCGCGACGGTCAGCTTTGCCACGGGCTCCAACACCACAGTGGTCTTCACGGGGAACGCTGCCGGCACGACCTGCTCGTCGCCCGGCGTGACGAAGCAGGTCACCACCTCCTCGGCCGCGTCGGTCGTGCCGGTCGCGGCCGCGGCCACGCTCGCCCTGGTGGGTGTACGGCGGCTGGCCCGAAAGAACTGACTTTCGTTAGCTCGGGTAATGACCTAGGCTAACGACATGACCGTAGCCACGCAGACCGCGCTCGCGAGCACGCTGCGGCTGTCGGTGATGCGACTGGCGCGCCGGATGCGCGCCGAACGCGCCGACACGTCGCTCACGCTGTCGCAGCTCGCCGCCCTCGCGACGCTCGACCGGCACGGGCCGCTGAGCCCGGGCGAGCTGGCCGCCCACGAGAAGGTGCAGCCGCCCTCGATGACCCGCCTGCTCGCGGTGCTGGAGACCGGCGGGTACGTCGTCCGCTCTCCCCACCCGACCGACCGCCGGCAGGTGCTCGTCGCGGCGAGCCCAGCCGGCCTCGCGCTCCTCAAGGAGGACCGCCGCCGCCGGGATGCGTGGCTGAACCAGCGGCTGCGCGACCTGGACGCCGACGAGATCGCCGTGCTCCACCGGGCGGCTGGCATCCTGGACCGGCTGGCTGGGTCGTGAGCCCGGCCCTGTCGGCCACGTTCCGGTCGCTACGGGTCCGCAACTACCGCCTGTTCGCCTCCGGCCAGGTCGTGTCCCTGTCCGGGACCTGGGCGCAGCGCGTCGCGCAGGACTGGCTGGTCCTGGACCTGTCGCACAACTCCGGCGTCGCGCTCGGCATCACGACGGGGCTGCAGTTCCTGCCCGTGCTGCTGTTCGGGCTGTACGGCGGCGTGCTCGCCGACCGCTACGACAAGCGCAACCTGCTCGTCGCCGCCCAGGCCGTCATGGGCGTCCTGGCGCTGGTCCTCGGCCTCCTTGTGGTCACCGGGAACGTCCAGTTGTGGCACGTGTACGTCCTCGCCTTCCTGCTCGGGATGGCCAGCGTCGTGGACACGCCCGTCCGGCAGTCGTTCGTCGTCGAGATGGTCGGCCCCGACGACCTGCCGAACGCGGTGAGCCTCAACAGCGCGACCTTCAACACGTCCCGCATCATCGGCCCGGCGCTGGCCGGCCTCGCCATCAGCGGCGTCGGGACCGGGCCGGTGTTCCTCCTCAACGCCGCCAGCTACGTCGCCGTCATCGTCGGCCTGTGCGCGATGCGGACCGACGAGCTGTTCGGGGCGCGCCGGGTGGCCCGGGCGAGGGGGCAGCTGCGGGAGGGCCTGAGCTACGTCCGCTCGCAGCCCCAGCTCATGGTGCCGATCGTCCTGGTGTTCCTCGTCGGGACGTTCGGGCTGAACTTCCAGATCACCCTCGCGCTGGTCGCGAAGGAGGTGTTCCACAAGGGGCCGGACTCCTACGGACTGCTGACCTCGATGCTCGCGCTCGGGTCGCTGCTGGGGGCGCTGACCACGGCGCGGCGGTCGACGCCCCCACGGCAGCGGACCCTCATCGGAGCCGGCGTCGCGTTCGGGCTGCTCGAGGTGCTGGTCGGCGTCACGCCGTCGTACCCCCTCATGGCGGCGCTGCTCGTGCCGACCGGCGCGGCGGTGCTCATCTTCACCACCACCGCGAACAGCTCGGTGCAGCTGGCCGCCGCCCCCGAGATGCGCGGCCGGGTCATGGCGCTCTACGTGCTGGTGTTCCTCGGCGGCACCCCTGTCGGCGCCCCGTTGATCGGCGCGCTCGCGGAGATCCTGGGGGCCCGGTCGAGCCTGCTGATCGGGGGCGCGGTCAGCGCGCTCGGCTGCGTGCTGGGCGGCTGGTACCTGGCGCGGCTGCGGGCCCGCGCACAGGCCGAGCCGCGGGTGCCGGTCGCCCCTTAGCGTCGCTCGTCCTCGAGCCGCCGCACCAGCGGCGGGACGAACCAGAGCAGCCCGGTGGCCGCGCCGAAGGTGGTGGCCACGATGACGGCCGCGGTGCCGTGGAAGAGCACGTCGCTGACCAGCAGCAGGACAGCCGTCATCGACAGCCAGAGGAAGATCGTCCCGGCGAGCGCGAGCCGGTTCGACACGCGGACGATGCGCGGCTTCTCGCCCTTCTGGAACAGCACGCGGTGGTAGGTCGCCGGCGCGATGATCAGGACGCTGGACACGGCGGCGAGCACGAGGGCCGCGAAGTACACGTCGCGTTGCAGGCCGGTCACCTGGTCGAACCGCTGCGAGAAGGGCACGGTCAGCAGGACCGAGAACAGGACCTGCACGCCGGTCTCGATGACGCGCAGCTCCTGCAGCAGCTCGCCGAAGTTGCGGTCGGCGCGCTCGTCCCGGGTCTCGTTCCGGTCGGTCGCTTGGCCCGTCATGCCGCTGCGCTACCCGTACTCCACTCGCTCTAGCCTGCCCGCGTGCGGCTCTTCGTCTCCCTCCGCCCGCCTGCGGTCGCGCTCGACCACCTGGCCGCCGCACTGGCCGGTCGGCCGACGAACCGGCGCGACCAGTGGCACGTGACGCTGGCGTTCCTCGGCGAGGTACCGGATCCGGCGTCACTCTTCGAGCCCCTCCGAACCGCGGCGGCGGCGCACCCGCCCCCGCAGCTGCGGCTCTCGGGCGGCGGGTCGTTCTCCGGTGCCCGGGCCGTATGGGCCGGTCTCGCCGGCGACGTCGAGGGCCTCCGGGCGCTGGCGGCCGACGTGCAGCGGGCCTGCCGGGACGCCGGAGTACCCCTGGAGGAGCGCCACTACCGGCCGCACCTGACCGTCGGCCGGCTGGGCCGGCTCGACCGGCAGGCCCTGGCGGCGTACGACGGTCCGTCGTGGCGTGCCGGCCGCATCGACCTGGTGCGCAGCGTGCTCGGGCGGACCGTCGAGCACACGGTGCTCCGGACCTTCCCGCTCCGGCCGGCGTAGCCGCCGGCCTTCCCGCTCCGGGCGGCCTGGCCCGGCGCCGGGAGGTCTTGCGGCGGCGCCTACCGTGAGGGCGAAACAGTTGCAGCGACAAGAGGAGTGCCGAGTGGTGACCGTCATGACCCGCGGAGCACGTGGCCCGGAGGCTCCCCTCGTGGTCCTGCTGCACGGCCGCGGCTCCAGCGAGGCGGACATCATCGGCCTCGCGGACCACCTGCCTGCGGGACCTGGGTACGCCGCCGTGCGCGCGCCGATCGCCGAGAACGGCGGCTACGCGTGGTTCGCGAACCGGGGGATCGGCCGGCCGGTCGCCGAGTCCCTCGCCGCGACGATGGGCGAGTTCCGGCAGTGGCTGGACGAGTACGCCCCGCCGTCGAGGCCGGTCGTGCTCGTGGGGTTCAGTGGGGGAGCCGCGTTCGCCGGGGGCCTGCTGCTGGCCGACCCGGACCGCTGGGCGGGCGCCGCGATCCTCTACGGCACCCTGCCGTTCGACGCCGGCGTGCCGGTCGAGCTGGGGCGGCTGACGGGTGGGCACGTCCTCGTGGCGCAGGGGGACGCGGACACGGTCATCCCGCGCGAGCTGCTCGACCGGACCTGGGAGTACCTGCGCAGCGAGTCGGGAGCCGAGGTCGTCGCCCACCGGGATGCCGGCGGTCACGGCCTCACCCCGGATGCGCTCGAGGTACTCGCCACGTGGGTCGCCGAACGCACCGGCACGTCTGGAGGACAGCCATGACGACACCCCTCATGCCGGCCGCCTTCATCGGTCACGGCAGCCCCATGAACGCGCTGGAGCGCAACCGCTACACCGACGCCTGGCGGGCCTTCGGCGCCTCGGTGCCGCGTCCGCGGGCGATCCTCGTGGTGTCCGCACACTGGTACATCAATGCCAGCGCGGTCACCGCGATGCCCCGGCCGAAGACGATCCACGACTTCTACGGCTTCCCGCGGGAGCTGTTCGCCGTCGAGTACGCCGCCCCTGGGCTCCCGGCCCTGTCGGAGGAGATCTCCGACCTGGTGAAGCCCACCTGGGTGGGCGCCGACCTCGACAGCTGGGGCATCGACCACGGCACCTGGTCGGTGCTCGTCCACGCGTTCCCGGCGGCCGACATCCCCGTCGTACAGCTCGCGATCAACGCCACCAAGCCGCTCGAGTACCACCTCGAACTCGGCGCCAAGCTCGCCGCACTGCGGGAGACCGGCGTGCTCGTCCTCGGCAGCGGCAACGTGGTCCACAACCTCGGCGGGGTCGACTGGAGCCTGCAGGACGTCGGCTACGACTGGGCTCAGCGCTTCGACGAGGACGCCAAGGCGGCGATCGTCGAGCGACCCGGGGACGTCACCGCCCTGTCCGGGCACCGCGACTACCGCAACGCCGTTCCGACCCCGGACCACTTCATCCCGATGCTGTACTTCGCCGGCCTCGCGGCCGCCGCGGGCAGCGCTCCCGAGGTCCTGGTCGACGGGTACGCCTACGGCTCGCTGTCCATGACGTCGTACACGCTGGACGCGCCACCGCAGCCGCATGCGGCGGGCGGCGCCGGCGCCGCACCGGTGCCGGAGGACGTCCCCGCCGACGAGACGAACATCTGACTCCCCGTCCCGACCTCTTCCGTCCCTGCCCTGGAGAACCATGACCACGCCTGCAGACCGCACCATCCACGCCCTGCGCACCGGGCACGACGACCTGGCGCGACGCGTCTCGGGCCTGAGCCCCGAGGAGCTCCGGGCGCCGTCGGCTGCTGCCGAGTGGACCATCGCGCAGGTCCTCAGCCACCTGGGCAGCGGTGCGGAGATCGCGCTGGCCGCTCTCGGCGGTGCCCGCGGCGGCGAGGTGCCGGGTCCGGACTTCAACCCGCAGGTCTGGGACCGCTGGAACGCCATGACGCCCGACGAGCAGGCGGCCGGCTTCGTGCACGCCAACGAGGAGCTCGTCGCCGCGTACGAGTCGCTGGACGAGGCGACCCGTCGCGACCTGCGGCTCGACCTCGGCTTCCTCCCCGAGCCGGTCGACGTGGCCACGGCTGCCGGCTTCCGGCTCAACGAGTTCGCCCTGCACCACTGGGACGTCGAGGTGACGTTCGACCCGAAGGCCGCCGTCTCCGCCGACGCCGCTCCCTTGCTCATCGACCGGGTCGCGTTCCTGCTCCGTTGGGTGGCGCACCCCGGGAACCTGGGCCGGCCGGCCACGGTGCTCGTCCGGCTCACCGAGCCCGAGGCGTCGTTCGGGCTCCAGCTCGCCGAGGCCGCCGCGCTGGTCGACACCCCGGCCGAGCCGGACGCCGTGCTCGCCGTGCCCACCGAGGCGTGGATCCGCCTCGCGACCGGCCGGCTCAGCCCGGAGTACACGCCGGCTGACGTGACGGTGTCGGGCGACCTGACCCTCGATGACCTGCGGCGGGTCTTCCCCGGCTTCTGACGCAGCTGTGGGTCAGGGTGCGGGTCCGTCGGCCCAGCCGGTGGGGTTGATGTGGCGCCCGTCGCGTAGCCGGAGGGTGCGTCGGCCTTCGTGGATGTCGTGGTGGTTGCTGTCGCAGAGCGGGACGAGGTCGGCGAGGCGGGTGCGTCTGCTCAGCCACCAGGGGATGACGTGGTGGGGGCGGGTCTGGGCGGCCGGTTTGGCGCAGCCGTCGACCGCGCACCCGCCCCATTGGGCGTCGAGGGCGCGGCGTTCGCGGCGGGTGGCGTTGCGATGGCTGCCGCTCGCTCCGATGGCCCGGCCGAGCGCGTCCAGCACGACGGCGCTGATCCGGCCGTCGCAGCCGAGCCGACGTACGGCGGCCAGGGACAGCCGGGTGCCGTCGGACAGCCGGGCCGGGAGCGCGCCCGGCTGGCCGGCCAGCGTCGTGTCGCGGACGACGATCGAGATGTCGGCGGCCGGCCGGTCGCAGGAGGTCTCGTGTGCCCCGTGGCTGTCGCGGGCGAGCTGACCGAGCACGGCAGCGCGCCGCTGTATCGGGGTGCGCGGTCGGTCCGGATCGTCCGGATCGCTGCCCATCCGCCGGGTCAGTTCGGCGTCGAGCGCGGCGCCGTCCTCCGGGCGCAGGAATCCGCGCACGTGCCAGCCGCCGTCGAGGACGCGTTCCAGTTCGAGGTACTGCTCCTCGTCCGTGTTGTCGTACCGCTCGTCCAGTTGTGCCGGGAGCAGGGCGTCGACGAGGTCCTGCAGCACACGGGCGAGCACCCCGCCCGGAAGCCGGTGGGCCAGGAAGGTGAATGCCGGCTCCAGCCGCGCCGACGGCATCGCGGCGGTTGCCCGGCCGGCCTGGACGGCCAGGGCGCGGAGCCGCGCGCTGTCCTGCGGGTCGGCGCTGCCGCCGGACAGCTCGTCGAACACCTGCCCGACCCCATCGGTCAGCACAGCCCGCAGCGTGGGTTCGTCGATCTCGGCCGGCACCTGCTCGAGTGCCGCGCAGACCTTCTGCCCGGCCCGCATGTCCAGCGTGCCGTCGGCCAGCGCGCCGAGCACCACCGGGCGGGTGCCCAGCCTTCGGGCCAGCGTCACCAGGCCCGCCTCACCGCCGACCCGCTGGGCGCGCAGCCAGCCGGCCGCGCTGCCCGCACCGTCCAGCGCGAACAGCTCCCGCGCGTCGAGGTCCCGCACACCGTCCAACCCGACTGCCTGCAACCGGGCCGTCTGCACCAGCACCGCCCGCAGCCGCTCCAAGGCCGACAGTGGATCGAGCTCCGCCGAACCGCGGTCCTGCAGCCGGTCGACGGCCGCCTCGAGCAGGCCCGTGTCGGTGACCGGCACAGGCAGAACCCCGACCGCCATCGTCGCCTCCGAAGACCTCGAACTGCCAGCGACGATAAGCGGCACCTCCGACAAAAACGGCGCCTCGGTGCGGAAGACGGCGGCGGGGGCCGGCGACGCAGACGGTGGCCGCGGGTCATGCTGACCGCTGTGGCGTTCCCCGAGGGCCGTGGCGCGTGCGCCGGCCCGCACCTACGTCGAACGAGGCGGGCCCGTCAGGATCCTCGTCGGCTGGGCCACCGGGGTCGACGGCTGGGATCCGCTGCCACCGTCGGCCGGCCACGTCCGGCCCTAGCGCCGAGCGCGCATCCGGCGGACAAGTCGCCCGAGCGATCCCGGGCGGAGCGCCGACGCGAGGCAGGCGACGATCGTCAGGACGACGGGCAGGGACGTCAGGACGACGAGCACCTGTACCCACGTCGGCCTGCTGCCGAGGCGGTAGACGATCGGCGACAGGCACGCCGCCAGGACCACCGCGAGCGCCGCGTTCAGCACTCGCGGGACCCAGGCCTGCGGCAACGGCTCCGAGGGCTCGCTCAGGACAGCGCGTCCACGACGTGGTCGATGCAGGCGGTCAGCGCCTCGACGTCCGACGGCTCGATCGCGGGGAACATCGCGACGCGCAGCTGGTTGCGGCCGAGCTTGCGGTACGGCTCGGTGTCGACGATCCCGTTGGCGCGCAGCACCTTCGCCACCTGCGCGGCGTCGATGCTCTCGTCGAAGTCGATCGTGCCGATGACCTGCGAGCGCTTGTCGGGGTCGGTGACGAACGGAGTCGTGTACGCAGTCTTGTCGGCCCACGTGTACAGCCGGGACGAGGAGTCGGCCGTACGGCTGACGCACCAGTCGAGACCGCCCTGCTCGTTCATCCACTCGACCTGGGTCGTCATCAGGTGCACCGTGGCGAGCGCCGGCGTGTTGTACGTCTGGTCCTTGGTGCTGTTGTCGATGGCGATGGTGAGGTCGTACGACGCCGGCACCCAGCGCTCGGTGGCCGCGATCCGGGCGACCCTCTCCAGTGCGGCCGGTGACATCAGCGCGAGCCAGAGCCCGCCGTCCGACGCGAAGCACTTCTGCGGCGAGAAGTAGTAGACGTCGAACTCGTCCGCGGAGACCGGCAGGCCACCGGCGCCGGAGGTGGCGTCGACCGCCACCAGGGCGCCGGCGTCCGCACCGGCCACGCGGCGGATCGGCATCATGACGCCGGTCGACGTCTCGTTGTGCGTCAGGGCGTACAGGTCCACGCCTTGCTCGGCGACGGCCTGCGGGTGCGTCCCCGGCTCAGTCTTGATCACGGACGGGTCGTCGAGGAAGGGCGCGGCCTTGGCGGCCGCGGCGAACTTCGAGGAGAACTCACCGAACGACAGGTGCTGGCTCCTGCGCTCGATGAGCCCGAACGTCGCGATGTCCCAGAACTCGGTGGCTCCGCCGTTGCCGAGCACGACCTCGTAGCCGTCCGGCAGTGCGAACAGCTCCCGCAGCCCGGCCCGCAGTCGCCCGACCACGTTCTTCACCGGCGCCTGCCGGTGCGACGTACCGAGGTAGCTGCGGCCGGTGGCCACGAGCGCGTCGAGCTGGGCCGGCCGGATCTTCGACGGCCCGGCGCCGAACCGCCCGTCCACGGGTAGCAGGTCGGACGGGATCGTGATGTCGGTCAAGGCGTCCCTCTTCGAAGGTGGCGGGGCTGGGGGAGCTGGGTCGGTCAGACCGCGTTGCCGGCCGGCAGCTCGCCGGTGGGCACGGCCGAGACCGGGCGCGGTGCCGGCCCGACGTACTTCGCCGACGGGCGGATCAGCTTGCCCAGTTGCTTCTGCTCGAGGATGTGCGCGGACCAGCCGGCGGTGCGCGCGCAGGTGAACATGGACGTGAACATGTGCGGCGGCACGCCCGCATAGTCCAGGACGACGGCCGACCAGAACTCGACGTTGGTGCGCAGCGCCCGGTCCGGGTAGCGCTCGGTCAGCTCGGCGATGGCCGCCTTCTCCAGGGCGTCCGCGACCTCGTACCGGGTGGAACCGAGCTCCTGGGCCGTACGGCGCAGGACGCGCGCGCGGGGGTCCTCGGCGCGGTACACGCGGTGGCCGAAGCCCATGAGGCGGCGGCCGGCGTCCAGCTCAGCCTTGACGAAGCCGACCGGGTCGCCGCTCTTCTCGACGTCGTCGAGCATCGTGAGCACCCGCGACGGGGCGCCGCCGTGCAGCGGGCCGGACAGCGCGCCGATCGCGGAGGAGATGCAGGCGGCGACGTCGGCGCCGGTGGAGGCGACGACGCGGCTGGTGAAGGTCGAGGCGTTCATGCCGTGCTCGGCGGCGGACACGAAGTACGCGTCGACGGCCTTGGTCTGTGCCGGGTCGGGCTCGCCCTTCCAGCGGATCATGAACCGCTCGACGATCGTCTCGGCCTTGTCGACCTCCTTCTGGGAGACCATCGGCAGACCCTGGCCGCGGGCGGACTGGGCGACGAAGGCCAGCGCCATGACCGACACGCGCGCCAGGTCCTCGCGGACCTGCTCCGCGTCGATGTCGAGCAGCTGCTGCAGGCCCCAGGCCGGCGCGAGCATGGCCACCGCGGACTGGACGTCGACGCGGATGTCGCCGGAGTGCACCGGCAGCGGGAAGGGCTCCGCCGGCGGGAGGCCGGGGTTGAACTTGCCGTCGACGAGCAGGCCCCAGACGTTCCCGAAGGAGACGTGACCGACGAGGTCCTCGATGTCCACGCCGCGATAGCGGAGCGCGCTGCCCTCCTTGTCCGGTTCGGCGATCTCGGACTCGAAGGCGATGACGCCCTCGAGTCCGGGCTTGAAGACGGGTGCGTCGGCCATGTACCGGCTCCTGCTTTCTCCGTGGGTGCCAGAGGGGCCTCGGTGCGGGTCCCAACCGCTCATTCTGCCGTGCCCGGCGTTCCGGCGCGCGGCTGGCTAGCCTCGGGGGGTGCCCGACCCCGCCCGCCTGGCCGTTCTGCGCCGTGAGTACGCCGCCGGCGGGCTGAGTGAGGGCGATCTCGCCCCCACCTGGCCGGAGCAGCTCGGGCGCTGGTTCGAGGCCGCGGAAGAGGCCGAACTGCTCGATCCGAACGCGGTGGTGCTGGCCACGGCGAGCGTCGACGGGCGGCCCAGCGCGCGCACCGTCCTGCTCAAGGCGTTCGACGAGCGCGGCCTGGTCGTGTTCACCAACTACGGCTCGCGCAAAGGCCGGGACGCCGCCGAGAACCCGTACGGCTCGCTGGTCGTGCCGTGGCTGTCGCTGGAGCGGCAGGTCGTCGCGGCCGGGCCGCTGACCCGGGTCTCCCGGGCGGAGACGGAGGAGTACTTCCACTCCCGGCCCCGCGGCTCGCAGATCGGCGCCTGGGCCTCGCAGCAGTCGGAGGTGATCGCCTCCCGCGAGGTCCTCGAACAACGCCGCGCCGGGCTCGAGAAGCGGTTCGCCGGGGGAGACGTACCGGTCCCCGACTTCTGGGGCGGCCTGCGGCTCGAGCCGGAGACGGTGGAGTTCTGGCAGGGCCGGCCGAGCCGCCTGCACGACCGGCTGCGCTTCCGGCGGGTCGGCGAGGACGAAGGCGCATGGGTCGTCGAGCGGCTCGCGCCGTGACGTTGCCGGAGGCGCCGGAGTCGCCCGACCAACCGGCCCGCGGGGTGGGGAACCGGCTGCGCGGCGCCGCCCTCGACGTACGCCCACTCAAGGTTTCGCCGGGTTTCCGGCGGCTCCTCATCGGCGACTCGGTGTCCGTCGTCGGTACCCAGGTGACCGCCGTCGCGGTCCCGCTGCAGGTCTACGAGCAGACCCACTCGGCCGCGGCCGTCGGCCTCGTCGGGGTGGCCGGCCTCCTGCCGCTCATCGTCTTCGGTCTGTACGGCGGCGCGATCGCCGACGCGTTCGACCGGCGCCGGCTCGTGCTGTTCGCGACGATCGGGCAGGCGACGCTCTCCCTCGTCCTGCTGCTGCAGGCCCTCGTGCACCTCGGGTCCACCCCGCTGCTGTACGTCGTGATCGCCCTGCAGGCGGGGCTGTTCTCCCTGGACTCGCCGGCG
>JAOPWV010000120.1 GCA_025965475.1 Frankiales bacterium | reverse complement strand
GCCGGTCGGGTTGCGCGCCGATAGGCTGGGCGTTCCCGTTGGCCGAGTCGAAGGAGAGCCCCGTGCTCCGCATGTCCACCCTGTTCCTGCGCACCCTGCGTGAGGACCCGGCGGACGCGGAGGTCCCGAGCCACAAGCTGTTGGTGCGTGCCGGCTACGTCCGTCGGGTCGCGCCGGGCATCTACTCGTGGCTGCCCCTCGGGCTCAAGGTGCTCAACCACGTCGCCTCCGTGATCCGCGAGGAGATGGACGCGATCGGCGCGCAGGAGGTGCAGTTCCCGGCCTTGCTGCCCCGCGAGCCCTACGAGGCGACCAACCGCTGGACCGAGTACGGCGACGGCCTGTTCCGGCTCAAGGACCGCAAGGGCAACGACTACCTGCTCGGCCCGACGCACGAGGAGCTGTTCACCCTGCTGGTGAAGAGCGAGTACTCGTCGTACAAGGACCTGCCGGTCAGCCTCTACCAGGTGCAGACGAAGTACCGCGACGAGGCGCGGCCGCGGGCCGGGATCCTGCGCGGGCGCGAGTTCCTCATGAAGGACAGCTACTCGTTCGACCTCGACGACGAGGGCCTGCAGCGCTCGTACGACGCACACCGTGGCGCGTACACGCGCATCTTCGAGCGGCTCGGCATGGACTACCGCATCGTGAGCGCGGTCAGCGGGGCCATGGGCGGCAGCGCCAGCGAGGAGTTCCTCGCGGTGGCGCCGACCGGGGAGGACACCTTCGTCTCCTGCACCGCGTGCGACTACGCGGCCAACGTCGAGGCGGCCTCGGTGCGTGCACCGGAGCCGACCGACCCCGCTGCCGCCCCGCCGCAGGAGGTCGTGGACACCCCCGACACCCCGACCATCGAGACGCTCGTCGCGGTCATGCGCGACAAGGGCTACGACATCGGGCCCGAGCACACGCTCAAGAACGTCGTACTCATGCTCCGCCAGCCGACGGGGGAGCGCTCGCCGCTCGTCGTCGGCGTGCCCGGCGACCGGGAGGTCGACCTCAAGGCCGTCGAGGCCAACGTCTACCCGGCCGAGGTCGAGCCGTTCGAGGGCGGGGACTTCGCGAAGTACGCGGGCCTCGTGCGCGGCTACATCGGCCCGCAGGTGCTCAAGAACCTGGGCATCCGGTTCCTCGTCGACCCGCGGATCACGACCGGCTCGGCCTGGGTCACCGGCGCGAACGAGCCCGGCAAGCACGCTGTCAACGTCGTGATGGGCCGGGACTTCGAGCCCGACGGGGTCGTGCCCGCGGCCGAGGTCAAGGCCGGCGACGCCTGCCCGCGCTGCGGTTCGCCGCTGGACATCGGCCGGGGCATCGAGATCGGCCACGTCTTCCAGCTCGGCCGCAAGTTCGCCGACGTGTTCTCGCTCGACGTGCTCGGGCCGCAGGGCAAGCCGGTGCGCGTGACGATGGGCTCGTACGGCATCGGCGTCTCGCGCGCCGTCGCGGCCATCGCCGAGCAGTCCCACGACGAGAAGGGGCTCGTGTGGCCCCGGTCCGTCGCCCCGGCCGACGTGCACGTCGCGGCGGTCGGCAAGGGTGACCCGCTGCCAGAGGCCGAGCGGCTGGCCGCGGAACTCGAGAAGCAGGGGCTGACGGTGCTGCTCGACGACCGGGGCACCTCCCCGGGCGTGGCCTTCAAGGACGCCGAGCTGCTGGGCATCCCGACGATCCTCGTGGTCGGCAAGGGGCTGGCCAACGGCGAGGTCGAGATCCGCGACCGCCGCAGCGGCGAGGCGCGGACCGTTCCCGTGGGCGAGGCGGTCGCCGCCGTCGTCGCGGACGTGCGCGGCTGAGTGGCCGGCAAGGGCACGCCGGCGACGCTGCTGCTGGCCAAGGACGGTGTCGCGCACCAGCTGCACCCCTACGAGCCGGACAGCCACACGACGTCGTACGGCGAAGCGGGCGCGGCCGCGCTCGGGGTCGCGCCCGAGCGGATGTTCAAGACGCTGCTGGCCGATCTGGACCGCGAGCTGGTCTGCGCCGTCGTTCCGGTGAGCGGGTCGCTCGACCTCAAGGCCCTCGCCGCCGCGCTGGGCGGCAAGAAGGCTGCGATGGCCGACCCGGCGGCGGCGGAGCGGTCCACGGGGTACGTCGTCGGCGGCATCAGCCCGCTCGGGCAGAAGAGCCGGCTGCGCACCGTCGTCGACAGCAGCGCCGAGGGATTCGCGACCGTCCACGTCAGCGGCGGCCGGCGCGGGTTGTCGGTCGAGCTCGCTCCGGCTGACCTGGTGCGCCTGACCGGTGCGGTCGTGGCGGCGGTCGCCAGGTGATCGAGGCGGTGCTGTTCGACTGGGGCGGCACGCTCTCGACGTACGTCCCGGTCGACCTGCTCGACATGTGGCGCGCCGCCGCCCGGGTGCTGGCACCGGACGACCGGGAGCCGGTCGCGGCCGCGCTGCTGGCGGCCGAGGAGCACTGGTGGCGCACCAACATCGCGGCCGGCGACCGCAGCGGAACGACCGCCGACCTGCTGAGGTCGGTCGCGGCGGAGGCACACGTCGACCTACTGACCCTGGCCCAGGAGGCCTACCACGGGGCGTGGGAGCCGACCGTGGCCCACGACCCGGCGGCCGTCGGCGTACTCACCGCCCTGCGGGAACGCGGCCTGCGGACCGGGCTGCTGTCCAACACGCACTGGCCGCGGGACCTGCACGAGCGCTGGCTGGCCGACGCCGGACTCCGGGACCTGCTCGACGTCCGGCTCTACACCTCGGACATGACGCACATGAAGCCGCACCCGCAGGCGTTCCACGCGCTCGCGGCGGCGGTCGGCGTATCCCCCCGGCACGCGGTGTTCGTCGGCGACCGGCCGCGCGACGATGTGAGCGGCGCACAGGGGGTCGGCATGCGCGCCGTCCTGCTCGCCGGCCGTCCGGTGGAGCAGTGGCCGGTCCAGCCGGACGCCGTCGTCGCGGACCTGAGCGAACTGCTGGCCGTCGTCGACGCCTGGCGCTGACCCGCTCCGTCAGCCGCGCCCGGGCCCGGCCGCCCGTCCCCGCCGCGCCGTCCCCGCCGGCCCCGCCACCCCTTTGTGGAACGTCCACAGCATCAGGGTGCTGTGGACGTTCCACAAGGGGGTCTCGTTCAGCAAGGACAGATGCCCGGGAGGGGCACCGTCACGGGCTGCGAGCCCGCCAGCCGGCGCCACTGGGCGGCCCGGACGGCCGTCTCCTGCAGCCCGGCGACCCCCAGCTGCCGCAGCGCCCGGTTGTCGGTCCCGCCGACCAGGTCCCGCCAGCGCTGCGACAGGCCCTCCTCGAGCCGTACGGCGAGGGCCAGCGCGTCCGGGCGGCCGGCCACCGTGACGTCGTACGCCGGCAGCGGCACCGGCACCGGCACCTGCCTGGCCTGCAGGGCGGCGACCACCAGATCCCGGCGGGCCCGGTGGGCGTCGTACGCCGCCAGCGCGTTGCGGCGGGCGGCGAGGTCGAGCCGTGCGCCGAGCACGCCGTACCCGTAGACCGCCGCGTGCTCGGCCTCGGCCAGGGACCGCAGCAGGTCGGTCTCGGTCATGCCAGCGCGACCGGGTGGGAGGCCTCGCTGGCGGCCAGCGAGGCGAGCAGCCCTGCCAGCGGGCGGGATGCGCTGACGGCGCCGGCCGCGTGCGCGGTGGCGGCGGCGTGCTCGGCGGCCACCAGCTGGGCGAGCGTGGGTGCTGCGGCGGCGGGCGACGTGGCGGGGGAGGGGGTCGGCGCCTGCCCGAGCAGCGCCACCAGGTGCCGGGCGTGTTCCTCGCG
>JAOPWV010000071.1 GCA_025965475.1 Frankiales bacterium | reverse complement strand
TTTCGGGCTCGCGGTGCTGGAGGCCATGAGCGCCGGACTGCCCGTGGTGACCAGCGACCTGCCGGTGTTCCGGGAGTACCTGGTCGACGGCCGGGACGCGCTGCTGGTCCAGCCGGGTGATGTGACCGGGCTGGCCGACGCCCTGCTGGCCGTGCTGGAGGACCAGGATCTGCGCGCCCGGCTGACCGCGGCGGGCGCAGCGGTGGCCGACCGGTTCACCTGGCGGGAGAGCGCGCTACGGCATCTGGCCGTCTACGAAGCGCTGCCTGCGTTCGGCGCGGTGCGGAAGACCCCCGTCGCCGCGAGCTGAGGAGCAGGTGCCGGAGGGCACCGCTGGTGCGCTACGGGCTTGGGGCTAGGCAGTCGCGGACACAGGCGGTGAGCGCCACAAGGACATGCGGAAGTCGACTCCTCCCCGCTCCCGCGGCTCGCTCACTAGACGGTGGAGATCCCGACCTGTAATCGCAGCGGGTGTGCCGGACATAGTGATGTGTGGGCAAGCCGGTTCTGTCGCGGGAACAGCGCTTCACGGCGTTGTACGAGGAGGACTACGCCCGCGTGCTCGCCTACGCTCACCGACCGCGCGGGACGCCCGGCCGGGCAGTCGGCGTCGTGACCAGTGACGCCGACGTCACCAACAACCGGCACGGACTACCTGATCTTCGATCCGAGCACCGGAACCCCGCTGGAGGTCGACACCGTCTACACCCCCAGCCCGCCTACAGCCCTTCACCTCCCAGCCGAGCCAACGGTCGCCGCGTACAGCCTGTTGGTCCGCCTCGACTCCACCCAGAACGTCTCCTAACGCGGCTGAGGCCGTGGCAGGTAACGGCACCTACCGGCCCTGGCCGCCGTCACCGGCCGTCGCTGTCCAGCGCAACCCGCACGCGGTTCGGGACCAGGTGCACCGTAGGTAGAAGGCGTCGGCAGTGTCACCGTCCGGGTACGGCGTCTTGACCCCGCGGTGGCCGATGAGCAGACAGCGGGCGCCCGTGAGCATGACGTGAAGGTCGCAGATTTCCGCGCGGTCCCGCACTCTTCTCCGTCGCCTCGTGTCGGTGACGGCCTTGGCGCTGCGCACCTAGCCTGCAGCGGGTGCCGGAACTCGAACACGCAGTGAAGCCACAGGAAACCGGTCCGGGTCTGGTGCGTCTGTAGGGGTGTGGACATCGCCGAGCAGTTGCCCGCGTTCGCTCTTTGCGGCGAGCGCGTGACGGCCGCGCCCAGTGCATCGGAAGCCCTGTCGGTCCTGCACGCGCGGCACTACGCGTCGCTGGTCCGGCTCGCGGTCGCGCTGGTCGACTCGGAGGCGACGGCCGAGGAGGTCGTCCAGGACGCGTTCGTGAACACCCTGCGGCGTTGGTCGCAGATCGAGGACGTCTCGGTTGCCGAGGGGTACCTGCGCCGGGCCGTAGTGAACGGCGCGCGGGACCGCCTCCGCCGGCGGCGCGTCCGGCGGGTCCTGCACGTTCCTGACCCGGTCGCGCCCGCCGGCCCGGACGAGCTCGTCGTGCTGCGGGAGGAGCACCGGGAGGTGCTCGCGGCGCTCCGCCGCCTTCCCTGGCGCCAGCGCGAGGTCCTGGTCTTGCGGCATTACGCCGGCCTTTCCGAGGCCGAGACCGCTGACGCGCTCGGAATCACCGCTGCGGCCGCGAAATCGGCCGGGCACAAAGGCATCACCGCGCTGCGCACCGCGATGGACACGGGGGGATCAGTGTGAACGACGACATCGAGACACTGCTTCGCGAAGCGATGACCGAGCGGACGCGGAACGTCGTGGCCGACCCCTCGAGCCTGCCTGCGATGAGGGCGCGGCTCCGGCCGCGCCGGGCCTGGACCGCGCCCCGGAGCCTGGTCGCCGCGGGCGTCGCCGCTGCCGTCGTCGGAGTCGCGCTGGCGTCCGCCGGCGTCCGCGGCAGCCTCGGCGGCGGAGAAACCGGTCAGGTCGCCGACGGCGGGTCAGCAGCAGCGTTCACGGCCTCTGGGCTCGGCGCCGCGCCGTTCCCCGCGGCCCGGTTCTTCCCTGGACTGCGCAAGGGCCAGGTCGTCGTCGTCGACGCCCAGGACGGGGCGACGGTCGCGGCGCTGCCCGCCGCGCCGGGCGGCGGCCTCACCGACGCCGTCCTGTCCCAGGACGGGCGACGGGTCTACGGCACCTGGACAGCCCCAGAGCCGACCGTCGGCTACTTCGACCTTGCTGCCGGACGGTACGTGCCCGTCCAGGTCCGGACGGGCGCGGTCGGCGGGCCGACGGTGAGCGCGGATGGCAAGACGCTCGCGTACGAGTGGTCTCGCGTCCTCGGGAGCCCTGAAGACTCGACAGCCGTCGTCGTGGTGGACCTACCGACCGGCCGGACCCGCGTCATCGACCGTGCCCCCGCAGGGCCGCAGATCCTGCCCTTGGCCCTCTCGCCCGACGGAGGGACGCTCGCGGTGGCGCCGACGAACGCCGGCGCGCGCTCGGCCACCGGCACCCGGCCCCTGCTCCTTCTGCCGACCGACGGCAGCACCGGGTTCGCCGCCGCCAGGTCCGTCACGCCGCCGACCTGCGGGCTGGCACCTGGCGAGCTCCGGCAGCCCCGCTGGACCGGCACGGGCCTGTACGCGTACCGCGTTTGCGACGACACCGGGCGCCGTACCGGACCGGCCGTCGCGAAGATCGACCCGAAGACCGGCACCGCCACGATCGTTCACACCCTCCCCGCAGGGCAGATTCTGCAGTTCGCGGTTCTTGAACCGCCCGGCGGGACGCTCTTCGTCGCCGCGGACATCACGCTCGCGGACAACCCGTACATCCGGGTCCTCGGCCCGGCGGACGGGTGGTCGGTACGGACCGTCACCGGAATCGACGCACTGACGGCCGTCTCGGCGGAGTAACCCGCACCGGCCGCCGGCCCGCCGGCGGCAGCTCCACTCCGGCCGGTACGCCTACCGGCCGCTGACCAGCCCGCGCCGGAACCGGTCTTCCGCGCGCCCTGCGAACGAGGAGCCCCGCATGCCCGGCCTGCCCACGGACCCCCTCCGGTGACAGCCCCTGCCGTCCTAGACGAGATTGCCGTCAGCCTGCTGGAGGCGATGCTCGCTGAGCCGACGGCGCCGGTCCGGCACCGGCGGTCCCTGCCTCGCCCGCCGGTACCCGTCGCTACCGCCGCAGTCCTTTCCGTGCTGCTCGGCACCGTGTTCCTGGCGATGCCGGTGTCCGGGACCGACCTCGCGGCAGCGGTCGCGCACGGGGACTTCGCCCGACAGCACCCGCTCACCCCGGTCGACATGCGCTGGTACGGCGGGACGAACCAGTTCGGCTACAGCCTCATCTCCCAGTACTTCATCGCGGTCCTCGGCGCTCGGCTCGCCGGCGCGCTCGCCGCGGCGTGCGCGTCCCTCGCATTCGCGGACCTGCTGCGCCGGACGGCGGCGGCCCGACCCACCGCTGGCGCGGCCGTCGGCACCGTGTTCGTGTTCGGGAGCCTCGTCAGCGGCCGAATCGC
>JAOPWV010000038.1 GCA_025965475.1 Frankiales bacterium | reverse complement strand
CAGGTGAATTCCTGGGTCGTCTGTCGGCCTTCGCGGCCTTGGAGTCCTTGGCTCTTCCTCATTGGACATGGCGTCTGGAGCGCCGCTCCGCTTCTGCCTGTCAACCTGCTTTACAGGTGTCGTTGTCCTGACAGCACCGGGCTTCTTGGCTTGGTTCCCCTTCTTGACATCAGCAGTCGTCGGGGCGTCCGGAATCTCCTTGGAGGCGATCATCACGTAGGTGGCAGCCATCTGCGAAGCGTTCGAGTCGCCGAAACCGTGATGACTCAGCCACGTCTTCACCTGGCTCGCGCTCGGACGGCCGTCGGCGTCTGTCAGCGCCGGAAGTTCGTCTGGGTAGATCTTGGCAACGATCTCGTCGCACGCGTCGGGGTACGTCGCATCGTTGCGCCACTTATTACCCAGCGGGGTCAGCGATCCGTCCTCATCGATAAGACCAAGAGCGCGAAGGGGGCGGATCACATTCGCCTGAGCGCTGTCCGGACTGCCGAGCTCGAGCATCGCCGCCACCGTGGCGGCGGTGAACCTCGTTGAGGGCGCACTAGCCGCCCTGGCCCTCAGTACTCTCCACGCCTTGGACGGCACCTTGGGCAGTGCATCAATTGGCATAGCCGACCCCTCCCGAATCCGTAATCATTAGCAGATTGATGCACAAGCCCGTGACAAGACCGTGCGGCGTGTCTTGCTCCAGGCTCCGGACGGATCCACGAGCGAGTGGCTTGCTGTGCTGGGCACTTCCTCATCTGCTGCGCGTCGGGGTTCGCACTGCGCTGCTAGGCAGCCATGGCCCGTGCGCCACGCTTGCGTATCAGGGCAGGCCGAATCAGGGCTGCCCAGACCGGGGCGCTACGAACGTCGAAATAGCGCTCTGACCTGCGGAAACAGGCTGTTTCCCCAGGTGGCGGACACCGTGCCGACGGGGCCTGTTTCAGGCTTCAAAACCGGTGAGGGCGAGCATCTCGTCCTGGCGGGTTCGATTCCCGTCCGCCTCCGCCTTGGCCTCCGCCTCCGCCACGGCCATGGCCGGGGCCGCACGCGGGACGCGGGCTCACGCCTTGTGCGCCGGAGACCAGCCGAGGGCCAGGAGCAGGCGGCCCCTGGCGGCCGGGTCGTCCAAGGCGTCGCCGAAGAGCTCGCGCAGACGGGCCAGGCGATATCGGACGGTCTGCGGGTGGACGTGGAGCTCCGCGGCGACCCGGCGCCGGTCGCCCATCTGCCACAGCCAGCAGGCCAGGGTCTCCTGGAGCCGTTCGCGGTTCGGCGAGGGGAGGCCGGCGAGCGGGGACAGGACGCCGGCCTGGAGCGTCTCCAGCAAGGCGTCGTCGCGGTGCACGATCACCGCGTCGAGGTGCTCGTCGACGAAGACGGGGTCGTCGGTGAGGACATACTCCCGCTGCAGGCGCATGGCGACCTGCGTGACGCGGAGGGCAGCGGGGAGCTGCAGGGGCGCGACGGACGGGCCCACCACGGCACCCGAGCCCCGCAGCGCGTCGGCGAGCCGCGCGCGGTGCCCGGGCCCGACGGGGTCGGGCACCAGGACCCCGACGGCGTCGGGCCGGTGCACCGGCAGGCTGGCCGGATCGAGGTGGGGCAGCAGGTCGCTGGCGACGGGATCGTCGTGTCCGACCAGCACCACCGCCACGGTCGCCGGCACGTGCCACCGCGCCCGCTCGGCGGTGGCCGCGACGACCCGGTCGTCCGCGCGGTCCGACAGCAGGAGCTCGGCGAGCTCCACGCGCGCCAGCTCCCGCTCGACCGCCGCCTCGGACTGCGCCTCGAGGTAGCCGCTGGTGGACGCCGATGCCAGTTCCTCCATGAAGGCGAACACACCCTCGGCGAGCCGGGCCACAGCCTGGCCGGGCAGGTGCTGATCCATGGCGCTCCGGGCGATCTGGCGCCAGCCGGCGCGGCCGCCCGCACGGTAGGCGGACAGCAGCGAGGTCAAGGGCTTGCCCGCCCGCCACTGGGCGCGTCCCGCTTCCTTCAGCAGTGACAGGTCACCCTCGAGCTCGCCGTCCCACGTTCCGTCCAGGCGGGGGTCGGCCGCGGTGTTCACGATCCGGCTCAGTGCCGCCGTCCCGATGCGGGCGACCGACTCCCGCTGCTCGACCAGGAACTCCGCGTAGTCGGGCCACTCGCCGAGCAGCAGGGCGGTGACCTCGTCGAGCACCGCCGGCAACCCGTCGACGAGTGCGGGCAGCAGCCCCTCGACGGCCGCAACGGTGCTCCGATCGATAGTTTCCGTCACCTCGGACTCCTCTTGCCCCCCAAGGCTTGTGCGTCCGTGACAACTCGGGCCGCTTCCATGTTCCGCCTGGGAGGGGACGCCTGACCAGAGGCGGCCCAGCATGAGCGCATGCCCGCTTCTGCAGAGGCCGCAGACCCCGCCGTGATCGCCGGCCTGCGCGCACGCGAGCAGGCGGAGAACTTCCCGGTGGCGCTGCGCCTGCTGCCGCGCGACCTGCGCCGGCATCTCCGGGCGGTGTACGACGTGGCGCGCGTCATCGACGAGCTGGGGGACGAGGCGGACGGCGACCGGACCCGGCTGCTCGAGGACTTCGACCGGGATCTCGTGCTGGCCTGGCAGACGGGGGAGCCGTCCTCGCCCGTGCTGCGCCGGCTGGTGCCGACGCTCCGGGAGCTGCGGCTGGACCGCGCGCTCTTCGCCCGCTTGGTGCAGGCGAACCTGCAGGACCAGCGGGTGACGAGCTATCCGACGTACGGCGACCTGCTCGGCTACTGCCGGCTCTCGGCCGACCCCGTCGGGCGGATCGTGCTCGCGATCTTCGGTGTCGACGACCGCGGGGCACCGCTGTTGTCCGACCGGGTCTGCACCGCCCTGCAGCTGCTGGAGTTCTGGCAGGACGTCGCGGAGGACCGCCGGGCCGGCCGGGTGTACCTGCCGCAGGAGGACCTGCGCGCCTACGGCGTCACGCCGTCCCATCTCGACGCGACCACCGGCTCGCCCGGGCTGCGTCGCCTGCTCGCGTTCGAGGTCCAGCGGGCGGCCGGCCTGCTGGAGCAGGGCGCCCCGTTGGTCGGCCGGCTCCACGGCTGGGCGCGCGTCGCGGTGGCGGGCTACGTGGCGGGCGGCCGGGCGACGGCGGCCGCCTTGCGCGCCGCCGATTTCGACGTGATGGGCGGGCCACCCCGGCCGCGCCGACGCGACATCGTGCGCGAGACCTGCCGGCTGCTGGTGAACCGCTCGTGACCGCCACCACGGACAGCGCCTACGAGCGCTGCGAGCGGATCACCCGGGAGCAGGCACGCAACTTCTACTACGGGATCCGGCTGCTCCCGGCGCCACGTCGGGCGGCGCTGTGCGCCGTGTACGCCCTGGCCCGCCGCATCGACGACATCGGCGACGACGTCACGGGCCAGGGCGGCGCGGCGACCGTGCAGCAGCGGCAGGCCGGGCTCGACCAGCTGTGTGCGGCCCTCCGGCGCGGCGACGGGTCGGACCCGGTCATCGCCGCCGTCCTGGATGCGGCCGCGCGCTATCCCATCCCGCTGGACGCGTTCGAGGAGATCGTGGAGGGCGTCGAGATGGACCTGCAGGGCCGGCGGTACGCGACCTTCGACGAACTGGTCGACTACTGCCGCTGCGTCGCCGGGTCCGTCGGCCGGCTCTGCCTCGGTGTGTTCGTCAGCCGCCCCGACCCGCGGGCCCCGGCGTACGCCAATGCCCTGGGTATCGCCCTGCAGCAGACGAACACGCTGCGCGACGTCCGTGAGGACCTGCTGAGCGGCCGGGTCTACCTGCCGCAGGAGGACCTCGACCGTTTCGGGGTGGAGCTGACCGTCGACGTGGACGGGCGGCTCGCCGACCCGGACGGTTCCCTCGCGGCCCTCCTGACGGCGGCCGCCGACCGCGCCGCCGCCTGGTACCGGGAGGGGCTGCAGCTGCTGCCGCTGCTCGACCGGCGCAGTGCGGCGTGCTGCGGGGCCATGGCCGGCATCTACGCCCGGCTGCTCGACCGCATCGCGCGGGACCCCACCCGCGTGTACGGCGGGCGGCTGTCGCTGTCCGGCCGGGAGAAGGCGGCGGTGGCCGGCCGGGCGCTCGCCGGGAGGGCGCCGTGAGCCGGCCGCGGGTCGCGGTGGTGGGCGGCGGGCTCGCCGGGATCACGGCCGCGCTCCACTGCGTCGACGCTGGCTGCGAGGTCGTCCTGCTCGAGGCGCAGCCGCGGCTCGGCGGGCTGACCCGTTCGTACCGCCGAGGCGAGCTGCTGGTGGACAACGGGCAGCATGTGTTCCTGCGCTGCTGCACCCGCTACCGGGCGCTGCTGGACCGCCTCGGCGTCGCGGACCGGGTCACACTGCAGCCGCGGCTGGACCTGCGGGTGCTCGAACCGGGGGGACGGGCGCACCGGTTGCGCCGGACCGGGCTGCCCGCGCCGCTGCACCTGGCTGGGGGGCTCCTCGGGTACGGCGCGCTGGCGCCGCTCCAGCGGTTGCGCGCCGCGCAGGCCGCGGTGGCGCTGC
>JAOPWV010000167.1 GCA_025965475.1 Frankiales bacterium | reverse complement strand
CAGCATCCCCGCGGCGGTGGCTGGATCGCTCGCCGCCGACGCGGTCGAGGAGCGGCTCGGAACCCGCGGGCAGCTGGCGGCGCTGCTGGCCGGCGCGGGCCTGCTGCTCTGGGTCGCGGACCGCAGGCCCGAGCAGAGCGGGATCGGTGCCGGCCAGGCCGCCGCCGCTGCCGTCGCGCAGGTCGCCGCCCTGGCCCCGGGCGTCTCCCGTTCGGGCGCAGCCCTGACAACCCTGCGCGGACTGGGCGTACGCCGGGCGGAGGCGCAACGCTTCAGCCTGCTCATGTCCTTGCCGGTCACCGCCGGCGCCGCCGGGCTGACCCTGCTCCGGGCGGACCGGCGGACGCTGCGCGCGCTGGCCGGCCCGCTGGCCGCCGGGATCCCCGCCGCGGCCGTGGTGGCCGCAGGGTTGACAGCCGGTGAAGTACGGCGGGGCGGCATCTCCCTGCGGGCAGCCGCGCTCTACCGTCTCGGGCTGGCCGCCGTGGTCGCCGTACGCAGCAAGAGGGAGAACCAGTGAACGTCGTCCAGGCGGTCGTGCTCGGCATCGTGGAGGGCCTGACGGAGTTCCTGCCCGTCTCGAGCACCGGGCACCTGCTCGTCACCGAACGGCTACTGGGCCTGAAGGTCGGCAGCGACGCGCTGACCGGCTTCACCGCCGTCGTGCAGGTGGGCGCCATCCTTGCCGCCGTCGTCTACTTCTTCCGCGACATCCTGCAGCTGGCGGGCGCGTTCTTCCGCGGTCTCGGCTCCAGCAGGGGCCGCCGCGATCCTGAGTTCCGCTTCGCCCTCGCCGTGGTCCTCGGGTCCATCCCGATCGCCATCGTCGGCTTCCTGCTCAAGAACGTGGTCAAGGACCTGCAGGTCCTGCTGGTCGTCGGCATCGGCCTGATCGCCTTCAGCCCGGTCATGCTGTACGCCGAACGCCGGGCGGCGCAGAACCGCTCGGAGCGGTCCCTGACCCTCAAGGACGCGGCGATCATCGGCGGGGCGCAGTGCATCGCGCTGATCCCCGGGGTCTCCCGGTCGGGCGCCACCATCTCGACCGGGCTGCTGCGCGGCCTCGACCGGGTGTCCGCGACGCGCCTGTCGTTCCTGCTCGGGATCCCCGCCCTCGTGGGCGCCGGCGCCTACGAGCTCAAGGACGCCACCAAGGGCGACGCCAGCACCGCAGCGATCGCCCTGGCCACTGTCGTCGCGTTCGTGGTGGCGTACGCCTCGATCGCCTTCCTGCTCAAGTTCGTCAGCACCCACCGCATCTCGGCCTTCGTGCCGTACCGGGTGGGGCTGGGCGCGATCATCGTCGTCGCGGTCGTGATAGCCCGGTTGACCTGACGTTGGCCGCTGCGGTGACAAACTGCGGAGCGTGACGACGACGCGGCAGAGCGAGAACACGGCTGCCGGCTGCCGGGCCGAGTCGCCCACCACCTGTCCGGCCCACACCCGGCTCTACCGGGACGGGGCCCTCGAAGCCGAGGGCTTCCCTGTCGAGCAGATCAGCGACTACCTGGACGAGCCCGGGACCGTGGTGTGGCTCGACCTCCTGCAGCCCTCCCGCGAGGACCTCGGTGTGGTCATCGAGGAGTTCGGGCTGCACGAGCTCGCCGTCGAGGATGCGGTCAACGAGCGCCAGCGGCCCAAGCTGGACCGGTACGAGGACCACCTGTTCCTCTCGTCCTACCTCGCGCTGATCGACACATCGACGGCTGAGCTCACCGTCCGCGAGGTCGCCGCCTTCATCACGCCCCGGGCGCTGATCACCGTCCGTAAGAGCGCCGACCTGGACGTCCAGCCGCTGCTCGACCGCTGGGACAGCTCCAAGGACAACGCCGGCTCCGGGGTCGCGTTCCTGCTGCACGGGCTGCTCGATCTGCTCGTCGACGGGCACTTCGAGGCCGTGCAGACCCTCGACGAGCAGCTCGACGACCTCGAGGACGTGCTCTTCGACCCGGCGCCGCGTTCGGAGGAGCTGCAGCGCCGCAGCTTCGAGATCCGCAAGTCGCTGGTCCTGCTTCGCCGGGTCGTGCTTCCGATGCGCGAGGTCGTCAACACGCTGCTGCGTCGCGACGTCGGCGTGGTCGACGAGCGGATGACGCCGTACTACCAGGACGTGTACGACCATGTGCTCCGGGCGTCGGAGTGGACAGAGAGCCTGCGCGACCTGGTCTCGACCATCCTCGAGACCAATCTGACCCTGCAGGGCAACCGGCTCAACGAGGTCATGCGCAAGCTGACCTCCTGGGCCGCGATCCTCGCCGTCACCACCGCGGTCACCGGGTTCTACGGGCAGAACGTGCCCTACCCGGGCTTCGGCAAGGAGTGGGGCTTCGTCATGTCGCTCGCCCTGCTCCTTGTCATCAGTGGCGGCCTGTTCGTCGGCTTCAAGAAGCGCGGCTGGCTGTAGCGGCGCCCTGCGGGTGCACGCGGACGGGCCGAACGGAGTAGGCCTTGTGGCACTAGTCACTGGGAGGAGAGCCGCATTGCGGACATCACGCTCGCTAAGAGCCGGTAGTGGCGGAACCTGGCATGCGAGTTGGCACCCGAAGACCAGCCTGGGCCGTCCGGCGTACCGACAAATGACTACGGCCAGATAGCCCGGACGGAGAGCGAAGATGGTCTGACTACATCTGTTCGAAGATCGGTACAGCCCGCAACAATGCCCGGGACCCACCTGACACGGCGTCGGGTGCGAGGGGACGGCCATGAGCATGCGCGGATCTGTCGCAAAGAGCGGCGTGAACCTGCGGCGTCGCACGATCCGGCGGCGAGTGATCGCCCTCGGCGTGGCCGGCGTGACCATCGCTGGCGCCCAGATCGGCGTCTCGATGTTGGGTGACACCGGCAGCGTCGATGCCGCGGTGACCACGTCGTCGGCCACGAGCAGGCACATCTACGCATCCAACCCCCTGCCGGGAGGTACGTCGGGAGCTTCCACATGGGGGCCCACAGGGTGGGCTCAGACCGTCGCCAACGGCACCACCGGCAGCGGGTCGCCCAACTCGGGGCCGGTCCGGGTCTCGTGGGCGGCGGCGCCGTCGACGACGGGCAGCATCGCGACAGCTGGCGACGTGGCCGTGATCGATGCGACCACCGACAGCCTGCCCGCTGGCGCCCGTGGCGTTGCCGTAACGATGTACATCTCGAACCTGGCGGGCTTCATGAAGAACTACAGCTCGTTCGCGCTGCCGGTCGGCGTCTACCAGTGGACAGGCTTGACGTGGGCCCAGCTGAACACCAACAGCGACTTCTACTCGACCACCACATTCCCGGGGAAGAACTCGCTCTACATCAGCGACTCGGACGGGTCGGTGTCCCTGAACCTGCCTGCCTTGCCAAAGGGGACTAGCCAGCCGTCTACCCCGACGGGTTACTACGAGATCGTCATCGAGAAGACGAACGGCTTCTGGCAGAGCGTCAGCAGCTTTCCGACGCCGGTCGCCGACCTCGGTCCGAGTTTCTACCTGACGTCGAGCGTCTACTAAACCGGCGGTAGCGACACCATCATGAGGCACAGCCACGGGCAACGAGGTCTAGGCGGCCTCGTTGCCCGTCGTCGTACCTTGGCCGTGTTCGGCATCGTCCTCGCCGTCATGGGGACGACCGCGTTCTGGACCGCGAACACCGGGGCTGTCGACTCGGGCGTTCAGATTCTGCCTGGTCTTCCGAAGAACGGGAAATCTGTGCAGGTCGACCAATTCGTCGGGGGGGCGAACGCTGCCAGCAGCACCGGCGGCACGCCGACTCTTCAGGACGGAATCGCGCTGGCGCGCCTCACGGTGCCCGCGGCGGTAGCGAACAAGGTTCGGATCAGCCTCACCTGGACCAATCCGCAGCAGGTGCGGACACTGTTCCGCAGCCGGAACGTCAACATCACCGTCGGGATCTATCACCTCGTCCACAAGGGTTATTGCCGGTTGCCCTACGGCGGTCAATGGGGCCGCTGGAACGGAAACCAGGCATCGGTCACCCAGACCGTGTACGAGGGCTCGCAGGTGGTTGCCAGCTCCGACAGCTGGCGCCAGGACTACAACAACGTGCCGAGGTACTGCGCACTCATGGATGTCGGCTCGACCGGATCCGGCTCGGTTGGTGGCAGCTGGGAGGATCCCGGCAAGGGCGCCCTCCTGATCAGCAACACGGCGCCGTCCGGCTATCTCATCCCCTCACTGGCGTTCGGTCCTCAGAAGGCCTGTCCGCCTGCGACATCGAGAAGCTGGCCGTCGTACCCCGCCACGCTAACGGCCCCGTTCATCCACTGGGGTGGTTGGGACGACTGGGCCTACTACCTGGACACGCTCGACGACAGTGGGAGCCCCGGGGCCTGCATCGCCGACTCGATGCTCAGCAGCCCGAACCTCGTCGTCACAGAAGGCGCCACCCCGTCAGCCACGCTCTACCTGATCGCGACGGTGACCAGCTCAGGTAACCGTGGCTGGTCGTCGGACGACGTGAACCCGGCGAGCTGGATGCAGTTCTACATCCGCGCCAAGCTGATGCGCTAGGACCATGTCGGGCTTGTCGAAGCTGCGGACCGCCGTAGCCAGCACCGTCTGGTACGTCCTGCCCGCAGTCGCCGTCAGCATCGTGGTGCTGTACTTCGGCGCGGCCGTCGCCTGGCACGTCTACCCGCCGGCAGTCCCGGTACAGGGCACGTCGATGCGCCCGCTCCTGCACGCCGGGGACCTGGTCTTCCTCAAGGGCGTCGACCCCAAGACCCTGCACAAGGGCGACGTCATCGCCGTACAGGTTCCCAAGGACGCCCAGGACAAGTACCAGCTGCCGAGCTCCGTGGTCCACCGCATCACCGCGATCAAGAAGACCGACCAAGGCCTGTTCTTCGCCACCAAAGGTGACTCCAACCCCGGGGCGGACGTCTTCGAGACCCCCGCGGCCGGCGTGGTCGGCAAGCTGTCCGGGCACATCCCGGGCGGCGGCTATCCGGTGCTGTTCCTCAAGAGCCACCAGGCCAAGATCCTGCTGATCATCGTCGGCGTCATCCTGTTCCTCTACCTTCTGCTGGGCTGGATGGACGAGGGGCGGCGCCAGGACCGCGACTCCGACGAGCTCGAGGTCGACCTGCTCGACGAGGTGAGGGACCTTCGGCAGGAGCTGCGCACCGTGGGCCTCGGCCAGCGGGCGCCCCCGCCCCTCGTGACCGCGTACCCCACGCCAGTGATGCCCGAGCTCGACGTACTGGCCAGCCAGGTGGCCACCGCCAACGAGCGGGGAGAGCAGACGTCCCAGGCACTCGACCGGCTCGCCGAGTCGGTCTCCGAGTACGCGCTGCACCTGCAGAGCCACACCGCCGTCATGAAGAACCTCGCGGCCGTGACCGCGGACCTCCACCAGGTCACGAGCGACCTCGGTCCCCGTCTGCAGACACCACCGCTCCTCGCCGACCCCGCGGAGGCCGCCATGCAGGCCAGACTCGCCGAGGCCGAGGACGCGATCCGCCGCCTCACCGAGGAGAACCAGCAGTTGCGCCTGCTGGTCGTCCAGCAACGGTCGTACGAGCCGGCCACGCCGGTCCCCGCACCGGCGGCTCCGACAGGCGGTCGGGCCGCCCGGCGCCGCAAGGGCAAGCACCGCAAGTAGCCGTACGCCGACCGCTGGGTCCTGCCGCACGTAGGGTTCGCCCATGACCACCGTCGTGCTCGTCCGGCACGGGCTGACGAAGATGACCGGCCCCGTCCTCGCAGGCTGGACCCCCGGCCTCCATCTCGATGAGCGGGGCGAGAAGCAGGCCGCCGCGGTCGCCGAGCGGCTCCGCGAGGTCCCGTTCACCGCGATGGTCTCCAGCCCGCTCGACCGTTGCCTCGACACCGCCGGCGCGATCGCTGAGGGCAGGGACACCGACGTCCAGGTCGACGACCGCCTGGGGGAGTGCCGGTACGGCGACTGGACCGGCCGGCCCCTCAAGGAGCTGGCCAAGGACCCGCTGTGGAAGGTCGTGCAGAACCACCCTTCCGCCGTCGTCTTCCCCGGCCCGGAGGGCGAGCCGCTGCGCGAGACGCAGAACCGCGCGGTCGCGGCGGTCCGCGACTGGAACGCCAAGCTCGGCGCGGACGCCACCTGGCTGGCCTGCTCGCACGGCGACGTCATCAAGGCGATCGTCGCGGACGCGCTCGGCCTGCACCTCGACCAGTTCCAGCGGATCTCGATCGACCCGTGCTCGGTCACCGTGATCCGCTACACCGAGCTGCGCCCGTTCGTCGTACGCGTCAACGACACCGGGGGTGGAGTGGCCGATCTGCTGCCGGCCAAGACCAGGGGCCGCCGGCGCCGGGCCTCCAGCGACGCAGTCGTCGGTGGTGGCACCGGCGCCACCACATAGGGTCGTCGCGTGCCCCGTCAGCTCTTCGTCTTCGATCCCCCCGACCGCTTCGTTGCCGGCACGGTGGGACAGCCCGGCGACCGCACCTTCTACCTGCAGGCCAGTGCCGCCGGGCGCATCGTGTCGGTCGCGCTGGAGAAGGTGCAGGTGGCCGTCCTCGCCGAGCGGCTCGGGGAGCTGCTCGAGGAGGTACGCCGGCGCGGGGCCGGTGACGTGCCCGTCGTGGCGCCCCGCGAGCTGGAGGACACCGCCCCGCTGGACATCCCCGTCGAGGAGGAGTTCCGCGTCGGCACGATGGGCCTCGCGTGGGACGGCGACGACGAGCGCGTCGTCATCGAGGCTCTCGCCCAGCAGGCCGGCGGCCCCGCGGACGCCGAGGAGGAAGTCGAACCACTGACCGACTCCGAGGAGGGCCCGGACGCGTTGCGCGTGCGGATCACCGCCGAGGCGGCCAGGGCCTTCATCAAGCGCGCCGGACGGGTCGTCGCGGCAGGTCGTCCGCCGTGCCCGCTGTGCGGCCTACCGCTGGACCCGGAGGGCCACATCTGCCCGCGCCAGAACGGTCACCGGCGCTGAGTTCCGCGGACGACGCCTCGGACCCGGCGGCTGCGCCGGCCCGCGACCTGCCCGACACTGGGGAGGTGAGCCTCGACCTCGACCTGGAGCTGGCCGACGCTCTGCGACTGCTGCACGACGGTGAGCTGGTACCCGAGGGACGGCTGGTGGACGCCAGCAACGCCACGCTCTACTGCTCGGTCACCCTCGACGGGGCGAGCGCCGCGTGCGTGTACAAGCCGGTACGCGGGGAGCG
>JAOPWV010000177.1 GCA_025965475.1 Frankiales bacterium | reverse complement strand
GTGACGCGCGACGCGATGGTCGGTGTGCGGAAGGTGAGCGCCCCGTGACGACCCAGCTGCTCGAGCTCGACGTCGACGGCCCGGGCGCGCCTCCTCGCGCGAACGGCGAGCTGGTCTTCGCCGAGCCGTGGGAGGGCCGGGCGTTCGGCATCGTCATGGCGCTGGTCGACCAGGGCGTCCTGTCGTACGACGCCTTCCGCGCGGCCCTCATCGGACGCATCGCCGCCTGGGAGGCCGCGCCGCCCGAAGGGGAGCCCTACAGCTACTACCGCTGCTGGCTGCAGGCCCTCGAGCAGGTCCTCGACGGAGCGGCTCTGGTGGCCGGCGGCGAGGTCGACACGCGCTCAGCTGCGCTCGCCGCCCGGCCGGCGGGTCACGACCACCGGCACGACGACGACCATGATTACCCGCACGGCCATCACGACCACTGAGCGGGGCGGCACCAACACCGCCGTCGCGCGGTGGCAGGGGGGCTGGCGCTGCGAGGTCGACGCCGGGGGTTTCGCGCTGGTCGTCGACGAGCCGGTCGACGTGGGCGGGACGGGCCTCGGCCCGATGCCCACCGACCTGCTGCTCGCGTCGTTCTCCTCCTGCTACGCGCTGGCGCTGGCGTGGGCCGCCCGCAAGCGGGGTTTCGAGCTCCCCGACCTCGAGGTCACCGCGACCGGCACCTACGAGGGGCAGAAGTTCGGGCACCTGCTGCTCACCGTGCGCAGCAGCCTGCCCGCGGAACGCCTGGCGCCGTTGCTCGAACCGGCCAAGCGCGCCTGCTACGTCTCCAACACCTTTGCCCACGCACCTGCGGTGGAGATCGCACTGGCCGACGGAGCAGTCTCCCCAGCATGACCTCCGGCCTCCGGACGGGCCTGGGTCCGGCGGAGTGCGGCTCCCGAGCCACCGTGGCCCGGACGCAACGCGGATGCCGAGCGCGGCAAGCACGTTGCGTCCGGCTGAGCGTGGCTCCCGAGCCACCGTGGCCCGGACGCGACACAGCGGACGGGCGGGCGGCCTAGCGGCGGGTCAGCCGCGCGTCGAGGTCGAGAAGTGCCTCGCGGAAACAGGCCAGCGGCGCCTCCGCGACGCCGGCGCCGACCTGGCCGCTGCCGTCCCGGTTGTGCAGGATCCCGGTGGTGACCTTCGGGGTGATGCCGTGCTCGACGACCTTGCGGACGTCCACGGCGAGCGGGGTGCCTCGACCGCCGAACGTCGGCAGGGTGAACCGGCTCGAACGACCCACGCACACCCGCTCGAGCTCCGCCGTCAGCGCGGCGGCCTCGGCCAGGCCCCCGACCAGTTGCCCGACCGCCGGAGAGCCGGCGGCGGCCGCGCCGCCGAGCCCGACCAGTTCGAGTACGGCGCTGTCGCCGATGTCCGGCGCGCTGTCGTCCGGGCCCTTGCCGGGGTGGTAGAGCGCGTGCCCGACCATCGGCGCGGGAGCAAGGAACCACTCTCGGCCGCCGGACAGCTTGGTGCCGAACTGCGTGCCGTTGCGCGCCATCGTGGTGACCACCGACGAGCCCTCCACCTGACCGGCCCAGGCGGTCAGGGAACGGGCGGAGGCCATCGCCAGGGTGAGGAACAGAAGGTGGTTCGTGGACAGGTACCGGGCCACCTCGACCCGGCGCGGGTGCTCGCTGGCCATGAGGGACGGGAGCAGGTGGCGCAGCAGCAGGTTGGTGGCTGCCTGGGTGCGTACGTGCACGTCGTCGCCCATCGCCACTGCCTGCGCGGCGAACGACATCACGTCGAGCGGGCCGCTGTCGCGCAGCGCCTCGGCCAGCACGGGCTCGACTGCCTCGCGCAACAGGACCAGCCGCGCGATCGCCCCCGGGGTGTCCCGGCCGAACCAGGCCACGTCGCCGGAGCCGTGCCCGAGCGGCGCCCAGGCGCTGACGCCACCCGCCTCCAACTCGACCACCCAGACCGGGGTGCTCGGCCCCATGACCGTGGCCATGGGCACCACACCGCCAGACTCGTTGGCGGGCGAGAACGTGACCTTTCCACTGACCAGCAGCGCGTCCGCCTGCTCCACGGTGCCGGCCCAGCCCTCCGCGACGACCGCGGCGCGCATCGAGCGGCGCAGCGGGTCGCAGGCTTCCTCGAGCGTCAGGGCCGGCCCGGCGTGCAACAGCGCGTGGTCGCCGAGGCCGGGAATGACCTCCCGGGCAGGGCGCATCCCGGTGAGCATGGGCACCCCCGTGTCCAGGCGGCGCAGCACCTCGGCGTTGGCAGCGTCGACCTGCTCGGCGAGCGGCCCCGACAGCCGGCGCAGGGCGGCCACCGCGACCGGGTCACCGCCGGCGGGAATGCGCCAGTCGACCTGTACCGATGGGCGGCCCTGCGCGGCGATGGCGGCGGCGAACAGCGGGAGTCCCACGTTCACCACACCGACCTCGCCGGGGAGGTCGAGCACCGCGGCGTTTGTGTCCTCGGTCATCCAGCAACCTCCTGGTCAGTGCCGGCGGCGAGCGCCCCGGCGGTGTCTAGCAGGCGGCGCCTCGCCGCCTGAAAGCCGTCGCGGCGCGCCCGTACGGCGCCGCGCAGCTCTTGCGCCTCGTGGTTGCACGAGGCGGCCATCTGTTCCACCACGGCCGGGGCGGCGCCGCCGGCAGCGGTGCGGGTCTCGACGATGTGGCGTGGGTCGAGGACCTGGGTGAGGTCGGTGCCGGTCAGGCCGATGGTCTGGCCGGTGTAGTCCCTGGCGGCGGCGTCGAGCATCGGGCCGTCCAGGTCGATGCCGCGTAGGCCGGCTTCGTGGGCGGTGCGGACGGCGATTCCGACGACCTGGTAGGCGGTGCGGTAGTCCAGGCCGCAGGTCTGCATGACGTATTCGGCGAGGTCGGTGGCCTGGCAGAACCCGGATTCGAGCGCGGACCACATCCGCGGGGTGTTCACGGCCATGGTGCGTATGACGCCGTCGGTGAGGCGGGTGGTGCGGATCGCGAGGTCGAGGGCGCGGGGTACTTCGCCGTAGGCGTAGATCAGGTTGTCGCTGCGGGCCGAGGGGCTTTTGATGACGGCGAGGAAGCCGGTGAGCCGGCCGATGAGGGTGCCGGAGGCGCCGCGGATGATGGACAACGCGTACGGGTTGCGTTTTTGTGGCATGAGGACGCTGGAGCGGCTGTAGCCGTCGGCGATGGTGACGTAGTCGAATTCGCTGCTGGCCCAGATCTCGAGGTCTTCGGCGAGTTTGCTCTGGGTGCCGACCAGGCTGGCCGCGCCGGCGAGCATGTCGACGAGCCCGTCGGTCTGCCACATGGCGTCGCGGGTGTGTTCGATGACGCCGTCGAACCCGAGCAGCTCGGCGATCGGTTCGCGGTCGTCGAGTAGTCGGCTGCCGTTGACGCAGCCGGCGCCGCCGGGGCTGGTGTTGGTCCAGTCCAGCGCGTCGGACAGGCGGCGGGCGTCGCGCAGCACGGGGTAGGCGAACGAGAGCAGGTAGTGCCCGAAGGTCGAGGGTTGCGCGTGTTGGAGGTAGGTCTGGTCGGGCAGCCAGCTGCGGCTGTGGGCGGCGGCGGTCGTGGCCAGGGTGTCGGCGAGGTCGGCGGAGGCCTCGATGAGGTCGACGAGTTGGCTGCGCAGGTGCAGCCGCAGGGCGATGCGGACGGCTTCGCGCCGTGGCCGGCCGGCGTGCAGCCAGCCGGCGTCGTCGCCGATCCGTTCGGTGAAGAACCGTTCCCGGCTGTTGTAGGGCTCGCCGTAGGCCGGGTCGTACGGGAAGTCCTCGGGGGCGGTCGCGTCGGTCTCGAGCAGCAGCGCGAGCAGGCGACGGGCCGGCCCCTCCGGGATCACGTCGCGGCCGCGCAGGTCGAGCACATGCGCGAGGTCGGCGAGGTTCAGGCCGGCGTGCAGCAGCGGCGCGTCGGCGTTCTCCAGGTGGAACCCGGAGGCGATCAGCTCGGGGGCCGGCCCGTCCAGGGGCGGGCCGAGCCGGTGGCCGGTTGTCACGAGAGATCTCCCATCAGTCCGGCGACTGCGTCGAGCAGGCCGCCGGTGTGCCAGAACAGAGCGGGCCGGCCGGTGACGATCGAGGGCAGCGCGGCGAGTGCCTTCGCCGTGTAGACCGGATCGAGCACGAGGCCGGCGGTGCGCAGCGCCAGGTCGGCGGCGGCGTTCCCCGCAGCGGAGGCCAGGCCATGGCCCGGTCCGCGGGCGTCGACGACCTGCACGTCGCAGGCCTCCGGCATCGGCTCGCCCCGACGCGCGGCGACCTGCCGCGCCAGGTCGAGTACCCGGCCCGCGACCTCGTCAGCGGGCCGACTCACCGACACCCCGACCACCCGCAGCGGACGCCCGCAGGCGACGACCCCGGCGACCAGCCCGGCGAGCGTGCCGCCCGCGCCGGCCGCGACCACGACGACGGGGGCCTGCCCGTCGAGCTGACCGAGCACCTCGTCCACTGCCAGCCGGTAGCCCTCCGCGCCGGTCGCGTTCGCGCCGCCGCGGGGCACGACGTACGGCCGGGCGCCCTGTGCGGCGAGCTCGGCGCCGACCTGCGGAAGCAACGCGTCAACCATCGTCCTGTCGGTGCTGCCGGTCCAGCGCACCTGCGCGCCCCAGGCGGTCGCCGCGGCGAGGTTGGGATGGGCGGTGCGGGGGACCGGCGGGCCGGAGAGCACCAGGACGCAGTCGAGCCCGGCGTACGCCGCGGCGGCGGCGGCTGCCTGGACGAAGTTCGACCCGATGGTCCCGCCGGTGACCAGCACGTCGGCGTGCTGCCCGTCCGCCTCAGCGAGCAGCAGCTCCAGCTGGCGGGCCTTGTTGCCGGCAACGGCGAAGCCGGTCAGGTCGTCGCGCTTGACGAGCAGTGGGCCGGCCAGGCCCAGCGCCTCAGCCAGCCGCGGCGCCGGGACGAGGGGAGTGGGCAGCACCGCCAGGGGCGCGCGGACGGTCACGTCCATTCCGGGGTCTCCGTCGCGCGCGCCGCCAGGGCCCTGGCGACGACCGCGTCGACCATCGCCCCGGCCGCTCCGGTGTCGGGCGACAGGCCGGCGACCTCCTGCTCCGTGAGCAGCCCGGCCTCGACCAGCGCGACATCCATCGGGTTGCCGGCAGCCCGGCCCGCGGCGAGTGCGGCCTGCAGCGCATCCTGCGCGACGTGTTTGCCCATCCGCGCGGTGAGCAGCGCGAGGACCTCCTCGCTGCCCGTGTAGCCGTGGAGGTTGCGCCGCATGGCGTCGGCGTCCACCTCGAGGCCGTCGAGCAGCTCCACGGCCAGGGCGGTGGCGGCTGTCGCGAGCAGGCAGACCTCAGGCAGGGCGACCCATTCGGCTTTCCAGCTGCGGCCGTCGCGTTCGTGCGCGCTGACCACGCCCTCGAGCAGAACGCCCGCGGAGGCGCGGACCAGGCGGGCGAGGGTGTCCAGGTGTTCGCTGCGCTCGGGGTTGCGCTTGTGCGGCATCGTGATGCTGCCGACCAGGTCCTCGCGGGTCGCTTCGCGCAGCTCGCCGATCTCGGGCCGCTGCAGTTCGTACACCTCGCCGCCGATCCGGGCCAGTGTGCCGGTCACCATCGCGAGCACCCCGCCCACCTCGGCGATCCGGTCGCGGGAGGACAGCCACGAGATGCCGGGATCGGCCAGCCCGAGGTCGGCGCAGAACCGGCTGCGTACGACCGGCCCTGCAGGACCGAGGGCGGCCAGCGTGCCGACGCCGCCACCGAGCTGGCCCACCAGCCAGCGGGGTGCGCCCTCGCGCAACCGGTCGAGGTGCCTGCGGATCTCGTCCGCCCAGGACGCCGCCTTCCAGCCGAAGGTGATCGGTGCCCCCGGCTGTCCGTGGGTGCGCCCGGCCATCACCGTGTCGCGGTGGCGGTCGGCGAGCTCGAGCACCAGCTCCTCGATCCGCCAGAGGTCGCGCCACACCTCGTGCAGGACGGTGCGCAGGGCGAGCGACGTCCAGGTGTCGGTGAGGTCCTGCACGGTGGCGCCGACGTAGACGTGGGGGTGTACGTCGGCAGGCAGCACCCTCTCCAGCGCGCGGATCAGCCCGAGGGTGGAGTGCCCGCTGACCCGGGTCTGCTCGGCGACCAGGTCGAGGTCGAGCAGGTCGACCCGTGCCCGCTCGCTGATCTGCGCGGCCGCTTCCTGCGGTACCAGGCCCTCGGCGGCTTGTGCCCGGGCCAGGGCGGCCAGCACGTCCAGCCAGCCCTGCAGGCGGCCCGGCTCGTCGAAGACGGCCCGCGTGGCGGGGGTGCCCCACAGGTGCGCGTACATCTGGGAATCGGCGATCCTGGCGGTCACGGGTCGGCCAGCTCCACCGCGGTGTTCAGCGCCTCGCGAAGGTGTGCGAACGACGCGCCCCAGGGCACGACGACCGTGCGCCCTTCGGTCTCGATGTGCTCCTCGAGCAGGCAGCACTTGGTGAGCAGCACCTCGCCGGGTCCGAGCTCCACGTCCTTGGCCAGCGCCCGCGGGCACGTGTCGATCTGGGGGACCGGTCCGTCGTAGAAGAAGTCGTGGATGGCCCGGGAGCGGGCGCAGCCCAGCAGCGTCCAGTCGGCTTTCGGCGGCACCTCGTCGAGGTAGGACACCTGCGCACCCGGGACGTCCATGTCCCCGCCCCGGCAGGGCAGCAGGTAGTGACCGGCCGGCTGATCCGGCAGCAGTTCCTCGAGGGACACCACCTGTGGCAGCGGCAGGATCCCGGGCAGGTCCTCGGCCGTGTCCAGCACCCGCTCGACCTGGTCGAGCAGCTTGGCCGGCCACGGCGGGGCGACGTCCAGCACGCGCAGCCGGACGGGCGCCGGGTCCAGGACGAAGCTGACGTGCCCGTAGCGCCCCTCAACGACGACGCAGCGCACGCCGGGCGCGTCCTGCGCCGCCTTGACGAGCTCGCTGGCCACGCCGGTGTCGAGGTCCGGCCGGTGCAGGTACGTCGTCTCCTCGGGCCCGGCCAGCAGCACAGCATCCTCGACCGGGCAGAACAGCGGGGTCGTCGTCGTCTTGACCACCTCGACCAGCGCGGCCTGGCCGCCGCGCCGGACGACGACGTACCGGGTCCGGCGGTACACCGGCCGGGAGGTGAGCAGGTCCCGCAGTGGACCGGCTTCCAGCGGTACGTCGACGTCGGTGACCGACACCTCGCGATAGCGCTCCGGCAGGGTGCTCACCGGCTGCGGGTCCGGTCGTGGACCTGCGCGTCGAAGGTGTCGGCCCGCAGCCCGAGGCGCAGTGCCTCCAACCCGAGCGCATCCGACGGTGCGACGTTCGCGAGGTTGACGTCGGGCCCGAAGCGGCGGATGAGCCAGGCCTGCTGCTCCTTGCGGGGCGCCTCGAACACGGTCGTCTCGACCCCGACCGCGTCGACCACCGCGTCGACAACCTCGGCGCGCACCTCGCCGTCCGGGTCGAACAGCCCGACGGTGCCGCTCTCGCGCCCCTCTGTGACGATCCAGGTCGCTCCCGCGTCCAGGTCGGCGGTCGCCTCGGTGGCCCAGGCGGAGGCGTCGACGGCCACGTCCGGGTCCTTGGCGCCCACCTCGGCGAGCACGATGAAGCGCTCGGCTGCGCGCTCGACCAGGGCCTGCTTCTCGGCCGGGCTCATCGAGGCGACCCCGCAGGAGACCTCGACGCAGGGGAACCCCACAGCCGCGGCCCAGTCCAGGTACTCGCTCACCGCACCCTGCTGCCAGGCCACCTCGAGCAGGGTTCCGCCGGTGCACGCGAGCACTCCGTGCCCGTCGAGCACTGCGAGCTTGTCCTGCAGCGCGGGGTCGAGGTAGGCGGTGCCCCAGCCGAGCTTCCACACGTCCACGTACGGCCCGCAGACGCCGAGCAGCGCCTCCACCTCCGGCACCGGCAGGCCCTTGTCCAGGACATGCGTGATGCCGCTGCGCCGCGGCTTGGCGGTGCGCCGGGGGAGGCTGAGGAAAGTGGGCATCGCATTCACCATGGTAAACAACCCGTCCCGCTGCGCCCGGCCCCCAGGAGGATTCCGTGACCGATCTCGCGAGCCTGGCAGCCAACCTGCGGCGCCTGCCCGGGGTCCTGGCCAAGGCAGACATCGGGCTGGTCGCCGAGGTCTTCGGCGACGGCGACTGGTACGCGGGCCCGGGTGACGACGGTGCGGTACTGCCGGACGGCACGGGTCAGGTCGTGGTCGGCGGCGAGGCCATCCTGCCCGCCTTCGTGGCCAAGGACCCGTACGGCGCGGGTATCGCCGCGGTGCTCGCGAACGTCAACGACCTGGCGGCGATGGGAGCTCGACCGGTCGCCCTGCTGGACACCATCGTCGGACCCGAGGAGACGGCCCGCGAGGTGCTGCGCGGGATGCACTGGGCCGCGGAGCTCTACGACGTCCCTGTGGTGGGTGGGCACCTGACCCGCAGCGACGGAGCGCCCGCCCTGTCGGCCTTCGGCATCGGCCGGGCCGACCGGGTGCTGTCGGCGCGGCACGCCGCAGCAGGCCAGGTACTGGTGCTCGGCTGCTGCGTCGAAGGTGAGATGCGTGCCGACTTCCCGTTCTTCCCCTCCTTCGACGCGCGCGGCTCGCAACTCGCCGGCGACGTGCGACTGCTGGCCGACCTCGCGACGTCGGGTGCCGCGGTGGCGGCGAAGGACGTCAGCATGGCCGGCCTGGTCGGGTCGCTGGCGATGCTGCTGGAGCCGCAGCGGCTCGGCGTCACGGTCGACCTGGACGTCCTGCCCGTGCCGGAGGGAGTGTCGCTGGCCGACTGGCTCGGTTGTTTCCCGTGCTTCGCGTTCCTGCTGACGTGTGAGCCGGACCGGGTGGAGGACTGCCTGGCAGGTTTCGGCGGGCGCGGCCTGACCGCGCAGCCGCTGGGCGTGCTCGACGACAGCGGCCAGGTGCGGTTGAGGCGCGGCTCGGAGACTGCCACGGTCTTCGACCTGCAGGCCGAGGGTGTGACGAACCTGAGGCGCTGACCCGGCAGTTGCCGGGCCGTACGAAGGCGTGCTCAACGGAGCGCGATCGTCATCGGCTGGTGCGGCAGACCGAGAAGGTCGTGCGGCTCACCCACGGCCGACCAGCCCAGGCTCAGGAAGAACCGCACGTTGGCGGTCTGGACGAGCGCGTCCATGCGCGTGCCGCCGCGCTCCGCGGCGGTCGCGACGGCGAACCGGACCAGCCGGCCGGCGATGCGTGAGCGTCGGTACGGCGGCAGCACGGCGAGCCGGTCGCCCTTCCATGCCGAGCCGCCCAGGGGGTACAGCCGGACGGCCCCGGCCGGTTCGGCACCCACGGATCCCAGCACGTGCACGGTGAACGGGTCGTCGTCGTGCACGTCCCGGTCGTCTGGCGCGAACAGGCCCTGCTCGTTCACGAAGACCGCGGTCCGCATGCGGTGATGCACAGCCAGCTCGTCCGGCCCGTCCACGGCCCGGACGAAGAGCAGTCCGGCGTCAGGCGCCGACGAAGAGCGGGAGGGCAGTACGTCCGTCACGCAGGCCTCCGTCCGACGCTGACCGCTCGAACGCGCCCATGCCCGAGCACGCCTGGCATCGGGCGCAGCCGGCCGTGACACCGGCCGACGACATGCCCTTCTTCGCCAGATACGGGACGACCTGACGGTAGACGGCCTCGACGGCCTCGCGCGGAGGCGGCAGCAGGTCCTGCATGAGGCTGCCCGGCACCGGCCGCAGGGGCACGATGAACGGGTAGACGCCCATGTCGATGGCCCGCTTGCAGCCGTCGATGGTGGTCTTCTCGTCCTCGCCCATGCCGAGGATGACGTAGGTCGAGACCTGCCCCGGACCGAAAGCCGCGACGGCCCGCTCCCACGCGGAGAAGTAGGCCTCGATGCCCCAGCGCGCCTTGCCAGGCGCGACCCTGGCGAGAACCTGCGGGTCGAAGGTCTCCACGTGGATGCCGACCGAGTCGATGCCCATGTCGGCGACGCGGTCGATGACGTCGAGATCGGCCGGCGGCTCGAACTGCACCTGGACCGGCAGGCCGGCGGCTTCCTTGACCGCCTGGCCGCAGCGTCCGACGTACATCGCGCCGCGGTCCGGGGTGGCGGTGCTGCCCGTCGTGAGCGTGGCGTCGACGGCGCCGTCGAGGTCGCGCGCGGCGAGGGCGACCTCGGCCAGCATCGCCGGGGTCTTCTTCGCGATCGTCCGCCCGTTCGCGAGCGTCACGCCGATGCCGCAGAAGGTGCACTGGTCGTCGTTGCCCCAGTAGGCGCAGGTCTGCAGGACGGTGCTGGCCACCGAGTCCAGGTGGAGCAGGGCGATCTGCCAGTAGGGGATGCCGTCCGCGGTGGTGAGGTCGTAGTACTTCGGCCGCGGGGCCAGCGCCGCGGAGGCCAGCCGTTCCGAGCCCTCGTAGACCGCCCAGCTCCCGTCGTCCTCGCCACGCAGCGCGTACGGGGAAGCCTCGACGTACGAGGCCGTGGTCGGCACCGTCACCTGCACGCCCTCGATGTACAGCATGCCGGCATCGGCCGGACCGGCGCCGCCGGCGCGCGCGGCCAGCGGCACCTCGACGCGCAGCCCTTCGCTCTGCAGGGCCGTCAGCAGTCGGGCGACCTCCTCCGCGGACGGTACCGGGGCAACCGGGTCGGCAGGAGGAGTGGTGACGGTCATGCAGGGGGCCTTTCGTCAGAGACGCGGTGGAGTCTGCGCGTTCACTATCGGAAACATTTGCTGTCCGGACGTGCCCCTGTCAAGTACCCCAGGAGCTCCTCCCGCCCGGCGGTGAGCAACCGCGCTCGCGCTGGTGTCAGGCCGTCGGGCCGGTCCGACACCCCTCGTTCGATCATTGCGCTCCTGTGCTCGAGAGTTCACTATGGTGCACATGCCGTCTCCTATCCGATGTGCCCCCGTCCGTGGCGAGCAGCGACCCCCGGTCCTCGGCCCGTGACCCCGCTCGCAGTGGTTGCGGTCGGCGGCAACGCGCTGACCGCCTCCGACCAGGCCGGCTCCTGGACCGAGATCGAGGCCAACGCCGGCGACATGGCCGCCTGCCTGTCCGACCTCGTGACCGCCGGCTGGCGCGTCGCCGTGGTCCACGGCAACGGTCCGCAGGTCGGCAACCTGGCGATTCAGCAGGAGGAGGCCGTCGCCCTCGTCCCCGCGCAGCCGCTGCACCAGTTGTGCGCGATGACCCAGGGCCAGCTCGGCAGCGTTCTGGTCCGGGCGATCGACCAGCACTGCGGCGCCGGCCGCGCGGTCGCCGTGTTGACGCACGTCGGCGTGGACCCCGACGATCCGGCGTTCTCCGCGCCGACCAAGCCGATCGGGCCGTTCTTCGACGAGGAGCGGGCGGGCGAGTTGGCTCGCGAGCGCGGCTGGCAGGTGGTCGAGGACAGCGGCCGCGGCTATCGCCGGGTCGTCCCCTCGCCGATCCCGTCCACCGTCGTGGAGATGGACGCGATCCGCGTCCTGCTCGATGCGGGCCACGTCGTGCTCGCCGCGGGCGGTGGAGGCGTCGCTGTCCGGCTCGGGGACGACGGTGCGCTCACCGGCGTCGACGCGGTCATCGACAAGGACTACGCCGCCGCAGCGGTGGCTGCCGCGGTCGGAGCCAGCGACCTCTACCTCGTGACCGGCGTCGACTGTGTCCTGCTGGACTACGGCACGCCACGGGAACGGCCGGCGCACCGGCTCACCCCGGAGGAGGCCCAGGAGCTGTTCCGCCAGGGCCAGTTCCCGCCAGGCAGCATGGGGCCCAAGATCACGGCGGCCCTGCGGTTCCTGCAGGACGGCGGCCAGCGCGTCATCATCACGTCCGCCAAGCTGCTGCGGGCGGCGGCGGCCGGCGAGCCGGGTGCCGGCACCTGCATCGAGCGGACCCCCGCGACCGTCGGGAGCCGCTCGTGAGCGCCACCGGCCTGCGGATCCACAAGGACACCTACCTCGACTCGCTCCTGCTCATGGTCGCCACGGTGAGCATGGACGGGATCGACGGCGTCACCTGGGCCGGTGCTGTGATGGCCTCGCCCCGTGGGCTGGAGGACCTGGCCGCCGCCGGCTTCTCCGGCGGCGAGCTCGACGGGCTCGGGGCCAACGACCTCGTGCTCGCGGTGACGGCGCAGGACGACCAGACGGTCGAGGCCGCGCTCGGCGCCGGGGGTGAGGCGGCCTTCAGTGAGCGGACGCCCACCGGGCCCGCCGAGGAGAAGCCGCCGGCCAGTACTGCTGAGGCCGTGAAGCGGCAGCCCGACCTCAACGTCGCGATCGTGTCGGTGCCGGGGGAGTACGCCGCCCTCGAGGCCCACCACGCGCTCACCGCCGGGCTGCACGTCCTGCTCTTCAGCGACAACGTGCCGCTCGAGGAGGAGATCGAGCTCAAGGAGCGGGCGGCCCGGCTCGGCCGCCTGGTCATGGGCCCCGGCGCCGGCACCGCCGTCCTCGCCGGTACCGGGCTGGGCTTCGCCAACGTGCTCAGCGCCGGTGGCGGCGGCGCGGTGGGCGTGGTCGCGGCGGCCGGCACCGGCGCGCAGGAGGTGTCCGCTCTTCTCGACCGCTGGGGCGTGCGCGTGTCGCAGGTCATCGGCGTCGGTGGTCGCGACCTGTCGGAAGCGGTCGGTGGCCGGATGGCCCAGCTCGCCGCCCGGGCGCTCGATGCCGATCCGGGTACCAGCGCCGTGCTGCTCGTCTCCAAGCCGCCGTCCCTGGCGGCGGCGGAACGGGTGCTCGCGGAGTGCAGGGACACGCCTGCGGTCGCCGTCTTCCTCGGCCTGGCCGACCTCGAGCCGCCGGCCGGCGTGCACCTGGCCCGCACCCTCGAGCAGGGCGCGCAGGAGGCCGCCGTACTGGCCGGGGCGACCCCGCCCAGCCTGACCGCCGGGCTGCGCGAGCAGGTCGCGGCTGCCGTCGAGCGGCTGGCGCCGGGCCGCCGGACCGTGCGCGGGCTGTTCTCCGGCGGGACGCTCTGCTACGAGGCGCAGTTCGTGCTGGAGGGGCTGCTCGGGCCGGTGTACTCCAACGAGCCGCTGCGCAAGGAATGCGGTCTGCCCGCGCCGGAGGGCGCGCACGTGCTGCTCGACCTCGGCGCCGAGGAGTACACGCACGGCCGACCACACCCGATGATCGACCCGAGCCTGCGGCTGGAGATGCTGCGCGCCCAGGCCGACGACCCGGACGTCGCTGTCGTCCTGCTCGACGTCGTGCTCGGCCACGGCAGCCATGAGGACCCCGCGGGCCAGGTCGCCCCGGTCTGCGCGAAGCTCATGGAGGACGGCGGCCCGCAGGTCGTCGCGTACTTGCTCGGCACGGAGGAGGACCCCCAGGTGTACTCGCGCCAGCGCGCCATTCTCGAGCAGGCGGGTTGCATCGTGCCGGAGACGAACGCGCGGGCGGCGTACGCAGCCGGCGCGCTGGTGCTGCGCCGGCCCGAACTCGCCGAGGCGGGGACATGACCGACGCACAGGTCGTCCTGCTCACGTACTCGACCAAGCCGCGCGGCGGGGTCGTGCACACCCTCGAGCTGGCAGAGGCGCTGCACGCACTCGGGACGTCGGTGCGGGTCGTCGCGCTGGGCGACCCGGAGCAGGGCTTCTTCCGGCCGGTGCAGGCGCCGGTCACCATCGTGCCGAGCCCGCCCGGCGGGTCGACCCTGGAGGAGAAGGTCGCCGCGAACATCGACCGGTTGACCGAGGTCCTCGCCACGGTCCAGGCCCCGGTGCTGCACGCCCAGGACTGCATCAGCGCCCGCGCGGCCGCACGGGTCCGTGACGCCGGGGCGCCGGTCACGGTGGTCCGCACCGTGCACCACGTGGACGACTTCAGCAGCCAGGTACTCATGGACTGCCAGCGGGAGGCGATCCTCGAGCCCGATGTCGTGCTCGCGGTCAGCGAGGTGTGGCGGCAGATCCTGGTGCAGGACTACGGCGTGCAGGCGGGCGTCGTACCCAACGGCGTCGACGTCGCGCGGTTCGCCGCCCCCGCGCCGGCGCGAGCCGCCGAGCTGCGCCGGTCGGTCGGCGCCGGCGAGCGGCCGCTGCTGCTGGCGGTCGGCGGGATCGAGCCGCGCAAGGGCAGCGACACCCTCGTCCGCGCCCTGGCGGACATGAAGGCCCGGGGCGGCGTCACGCCGGTGCTCGCGGTCGTGGGCGGGCACTCCTTCCAGGACCATCGTGCGTACCGGGACCGGGTGCTGGCCGAGCTGCCCGGGCTCGGGCTGGAGCTGGGTGTCGACGTCGTACCCGTCGGCACGGTGCCGGACGAGGACATGGCCGTCTGGTACCAGGCGGCGGACGCGCTGGCCTTCCCTTCCGTCAAGGAGGGTTTCGGGCTCGCGGTGCTGGAGGCCATGAGCGCCGGACTGCCCGTGGTGACCAGCGACCTGCCGGTGTTCCGGGAGTACCTGGTCGACGGCCGGGACGCGCTGCTGGTCCAGCCGGGTGATGTGACC
>JAOPWV010000063.1 GCA_025965475.1 Frankiales bacterium | reverse complement strand
GTGCCTACCGCTCCGCCCAGGCGGCCTCCCAGGCGCTCGCGGCGCGACTGCGAGCGCTGGCCCTCGAGCGGGCGAGGCAGGCCGCACGCACCCGCGTCCCGGTGCCGTCCGTGGGCACCGGCCGCTTCCTGTGGCCCTCGAACGGGCCGCTGACCAGTCGCTTCGGTTACCGGATGCACCCGATCTTCCACGAGATGCGCCTTCACGCCGGCATCGACATCGGCTCCGGCTACGGCGCGCCGGTGTGGGCCGCTGCCGACGGCGTCGTCGTGTTCGCCGGGCAGGCGAGCGGCTACGGCACGCTCGTCGTCATCAGCCACGGGACTGTGGACGGCACCGACCTGTCGACCGCCTACGCGCACATGTCGTCCCTGGCGGTCTCGGAGGGCCAGCAGGTCAGCCGCGGACAGCAGGTCGGCAACGTCGGGAACGAGGGCAACTCCACCGGTCCGCACCTGCACTTCGAGGTGCGCCGGAACGGCGACCCGGTGGACCCGTTGGACTGGGTCTCGCCGTAGCCCGATGCGCCGTAGACTCACCGGATGCGCCCGCTTCTGAAGACCCGCCGGGTCGTCGGAGCCGTGGCGGCTGTCGCCGCCCTCGGCGCAGCCTTCACGTCTGGTGTGGTCGCCGGCGCCGGTAGCAAGGCGGTCGCGCAGCCGGCCTCCGCACCGCGCGGTCTCCTCGATGACGCCGCCGACCAGATCGCCGGCAACGCACTGACCGCGGTGGACCGGCAGACCCTCGACGCGGCGGCCATCCAGGGCATGCTGCGCGCCGCCGGTGACCAGTGGGGCACCTGGGCAGAGGGCGCCGCGGTCAGCACCGCCCGCTACGTCGGCATCGGCGTCTGGTTGCGCACCGGCCGGGCCGGGGAGATCGTCGTCGCCCGCGTCAGTGACGGATCGTCCGCGGCGCAGGCAGGGATACGGGCCGGTGACGAGGTGCGGGCCGTGGACACGGTCTCGACCAGCGGCCTCACCGCGCCTGTTGTCGCGGCCGCGATGCGCGGGCTGCCCGGTTCCTCCGTCTCCGTCGTCACCCGCCGGGGTACCGCGCTGCGGACCCTGCGCCTGGTCCGCGCCGCCGTCCCGGCCGCCGGCGTCGCCGTCGCCCTCGAGCGCACCCGCAGCGGCCCATCCGTCGGCCACATCACCGTGCCCGCCTTCACCCGGGGCACCGGGCACGACGTGCGCGCCGCGGTGGCGAAGCTGCGGGCGGACCACACCTCGGGTGTCGTCCTGGATCTGCGGGGCAACCCGGGCGGCCTCCTGGACGAAGCGGTCGAGACCGCATCGGCGTTCCTCGACGGGGGCAGCGTCGTCAGCTACACCCGCCGTGACGGTTCGACGGTGCACCTCGACGCGGTCGGCCCCGGCGACGCCAGCGTCCCGTTGGTCGTCCTGGTGGACGGCGGGACGGCGAGCGCGGCCGAGGTCGTGGCCGGGGCCCTGCAGGACCGCAAGCGTGCCGCGCTCGTCGGCAGCCGCACGTTCGGCAAGGGCACCGTTCAGGAGCCCCGGACGCTGGCCGACGGCTCGGCCCTGGAGATGACCGTGGCCCGCTACTCGACGCCGTCCGGCCGTTCCCTCGAGGGCGGCGGACTCGAGCCGGACATCGAGATCGCGCCGGCGTCGGCCCCGGACGTCGCCGTACGCCGGGCCCTGGACGTTCTCGCCGGCCTGGTGGCCGACAGCGCACCCCTCGCCGGGGGCCGAGGATGAAGGGGCCGGAGGCCGGGACCAAGGGCGCGCCCAACAAGCTCGTCGCGCAGAACAAGAAGGCGCGGCACGACTACGCGATCGAGGACACCTACGAGGCCGGCATCGTGCTGACCGGCACGGAGGTCAAGTCGCTGCGGCAGGGCCGGGCGTCACTCGTCGACGCCTACGCCAGCGTCCAGGACGGCGAGGTCTGGCTGATCGGCGTGCACATCCCCGAGTACACCGAAGGCACCTGGAACAACCACGCCCCGCGGCGGACCCGCAAGCTGCTCATGCACAAGCAGGAGATCCTGCGGCTGGTCGGCAAGCTGAAGGAGAGCGGCCTGGCGCTCGTGCCCTTGCAGCTGTACTTCAAGGACGGCCGGGCGAAGGTCGAGCTCGGGTTGGGCAAGGGGCTCAAGTCCTACGACAAGCGCCAGGTGCTCGCGCAGCGCGATGCCGACAACGAGATCCGCAGGGAGATGGGCCGCCGGGTCAAGGGACGCAGGCCCTGACCCCCGTCCCGGCCACCGACGCCGACGTACCGGCCGTGTGGCGTTCGCTCGGGCTTCCCGGGCTGCTCGACCTGCACGTGCACTTCATGCCACGCAACGTGATGGACAAGGTCTGGGCCTACTTCGACGCGGCCGGCCCGCTCGTCGGGACCGACTGGCCGATCGAGTACCGCGAGGAGGAGGACGTCCGGATCGAGCGGCTGCGCGAGATGGGCGTGCTCGCCTTCCCGTCGCTGCTCTATCCGCACAAGCCCGGCATGGCGGCGTGGCTCAACGCCTGGGCCGGTGACTTCGCGGCTCGGCACGACGACGTCCTGCACACCGCGACCTTCTTCCCGGAACCGGAGGCGGGCGCGTACGTCGAGCAGGCACTCGCGGCCGGCGCGCGGGTGTTCAAAGCACACGTGCAGGTGGGCGCGTACGACCCCCGTGACCCGCTGCTCGACCCGGTGTGGTCGCACCTCGAAAGGGCCGGCGTGCCGGTGATCGTCCACTGCGGCAACGGGCCGATGCCCGGCGCGTTCACCGGCGTCAGGCCCTTCGAGGAGGTGCTCGTCCGGCATCCGTCGCTGGTGGCCGTGATCGCGCACATGGGCATGCCGGACTACGCCGACTTCCTCGCCTTGGCGGCCCGCTTCCCGCGCGTCCACCTGGACACCACGATGGCATTCACCACGTGGACCGAGCGCAGGACGCCGTTCCCGGACGAACTCACCGGATCGCTGCTGGCGCTGGGGGAGCGCATCGTGCTGGGGAGCGACTTCCCGAACACGCCCTACGCCTATGCCGAGCAGATCGCAGGTCTCGTCCGCCTGGGGCTGGGGGACGACTGGCTGCGTGGGGTGCTGCACGACAATGCCGCCGGTCTGCTCGGTCTGCCCCGATTCGCCCCACGGTCGGACGCGGCAGATGGGCAGAAGTAACTAGCCACTGGGCCATAGGCGGACCATGAAGGCCCACCCAGACTGCAGCGGGTAACTAGCACGCTTGCGGAAGGTAGACCATGGGACGGCGGTCATGACGCTCCGTCCGCTGCTCCATGGTGCGCCGGTGGCCGGGCTCCAAGATCCGCGGGCCGAGCCGCAGGGCATGCGCCTGAGCGACATCGAGCGGCTCGTCGTCATCGTCCTGGCGGTGGGCAGTACGGCGTGGACGGCGGCCGCCGTGGCCACGGCCTACACGAGCATCCCGTCGTACTGGAAGCTGGCCCCCGTCGCGCTGCTCGTGCCGCTGTCGGAGATGACGCTGTTCGAGGTGCGCTACGGCAAGGACCGGTTCACGTGCACGTGGGGCGAGGCGTCGTTGCTCGTCGGCTTCGTCCACGTGGGGCCGACGTGGTTCGTGGTCCTCGCCGCGCCCGGCGTGCTCCTGCTCCACCTGGCCGGCCGGCGGGGCTGGATGACGTCGCTGTACAACGCGGCTTCGTTCACCGGCTCGGCTGCTGCCGGGTGTGCCGCGTGGGAATGGGTGGCCCGCGGCCCTGCGGGCCTCGGGACGGTGCGGGCGGTCGCCGCATTGCTGCTTGCGTCACTGGTCTTCAGTGTCTGCAACAGCTTCGCCTCCTGCCTGGCACTGGCCGTATCGCAGCAGCTGCCGTTGCGTGAGGTCTGGCGGGAGAGCGCGCCACTGTCGGCGCTGGCCTGGGTCGGCAACGTCGCCGTCGGGACCGCCGCCCTGGTACTCCTCGAAGACAGCGAGGTCCGGTTCGCGGTCGTGCCGCTCGTGGTGGTCGCGTTGCTCGTAGTCCGTCACGCCTTCGTGAACGCCCACCGCGAGCGCGACCAGTGGATGCAGCTGGAGGCCGCCGGTCGCACGCTCCACCGGCTCGACGAGGGTCAGCTCGCGGAGTCGGCCCTGCTCCTGGTCCGGCAGCTCTTCGGGATCCGTCAGGCGGAGCTGCTGCTCGATGCCGATGCGCGGCGTCCGCCCCGGGCGTACGTGACCACGGCCGACGGGCGCGTCGTCCGCCGTCCGGGCGCGGGCTCCCGCAGCTCGTACGACAGGGAGCAGGCCGCGGAGCTCGTCACCGCCCTGTCGGGTCCCGCGGGGCCATTGGGCTCGCTGCGCCTGATCTTCGGCGGGCAGGTCCGGCTGCGAGCGCGCGAACAGGTCCTGCTGGCGGCCTTGGCCGAGGCGGTCGTCGCCGCGCTGGCCGATGCCGGTCGACACGAGGAGCTCCGGCTGCTGGCCGCCCGGCATCTCGCGCCGCAGTCTGTGCTGCGCTCCGTGGTGCCGGAACAGCCCACCCGGGTGCGGCGTTAACATGCCTGTACACGCACCACGAAGGGGGTGACAGGTCTCGACTCCGGATGTCGAGGCAGGAGAAGCGGGCCGAGGAAGGCGACGATGATCTCGTTAACCACGAAATGTCGCAAAACAAACAAGCGCCAGCGATAAGCAGCGCGTCGGTTCCTACGCCCTCGCGGCCTAGGTAACCGTCTGTCAGCCCGGGAGCGCCTCCGGCCCGGGACCTGGCATCGCTAGGAGGATCACCGTCTGGTCCGGTCACGGGACCAGACGGAAAAACCAACAGTGACTGAGCCCGGCACCGTCTCGCTCGCGTGAACGGTGGGGCCGAGAAAACCACAGCGAGCTGCGCCCGGAGAAGTCCTGTCACGGTGCCGGAGGACGCGGGTTCGATTCCCGCCACCTCCACACAGGGGTGCTTGCGAAATCAGCGAGCGCCCGTTCGCGAAATCAGCGAGCACCTGTTCCGAAATCAGGGGCCGGCGTCCACAAGGACGCCGGCCCCTCTTTCGTGTCTGCGGATGGCGGATGGCGGATGGCGGGTGTGGGTTCTGGGTTCGAGGCCGAGCCGGGTCGGCCTGGACAGAGCTGCCTCTCGCCATCGCGTCGTGCGGCTCGGGTGCCGAGGTGCGCCGCGCAGCACACTGGGAGCGACGGCGTGGTGGGGAAGAGCACCCCGGGCTAAGAACTCGTTTCAGAATGAGGGCAGGTGGCGGTAGCAGATCAGGGCGGCCAGCTGCAGGAGGCCGAGGTGGATGTCGGCGTGGTGCTCATAGCGGGTGCGCAGCCGCTTGAAGGCGTGCAGCCAGGCGAAGCCGCGTTCGACGACCCAGCGCTGTCTGCCCAGGCAGGAGCCGTGGGCAACGCTGCGGCGGGCGATCCGCGGAGTGATGCCGCAGGCGCGGAGCTGGTGTCGGTACTTGTCGTGGTCGTAGCCGCCGTCGGCGAACAGCTCCCGCGGGCGCCGGCGGGGCGTCCGCGCCTTCCGCGGATCGGCGGCACGGCGTCGACCAGCGGGATCAGCTGGGTGACGTCGTTGCGGTTGCAGCCGGTGAGGGTGACGGCGAGCGGGATGCCGCCGGCGTCGCAGATCAGGTGGGGCTTGGAGCCGGGACGACCGCGGTCGACGGGCGAGGGCCGACCCCGTCCCCCCTTTGAGCGCGCGCCCGTGGGAGCTGTCGACGGCGCAGCAGCCCAGGTCCAGCTCGCCGGCGGCGCCCAGCAGCTCGTGCGGGGTGGGCCACACGCCGGCTTCGGTCCAGCCGCGCAGGCGCCGCCAGCAGCTCACCCCGAGCAGCCAACCAGGGCCGCGGGCAGCTGGTGCCAGGCGCTCCCCGTCTTGAGACGAAGACGATGCCTGCCAGCGCGGCGCGGTCGTCGATCGGCCGTCGGCCCGGATAGCGATGGCGGGGAGGCTTGGGCGGCGGCAACAGCGGAGCGATCCCTTCCCACAGCCCGTCAGGCATGAGCTCCTCGCTCACGCACATCGGGCTCCGCAGGACACGCCAGACCCCCGGCTGCCACGCCGACGTCGTCATTCAGAAACGATCTCTGCGCCGCCTGTGAAGAAGTCGAGGTAGGCCTGGGCCAGGGCGGCCGGGTTCTCCAGCGCGATGTTGTGACCGGACGCGGGGATGACGGCGCCGCGGACGTCGCGGGCCACTTGCGCGAGCTGTTTGGATACTTCGTCCCCGAGATAGGCTTCCGCGCCGACAGCCAGGACCGGGCAGCTGATCGGGTCGGCGTAATGCGGGCGGTTCTGTTCGGCGTCGGTCTGGCGGGCGCGGTACATCTCCAAGATGGCCGTGGTGCCGCCCGGCTGCTCGGCCGAGTGCACGATTTCGTCGATGTCCTCCTCGGCCAGCGCGCTGGGGTCCCACATCTGGCGTCTGGCGTAGTACGTCCAGAACGGCCGTTCCCGCCCGGCCAGCAGCAGCTCTGGCAGGTTCGGCAGGCTGAAGAAGC
>JAOPWV010000169.1 GCA_025965475.1 Frankiales bacterium | reverse complement strand
GCGCCCCCGCGCCCCCGCCCCTATCCGGGGGCTTGCGGAAAATCCCCAGCACCGTGGTGCTGTGGAATTTCCGCAAAGGGGAGGGAGGAGGCGGCACCCGCAAAGGGGAGGAGGCGGCACCCACGGCACCCACGGCACCCACGGCACCCACGGCACCCACGGGGCGAGCCGCGAGCGGCGGGTGAGCGGTGCAGGCGCTCCCACTAGGCTCGTCCCCATGACGAACAGCCCTCTCGACCCGGTCATCGACGAGCTCTGGGAGCGGCGCGCCGACCTCACCCCCGACGACGCGGACGCCCGCAAGCTGATCGTCGCGGGCGTCGACATGCTCGACGCCGGCGAGGCCCGGGTCGCGCAGGTGGCCGACAGCGGCGAGGTCGTCGTCGACGAGCGGGCCAAGCGCGCGATCCTGCTGGCCTTCAAGGTGCTGCCGATGCAGGACACCGCCGCCGGCCCGTTCGAGTACCACGACCGCGTCCCGCTCAAGACCCGCTTCGACGGTGTCCGCGTCGTCCCCGGCGCGATCGCCCGCTGGGGCTCGCACTTCGAGCCCGGCGTCGTGCTGATGCCGAGCTACACCAACATCGGCGGGTACGTCGGGACCGGCTCGATGGTCGACACCTGGGCCACCGTCGGCTCCTGCGCGCAGATCGGCCGCAACGTCCACCTGTCCGGCGGCGTCGGCATCGGCGGCGTCCTCGAGCCCGCGCAGGCCGCGCCGGTCGTGGTCGAGGACGACGCGTTCATCGGCTCGCGCTCGATGGTGGTCGAGGGCGCGCGCGTACGCCGGGGTGCCAAGCTCGGCGCCGGCGCGATCGTGACCGCCTCCACCCGCGTGTTCGAGGCCGAGACCGGCAACGAACTGGCCCGCGGCGAGGTCCCCGAGCGCGCGGTGGCGGTCGGCTCCACCCGCGTGAAGAGCTTCCCGGGCGGCGAGTTCGGGATGCCCTGCCTGCTCGTCCTGCGCTACCTCGAGCCGGGCCAGGAGCACGACAAGCTGATCCTCAACGACATCCTGCGCGAGCACGGCGTCGCACCCTGATGCTCGACCTCACCCTCGACCCGATCGCGCTGACCGCCGCGCTGGTCGACGTCGAGAGCGTCTCCGGCGACGAGCGGCGGCTGGCCGACCTCGTCGAGGAGGCGCTGCGGGCCGTCCCGGGGCTGACCGTGGACCGGGACGGCGACGCCGTCGTGGCCCGCACCAACCTGGGCCGGGACCGCCGGGTACTGCTCGCCGGGCACCTCGACACCGTCCCGATCGCGGACAACGTGCCGTCCCGGCTCGACGGCGACCGGCTGTACGGCTGCGGCACCACCGACATGAAGTCCGGCGACGCCGTCCTGCTGCACCTGGCCGCGACGCTGCGCGAGCCGTCGTACGACGTGACCTACGTCCTCTACGACAACGAGGAGGTCGAGGCCTCCCGCAACGGGCTCAAGCGCCTGGTGGAGAACCACCGCGACTGGCTCGACGCCGACCTGGCCGTGCTCATGGAGCCGACCGACGGGCAGGTCGAGGCGGGCTGCCAGGGCACCCTGCGGGTGGCGGTGACCCTGCCGGGCAAGCGTTCGCACAGTGCCCGCAGCTGGCTGGGGGAGAACGCCATCCACGCCGCCGCTCCGCTGCTCACGACGCTGGTGCGCTACGAGGCGCGCGAGGTCGACATCGACGGCTGCGTCTACCGCGAGGGCCTCAACGCGGTCCGGATCGACGGCGGCGTCGCCGGCAACGTCATCCCGGACGCGTGCACGGTGCTGGTCAACTTCCGGTTCGCGCCCGACCGCACCGAGGAGCAGGCCCTCGAGCACGTCCGCGAGGTGCTGGCGCCGTACGACGTCCGGCTCACCGACTCCGCACCGGGCGCGCTGCCGGGGCTCGCCGCACCGGCTGCCGCGCACTTCCTGGCCGCGGTCGGGGCGGTGCCGCAGGCGAAGTACGGCTGGACCGACGTGGCCCGCTTCGCCGCGCTGGGCATCCCGGCGGTCAACTACGGCCCGGGGGACCCGGCCCTGGCGCACACCCGCGAGGAGTCGGTCGAGACCAAGCTGATCACCGCGTGCACCGACGTGCTCAGGAGCTACCTCACGGGCTGAGCGGTAGGGGCAACACCGCGCTGATCGAGGCCTTCCGCGAAGGGGAAGTAGGACGACCTAGCGGCGGCGGACGCGGCGCGCGGTGGCCTTCAGCACCCGGTAGGTGCGGGGGGAGCGCTGCAGCCGGGTCACCGCCCGGTCCACCATCTCGTGCACCGGCGCGGCCGCGTGCCACACCGGCGGCGCGGTCGGCGCGGGCGCGGACTCGATGCCCAGCGACTGCTGCAGGTGCGCGACGTACGCCTCCTTGACCGCCTGGTCCGCACGCAGTGCCTTGACCTGCTCGTCGAGGACGAGCAGCTCGCCGACCCGCTCCCGCAGCGTCGCGTCGAGCTCGAGGACACGGTTGCTCAGGTTGGTGGCCTGCTGCTCGAGCTGCTGCTCGTGCTCGGTCTTGGCCGCCAGGTGCCCTTCGAGCCAGATGATGTGGTCGGCGGACTCGCGGACCGCCTTCTCCAGCTGGCCGGTCTGCGCGAGCAGGGCGGTCGTCAGGCCGGTCGCCTCGCCCTCCACCTCGACCCCCGGCCGGGCCACGATGATCCACTGGAAGACCCGCGCGTCCGGGTCGGCCTTGATCGTCGCGAGGGTCTCCTCGGGCACCGCCGACAGGTCGAGGGGGATCTCGGTCTCGTGCGGCTCGCGACGCACCTCGAGCCGCTCGATGACGGTGGTGCCGGCGTCGGCGAAGAGCTTGCCGACCTCGTCGCGGTCGAAGAACCGCACGTGCGTGCGGTCCAGCAGCCCGGTGTCGGTGTAGGTGAACTTGCCGTCGAGCAGCTGCAGGCGTACGGCGGCGTGCGTGACGTTGGGGATCGAGGCGACGAGGATGCCGGTCGGCGTCAGCATCGACGCGAGCCGGCGCAGCACCGGCAGCGGCTCTACGAGGTGCTCGAGGACGTCGAGGCACAGCACGACGTCGAACTTCCGGTCGCCGAAGCTGTCGGTGAGGTCGAGTTCCTCGACGTTGCCGACCACCATCTGCTCGCACAGCGGCGCGGCGATCGCGGCGGCCTCGGGGTCGATCTCGACACCCCAGACGCGGCAGCCGCGCGCCTTGAGACCCTGCACGACCGGATGCCCGTCGGCGGTGCCGACGTCGAGGACGTCGCTGCCGGGAGGGGTCAGCAGGATGCCGTGCGTGTGGGCGTTGAGCTCCCGCAGGTCCAGTTCACGTGCGTAGCGCGACATCAGTCGTCCTTCCGGTCGGGTGCCCCGAGGGCGGCGTCGATGACGTCCGGCCACGACAGGCCAGGTCGCTTGGCCCACGCGGCGTGCAGGGCCTCGATGTCGGCGCGGCGGGCGTTCCACTCGTCGTTGTCGGTGAGCAGCCGGGCGACGGCCTCACCGAAGGCCTGCGGGTCGTCGGCGATGACGATCGGGGTGGTGCCCTCGGGCACGTCGATGCCCTCGGCGCCGACCGTCGTCGTGACCACCGGGACGCCGTACTGCAGCGCCTCGAGCGTCTTGATCTTCACGCCGGCCCCGAACCGGATCGGCGCGATCACGACCCGCACCGACTCGTAGAGGTCGGCGAGGTCGGGCACGAAGCCGGTGAACTCGGTCTGCGGGCCGGCGGTGGCGGCCAGGTCGTCCGGCACGTTGGCGCCGGTCACGCGCAGCCGGCTCCACGGGACCGGGTGGAAGACGTGCTGGCGGATGTCGCGCTGGAACCACCAGAAGCCGTCGTGGTTGGGCGTGTTGCCGCGGGCGGTCCAGCTGGCGACGTACGCGATGTCCCGGCGGTGGGCCACCTCGGGCGACGTCGGGTGCAGGTCGGGCTGGAGCGGCGGTACGACGTCGACCGGCGCGGCTCCGGCCACGGCCCGGAGCGCGGCCCCCTCCTCCTCGGAGACGGCGGCCACCCGCTGCACGGACCGCACGATCCGCTCCTCGAGCCGGCGCATCTCGGCGGCCTCGGTGCGCAGCTTGCGGGCCTTGCGGTCGCCCTCGGGCAGCAGCGCCGCCTGGCGCTCCAGCCGGGTCGCGAACAGCGCCTCGGCGACGTAGATCACCTTGGCGTCGGGCTGGCCGACGGTGATCGCCTGGGCGAGGTCCTCGTAGTTGCCGGGCCGGCAGACGATGACGGCGTCGTACCGGTTGGCCGCGTCGACGAGGTGCTGGGTGAGGTCGCCCTCGACGACCTCGTAGCCCAGCCCCGCGACCTGCATGGGGTTGGCGCCGGGATGCTTGGTGACGGCGATCGACAGCGCGTAGCGGTCGAGCCCGGCCTGCTTGGCGAGGTCGTGCATGAGCACGAACCCGGCGCCCAGGCTGGGGACGGGGAGCATGTCGTCGATGACCAGGACCCGCGGCAGGTGGCCCCGGGCCCGCGCGATCGCCGGCAGCAGCGAGGCGGGCTCCGGCCCGTCGGGGCCGCCACCGGCCGGGCGGGGGAGCTGTTCGGCCAGGACCGGCGCCCACTTCTCGCGCACCCGCTGGACGTTGCGGGCGAACAGGAAGTGCTTGAAGTGCGTGATCGTGCTGGCCGACTCGTGGTGGCCGATCACCGAGCGCCCGTCGTACAGCCAGGACCAGCCGGCCGCCCGCAGGGCCAGCGCGACGTCGACGTCCTCGTAGTAGGCGGGGAAGTAGCCGTCGTCGAAGCCGCCGACCTCGGCGAACGCCGCGGCGCGCACGAGCACCGAGTTGGCCGAGGTGAAGTCGACCTGGCGGCGGTAGCCGTACGCCGTGCTGCCGGCCGGCAGGCCACGCCCGACCGGCGCGGTGCTGGCGTCGTCGAACAGGACCGAGCCGGCCTCCTGGACCCGCCCGTCCGGGAAGACGATCCGGCTGCCGACCGCGCCCGCGCGCGGCTCGCCGTCGAGGGTCTCGACGAGCGGCTCGAGCCAGCCGGGGTGCACCTGCGCGTCGTCGTTGAGCAGCAGCAGGTACTCGCCGCGGGCCTCGCGGGCGAGCCGGTTGTTGCCGCCGCCGAAGCCGAGGTTGACGGGGGAGACGAAGACCCGCGCGCCGGTCACCTGACGCTGGGCGAGGGCCACCACCTCGGGCGTCGCGCCGTTGCACAGCACCAGCACCTCGGTCGGCACCGAGGGCGGCAGGTGGGAGGCGAGGGAGGCCAGGCAGCCCCGGAGCATGTCCGGGTCCTTCTGCGTCAGGATCAGGATCGAGACGCGCGGCTCGCCGCTGGTGTGCAGGGTTATCGACACGGGATCGGGAGCCTAGTGGAGGACCGCGGCGAAAAGCTGCACGCGGTACGGGAAGACCTCGTCCGGTCGGTGCGAGATCGCGAGCGCCTCGGTCGGCACGGTGACGTCGTACACCGGGCGGAACGTCGTGCCGGGCGGCACCTGCGGCGGGTTCGGGTCGGCGGACAGCAGGACCAGGCGCCGGCCGTGCGCGCGGGCCGCGGCGTCGACGCGCTGGACGTTGGCCGGTTTGGTGTCCAGCCCGGCCGCGGCCGCCGGCACGTGGCAGTAGCCCTCGACGGCCTGCAGCAGGCTGTCCTTCGAGCTGCCGCCGACGAGCAGCACCACGTCGGTGGGCAGCAGGGACCCGCACATCGCCCGGAACGCCGGCAGCATCCCGTCGTAGTTGCGGACCAGGGTGGCGCCCGGGAGCATCGCCAGCGGTACGACGAGCACGCTCACGCCCAGGAGGCCGGCGACGGCGGGCGCCACCCGGCCGAGGGGGGTGCCGAGGCGGCTGCGGCCCCACTCCCAGCCCTGCTGGCACAGCAGCAGGGCGAGCAGGATCAGGCCGGGGAAGCTGACCGGCAGGAAGCGCCGGGACGCCCAGTACTGCACCGGGAAGATCCCCGGCTTCCAGACGTAGACGGCGGTGACGGCGCCGGTCAGCAGGACGAAGGGCGCGAGCCGGGCGTCCCGGCCGCGCAGCAGCCGGTAGAGGTAGTAGGACAGGCCGAGCACGCCGAGGGTCAGGGTGATCGGGCCGAGGTACCACGACAGCCACTGCATGGTCAGCTCGCCGTACGCCCGGGGGACGTCGACCGGCAGGTGCTCACGGGCCTGCAGCCCGGCGATGGTCGCGTTGGTGCGGTCCGGGATGTCGCGGGTGACCTGCACGTGCGGCCGGACGAACCACGCGAAGGCGGCCAGTACGGCGGTGAGCCCGGCCGCCGGCAGCGCCACCCGGCCCCCGAGGCGGGCCGGCCACTCGGGCCGGTTGCGGACGGCGTACGCCGCGGCGCCGAGCACGACCAGCAGCGCGGCGGTCTGCACCAGCGGGGCCAGCGTCGAGCGCAGGTAGACCGGGCTGCCCCAGTAGCCGTCGGCGAGCCCGACGGCCGCGGAGATCAGCATCCCGGCCAGGACCGCCAGCCCGGCGCGGCCGGCGCGCAGCAGGAGCAGGGCGGCGGCGATCGGCGCGAGGTAGAAGAAGGCGTCGACGCGGGTCATCGTGGAGCCGCCGAGGACCAGGCCGGCGACGAGGGCGCCCAGCAGCACCGCGTCGGGCCTGGCCTGTGAGCGGCGCGGCCCGGTCACGTCCCACAGCAGCGCCAGCCCCGCGAAGACGAGCAGCTGCGACGGGACCTCGCTGAACAGGTCGCGGGTGAAGTGCAGCTGGGGGAGCAGCACCGCCAGGCTCGTCATCGCCACCAGCGCCCAGACCGGGCGCAGCAGCCGGCCGGCGAAGACGAAGAACGCGAGCAGCGCGAAGCCGCCGAGCACCGGGTTCACGAGCAGCATCGCGCCGGTGCCGCCGGCCCGCTGGGCCACCGCGAGCAGCGCGGGGAACAGGTGGAGGAACTGCGGGTAGAGCGTCGGCTCACCGGCCGTCGCGAAGTAGCCGGGCCCGGCGAAGTTCAGGGTCGGGTCGCCGCCGAACAGCGAGCCGGCGTACGTCGGGACCGTCAGCCCGCCGGTGTGGGCCAGCAGCGCGCCGGTGACCCCGTAGACCGCCGGGTCGCCGTCGACGAGCAGGTGCTGGTTGGTCTGCCAGCCGTTGACCACCACGCTGAGGACCGCGACGCCGACGGCGAGCAGGCCGATGAGGTTCGCCGACCGGTCCAGCGGCGGCCGGCGGCCGGCCGCGCCGACCTGCCAGCGGCGCCACAGCAGGCAGAGCACCGCGAAGACGACGGCGACGCCGAGCACGACGGGCAGGGCCCGGAAGCGGCCGAGCAGCGCCAGCGGCAGGCCGGCGAGGCCGAGGGCGACGACGCCGAAGGCGGCGAAGCGGACGATCGCGTCGAGCCAGACCGGCACCGAGGAGTGGGACGGCGCGCGTTCCGTCGGGGCCTCTTGGGCGGGTGGGCTCGAAACGGTGAACAGGCCCATCGACCCCTGGTTCCCTCGTGAGCGGACGTCCCCCTCAAGGTATGGCCTGTCCCGACCAGCGTCGGCGGCGCGGCGGACCAGAGAGTGAAGGCCGGGCGCGTCAGAGCCCGGTCGGATGCCACGACGAGTAGCCTCGGCCCGAGTGTTTACGCCCCCAACTGGAAGGTTCTGCCCCCGTGAGTCGCGCCGCGCAGTTGGGCGTGGAGGCGACCATCCGCGGGCGGCGGTGAGCGGATTCGCGTCCTTCATCTGACGTCGTCGTTCCCCCGCAACGCGGGCGACCACGTCGCGCCCTTCCTGCTCGACCTGGCCCGCGCTCAGCAGCGGGCGGGTATCGACGTCGCTGTCCTGGCGCCGCACGACGCCGGGGCGCGGCGCAGCGAGGACCTGTACGGCGTCGGCGTGCACCGGTTCCGCTACGCGCCCGACCGCTGGGAGCGGCTGTCCTACCGGGGCGGCCTGCTGGGACGGTCCCGCACCCCGGGCGGCCTGCTCCTCCTGCCGGTGTTCTTCGTCGCGTTCACGCTGCACGCGCTGCGGCTCGCCCGCCGGTTCCGGCCGGACGTCGTGCACGCGCACTGGTGGCTGCCGGCCGGGCTGTGCGCGCTACTCACCAGCCTGGTCATGAGGGTGCCCCTGGTGGTCACCCTCCACGGGACCGATGTACATCTGCTGCGCAATCGTCTCGTACGGGCCGTGGCGGCGTTCGTGTTGCGCCGGGCTTCCCTGGTCGCAGTGGTGTCCGACGACCTGCAGCGGCTGGTCGTCGAGCTGCTGGGTCTGCCGGTCGAGCAGGTCGTCGTGCTGCGGATGCCGGTTGCCCGGGTCGCC
>JAOPWV010000025.1 GCA_025965475.1 Frankiales bacterium | reverse complement strand
AGGCGTCGCTGGCCGCGCCCCCGCTGCGTGAGGGGCTCACCGCGAACGCCGCCGCCCGCAGCGCGCGGCATCTGCGCCGGCTGCTCGGCAGCGCCGCGGTCGCGCTGACCGACACCCAGGACCTGCTCACCTGGGAGGGGGAGGGCGCGAAGCACGCCGCGACCGCCCGGGAGCTGGTCTCCTCGGCCCTCGCCACCGGACGTACGTCGCTGGCGCGCGACCTCACCTGCGACGACCTGTCCTGCCGGATCCGGACGGCGGTCGTCGCGCCGATCGTGCTCGACGACCGGGTCGTCGGGACCCTGACCGCGTACGACGACACCATCTCGCCCGGCCGGGTGCGCACCGTCGAGGAGGTGGCCCGCTGGGTGTCCGGACAACTCGAGCTGGCCGAACTCGACGACTCCCGCGGCCGGCTCGCCGAGGCACAGGTCCGTGCGCTGCGGGCCCAGATCAGCCCGCACTTCGTCTACAACGCACTGACCACCATCGCGTCCTTCGTCCGGACCGATCCCGAACGGGCCCGCGAGCTGCTGCTCGACTTCGCCGACTTCACCCGCTACTCGAGCCGCACCCACGGGGAGTTCACGACGCTCGCCGAGGAGCTGCGCTCGGTCGACCGCTACCTGTTGCTCGAACGGGCCCGGTTCGGCGACCGGCTGGACGTCGTCCTGCGGGTCGCACCGGAGGTGCTGCCCGTGGCGGTCCCCTACCTGTGCCTGCAGCCGCTGGTCGAGAACGCCGTCAAGCACGGCCTCGAGGACGCGACCGGGCGGGTGACCATCAGCATCAGGGCCGAGGACGCCGGCCAGGAGTGCCGGATCTCGGTCGAGGACGACGGGTCCGGCAGCGACCCGGACCGGGTCCGGGACGCCCTCGCCGGGAGCAGCGACGGGGAGTCGATGGGACTCGGCAACGTCGACGCCCGGCTCCGCGCGGTGTACGGCGACGAGCACGGCCTGGTCGTCGAGACCGCGCCCGGCGCGGGCATGAAGGTCAGCCTGCACGTCCCCAAGTGGCACGCAGGGGTGCGGGCCTCATGACCGGACGGCTGTGTGTACTCGCCGTCGACGACGAGCCGCCCGCACTCGACGAGCTGGCGTACCTGCTGCGCGCCGACCCGCGGATCGGCGAGGTCCGGGCCGCGGGCGACGCGACGACCGCCCTGCGGATGCTCGAGGACGGCCGGGTGCAGGCGGTGTTCCTCGACATCCGGATGCCGGGCCTGGACGGGCTGGACCTCGCCCGGGTCCTCAACCGGTTCGCCCGGCCGCCCAAGATCGTGTTCGTGACGGCCTACGAGGACGCCGCGGTCGACGCCTTCGCCCTGCAGGCGGTCGACTACCTGCTCAAGCCGTTGCGCGCCGAGCGGCTCGAGGAGTCGCTGCGCCGGCTCGTCGACGGCCGCACGGATCCGCCGGCGGAGGACGACACGGTCGCCGTCGAACTCGGCGGTGTCACGCGGTTCATCCCGGTGGCCGACGTGCGGTTCGTCGAGGCGCATGGCGACTACGCCCGGCTGCACACCGACGGCGGGAACCACCTGGTCCGCATCCCGCTGTCGGTGCTGGAGGAGCGCTGGACCGCGAACGGCTTCGTGCGCGTGCACCGCTCCTACCTCGTCGCCACCGCGCACATCACCGAGCTGCGCGTCGAACCCGGCGGCGGGCACGTCGTACGGGTCGGCGAGGTGACCATCCCGGTCAGTCGCCGGCACAGCCGCGAGCTCAAGGACCGGCTCGTGCGCCGGGCCCGGCGTGAGCGCAGTGCCGACCTGCGCGGCACAGCCGACCCCTCCGGCACGTCCGACACAGCGTCCGACACAGCACCGTCGTGAACGAGCCACCCCGCCGCGTCCGGGTCACCGGACCGCGGACCGCGGCCGTCCGCCGCCAGCCCGGGCGCCAGACGCTGCGCGCCCTCGACGAGCAGGACGTCGTCGGAGAGCTGCTGATCCGCTCGCTGATGCGCGCCCAGCTCACCCTCGCGCTGCGGGTGGCGTTGGTCTTCGGCGTCTTCCTGGGCGGGTTCCCCCTGCTGTGCGCCCTGATTCCGGCAACGACCCGGGTCGACGTCGCCGGCCTGCCGTTGCCCTGGCTCGTCCTCGGCGTGCTCGTCTACCCCAGCCTGCTGGCCGGCGGCTGGTTCTACGTCCGCGGCGCCGAGCGCAACGAGCGGGACTTCGTCGACCTGGTGGACCGCAGGTGAGGGACGCCGTGCCGTACGCCGTCGTCGCGGTCATCCTCGTCACCCTGGGCACGGTCGGCATCGGCATCTACGGGCTCCGGCTGGCCCGCACGACCAGCGACTTCCTCGTCGCGTCGCGGTCGGTCTCCCCGGTGTGGAACGCCAGCGCGATCAGCGGCGAGTACCTGTCGGCCGCGTCCTTCCTCGGCGTCGCCGGCCTGGTGCTCGCGTACGGCGCCGACATGCTCTGGTACCCGGTCGGCTTCGTGGCCGGCTACCTGGTGCTGCTGTTGATGGTCGCCGCGCCCCTGCGGCGCTCGGGCGCGTACACGGTGCCGGACTTCGCGGAGATCCGCCTGGGCTCCCCAGGCGTACGGCGGCTGGCGTCGGTCCTCGTCGTGGCGATCGGCTGGCTGTACCTGGTCCCCCAGCTGCAGGGCGCCGGCCTGACGCTGCGGACCGTCACCGGGGCTCCGGCGTGGGCCGGCGCGGTGCTCGTGGCGGTGGTGGTGACAGTCAACGTCGCGGGCGGCGGCATGCGCAGCGCGACCTTCGTGCAGGCCTTCCAGTACTGGCTCAAGCTCACCGCCATCACGGTCCCCGCGATCTTCCTGGTGCTGGCCTGGCAGGCCGACGGCCGGCCCGACCCGGCCGCCGCCACCCCGCCCGTCTTCCGGGCCGCGACGACCGTGCACCTCGACGCCGGAGTGCGCGTCGACGTCGCGGAGCCTGTCCAGGTACAGGTCCGCGGTCGCGGCCCGCTGCTGCTCACCACCGGCCGGCACGACCTGGCCGCGGGCACGACGCTGGTCTTCCCGGCCGGCTCGGCCGTCCCGCACCTGCACGGACTGACCGCCACGAACGGGACGACCTGGGCGCGCCCACTGTCGGGCGCCGGCGGCCTGGAGCACCCGCTGTACGCGACGTACGCCCTGGCGCTCGCGACGTTCCTCGGGACGATGGGGCTGCCGCACGTCCTCATCCGCTTCTACACGAACCCGGATGGCAGGAGCGCCCGCCGGACGACGCTCGCCGTGCTCGCCCTGCTCGGCGCCTTCTACCTGCTGCCGGCGCTGTACGGCGCGCTCGGCCGGCTGTACACCCCGCAGCTGCTGCTCACCGGCCGCACCGACGCGGTGGTCCTCGCCCTGCCGGGCACCCTGATCGGCGGGGTCGGCGGCCACCTGCTGGAGGCCCTGCTCGTCGCCGGGGCGTTCGCCGCCTTCCTGTCCACCTCGTCCGGCCTGCTCGTGTCGACCGCCGGCGTGCTCGTCCAGGACGTACTGCGCGGCTCGGTCCGCGACTTCCGCCGGGCCGCCGTCGTCGCCGGGGCCGTCCCGCTCGGGGTGGCGCTGCTCGCGACCGGGCGGCCCGTCGGACAGGTCGTCGGCCTGGCCTTCGCCGTGGCCGCGTCGTCGTTCTGCCCGCTGCTGGTGCTGGGGATCTGGTGGCGAGGGCTCACCCCGCCGGGCGCGGCCGCGGGCCTGATGGCCGGCGGCGGGCTGTCCGCGGCCGCCGTCCTGCTGACCCTGACCGGGACCGTCCGGCACGGCTGGCCGGCGGCGCTGCTGGCACAGCCCGCGGCATGGACGGTGCCGGTGGCGTTCGCGGTGATGGTGGGCGTCTCGCTGGCCACCCGCCGCCGGATCCCGCTCGACGTCGGGCGGACCATGCTCGCCCTGCACGCCCCCGAAGAGCTCGGCCTGACCACCCGCCGCTGACCGCTCGGCGCAGCCGGCGTACCGCTCGGCGCACGAAGACCGCACACCGGCGCAACGCGGTCGCGACACTCTCGATCACCCGCGGTCGCGTCCCTACCTTGCCGGTGACCCGCATCACACCCGGTGCCATCGAGCCAGGGTCACCGAGACAGGAGACGCCGTGAGTATCGACGCCGAGCGAGGACAACGTCCCGCGGGCAGCGCTTCGTACCAGGAGATCCAGGCCGCGCCGGAGTTCCAGCAGCTCAAGCGGTCGCTGCGACGCTTCGTGTTCCCCATGACCGTCGCGTTCCTCGCCTGGTACCTGCTCTACGTCCTCATGTCCGCGTACGCACGCGGCTTCATGGGCCACCAGCTGCTCGGCAACATCAACGTCGCCTACGTCTTCGGGCTGCTGCAGTTCGTGTCGACCTTCGTCATCGCGTGGATCTACGCGCGGTACGCCGACAAGCACCTCGACCCGCTGGCCGACACGCTGCGCGCCGAGATCGAGGGTGGCACCCGATGACCGTTCTCGCCGCCGGCAGCGCCGTCACCGGCGGTCAGCGCACGCTGACCACCATCCTGTTCGTCGCCTTCGTGCTCGCCACCCTGGCCATCACGCTGTGGGCCAGCCGGCAGAACCGCACGGCAGCCGACTTCTACGCCGGCGGCCGGTCGTTCACCGGGCTGCAGAACGGCGTGGCCATCGGCGGCGACTACATGTCGGCCGC
>JAOPWV010000208.1 GCA_025965475.1 Frankiales bacterium | reverse complement strand
GCCGGACCCGGGGCCGGGCTGGTCCCGCCAGTTCGTGCCGGTACGGCTGCGGGGCTGCTGGCGGTGGCGGCCGGGCTGCCGGTGGGACGCGGGCTGCCGGTCGTCCCCGGGGTTGCCGGGGCCGGTGCCGTCGGGCAGACCGTCGCGCAGGTGCCGGTCGTCAGCAGCCGGTCCGCCTGGGCGCCGACCGTGCTGACGAGGGCGAGCGAGGCCTGCGCCCGGGGCCGCGTCCGAGCAGGCAGGTCGGGCAGCAGCGCGTGCAGGTCACGGGCCTGCTGACCGGCGAACCGGGCCAGGAGCAGCAGGCCGGTGTCGCGGTGGAGGTCGCGCGAGGCGGCGGTGAGCAGCGCGTTGCCCAGCCGGGTCTCGCTGTCCATGTCGGCAAGCGTGTCGCGTACGCGCCGGTCGAGCGAGCCGTCGAGCGCCACGTCGTACCCGCTGCCGGCTGCCTGCGGCCCGGTGCCCGACATCGCCAAGGCCCGGTCGCGCCCGAGGGTCAGACCGCGGACCTCGCGCAGGCGCGCGGCGGCGAACTCCAGGTGGCGGCTGCCCTTGTCGAACGCGCTGCCGGCCGTGGCCAGCTCGAGCGCCTCGGTGCCGCGCTTGACGCCGTAGAACGGGTCACCGGGCAGCGACCGGCTGCCGGCGACCGCGACCCCGGCCACCACCACGACGGACGCCATGGCACCGGCCGCGACCGCCAGCCCCTGCTGCCGGCGGAGGCGAGGCGCGGCGCGCACCGCGAGCGGCGTCGCGGCGGCCTGGGCTGCCTGCACGGTCGCGACAGCGACGAGGCGGGAGCGCAACGCATCCCGGAACTCCGCCCGTGGGGCCGTGGACGGCGCCTGTGCGGTGCCGGCGGCGCGCAGTTGCAGCGCGAGGGCTGCGTGCGGCGCCTGGGCGGACGTGGTGGTGGGGCCGTTGGTGCGGCCCTCGTCCAGCAGCCGGGCGAACTCGTGCGCACGGGTGCGGGTGCCGAACGGGGTCATGTCCGGTCCTCCTGTCCCGCCGTCGTGACAGCGCCGTACGACGCCACGAGGTGCAACGACGCCAGCAGCGCGGCGGTGACGGGTGATGTCCTCATTTGGCCCGTTGTGACTAGACGGCTACGACGAGTGGCGGCCCGCCGGGTGCCGGTCACAGCTCCACGCCCTCGGGCAGGAGGCGGCCGAGCGAACGGATCGCGCGGTACTGCAGGGCCTTGATGGCGCCGTCGTTCTTGCCCATGATCCGTGCCGTCTCGGCGACCGACAGGCCCTGCAGGAAGCGCAGCACGATGCACTCCTGCTGCTCGGGGTTGAGCTGCCGGACAGCGTCGAGCAGCACCCTGTTCTGCAGGGCCTCGAGCACGGCGACCTCGGGGCCGTCCTCGACCGGTTCGGTCGCGCCGGAGACGACGGACACGTCCTCGGCGGTCACCTCGAGGCGGTAGCGCCCGCTCTTGTAGTGGTCGGCGACGAGGTTGCGCGCGATCGTGACGAACCACGCGCCGACGTCGCGGCCCTGCCAGGTGAACGAGGAGATGCGCCGCAGCGCCCGCAGGAACGTCTCGCTCGTCAGGTCCTCGGCGAGCTGGCTGCTGGCGACGCGGTAGTAGATGTAGCGGTAGACGAGGTCGACGTACCGGTCGTACAACTCCCCGAAAGCCTCCGCGTCGCCCGCCTGCGCCCGGTGCACCAGGGCCAGGCTCACGGCGGCGTCGCCCTCCGGTGCGCCGGTCGGCGGCCCCATCTCGCCGTCGGAGGCCGGGCTCGGTGCCGGCACGACGACCGCGGCCGCCCCGCGGATCCGGGGGCCGGTGCCGATGCGGCAGGCGACACCGGCCTCGCCGTCGGACACGAGCGCGGCCCGGGCGCCGCGGGTCAGTTCCTGCTCGCGGGACTCCGCGACTGCTGCCCGTAGCGCGGTCAGGCCGTGGCGCCGGGTGGCGGGGCGGCTCATCGGCGGCTGATCCCGGCACGGACGCGCGGCAGCGGCACGAGGGCACGCGCGGGGAAGCGCACGGGAGCTCCTGTCCGGCCGAGCGGGTGCGTCTCGCGCCCCGGCGTACCGGGGGAGGGGAGCGAGACGTGCATCGTAGATCGGCTCGGGGCGTTTGTGCGCTCTGTTCCGGATCGTGGGCCGGCCGCCGCGGCGCCGGCACCGGGGCGGGTCCGTACCCTTCGGGCATGGCGTCGACCGGGTCCGCAGGCAGCTCGGGGCCCGGAACACGGGCCGACCGGACCGTCGCGGCGCGCCGGCACCGGCGGCGGCGCTGGGTCCGCACGCTGGCCCGCGTCGTGCTCGTCGGCGTGCTCGCCGCCCTCGTGGGGACGGGGACGTTCGTCGCCGGCCTGCTGGCCGCCCCGATCGACTTCGCGGTGCCGCCGCCCCCGACCTCCGCCCTGCTCTTCGCGGCCGACGGCAAGACCCAGTTCGCGGCCATCCGCCCCGCCATCCGGCGCGAAGTCGTGCCCCCAGGAGACATCCCCGCCGTGATGCGGCAGGCGATCATCGCGGCCGAGGACGAGCGCTTCCTGGCGCACCGGGGCGTCGACCCGCTGGCCGTCATCCGGGCGGCCTACCGGGACCTCACCGGCGGCCACACCCAGGGCGGCTCGACGATCACCCAGCAGTACGTGAAGAACGTGTACGTCGGGGACGACCGGACCGCGCTGCGCAAGATCAAGGAGGCGGCGCTGGCGGTCCGCCTCGAGCAGAAGCTGGCGAAGGCGCAGATCCTCACCGACTACCTCAACGTGCTCTACCTCGGCAACGGCCTGTACGGCGTCCAGGCCGCGTCGCGCTACTACTTCGGCGTCGACATCAAGGACCTCGACGTCGACCGGAGCCGGGGCAACCGGCACGACGCGAACCTCGGACTGGCCCGGGCGTCGCTGCTCGCGGGGATCGCGCCCGCGCCGTCGGCCTGGAACCCGGTCCAGGACTTCGCGAGCGCCCGCGGTCGGCAGCAGTACACGCTGAACCAGATGATCAAGCTCGGGTTCGTCAGCCCGGATGAGGCGAGCACCGCGTTCGGCCGGACCGTGACGCCGGTGAAGGAGGCCCCGCCCGAGCTGCCGACCAACGCCCCCGAGTTCACCGACCTCATGAAGGCGCAGCTCAAGGCGCGGTTCAGCGGCGCCCAGGAGGAGGTGCTGTTCCAGGGCGGCCTGCGGGTCAGGACGACCCTGGACCAGGACCTGCAGACGGCTGCCGCCCGGGCCCTGCGCGAGGTGCTGCCCAACGACAGCGACCCGGAGGGGGCACTGGTCGCGGTCGACATCCGCAACGGTGACGTGAAGGCGATGTCCACGCTGTTGCGGCGTCCGGCGGTGGGGACGACCCCGGCCGTCACCAGCTACCAGCGCAACGGGTACAACCTCGCCACGAACGCACAGCGCTCCACCGGTTCCACGATCAAGCCGTTCACCCTCGCGGTGGCGCTGCAGCAGGGGCACTCCCTGGACGAGTACCGGTACGCGCCCCAGTGCGCCCGGATCCCGGACGCCGGCGTGACGGCCCCGGTGCCGGGCTTCTACACGCCGTGCAACGCCGACGTACGCGAGTCCGGCATGTTCACGCTGCGGCGCGCGCTGGCCGACTCGATCAACACCATTTACGTGCCGCTCGCCATCGAGGTCGGGCGCAGCAAGGTCCGCGACCTGATGCTGCAGGCGGGCGTCAAGGTGGCGATCGCGGACGGCAAGCCGCGGTTCAGCGCCACCGACAACTCCTTCGGCCTGGGCACCTCGGCCGAGGTCACGCCGCTCTCGCTGGCCAACGCGTACGCCACGCTGGTCAATCACGGCGTGCACACGACTCCGCGGTTCTTCACCGAGATCCGCAGCGGTGGGACGGCGGCCTCCGACGGGCGGGTGCTCGACGGTTTCTCGACGCCGGTCCGGGCGAACCGCGTCCTGCCCGCGGGGATCGCCGACCAGGTCACCTCGGCGATGCAGGATGTCGTCGACCACGGCACGGGGACGGCGGCTCAGCAGCCGTTCCCCGTGTACGGGAAGACGGGGACGACCGACGATGCGGGCGACGCGTGGTTCGTCGGCTGCGCCAGGGCTCCGCAGTACGTGTGCATCGCGACGTGGATGGGCTACGAGGACCACCGGTCGATGCATGACATCGGCGGCCAGAACGGCCTCATCTTCGGCGGCACGTTGCCCGCGAAGGTCTTCGCGCGGACGTTCGAGATCCTGCGCGAGATCCAGGCGGGGCGGCCGTCGGCGCTCGGCAGCAGCCCGGCCTCCGCCGTGCCCGTCGTCCCTGGCGCGCCGGTCGTCCCGTCGCGGCGCCAGCGGCTGAGCAGCCCGGTCCCGTTGCAGCCGCCGGTCCAGCCCAGCCCGGCGGCACCGGTGCCCTCACCGGGCCAGCCGGTGGCGACCCAGAGCTCGGCACCGCCGCTGGTGCCCATCAGCCCCCCGGTGGCGGGCGGCTCGCCGCCGCCGTAGGACAGGCTGGCACCGCCAGTAGGGCATGAGCCCGGTACGGCCGGGGAAGTGCTTGCAACCGTGCGACACTGCGCCGCCGGAACACTGGAGTGCTCGTCCCGGACGACGACCGGAGGTCCACGCAGGTGACCAGCCCCGCCCCCGCGAATCTGTCCGGCCTCGTGCGTGAGGCGGCTCGCACGGCCGGTGAGAGGGCCGCGTTCGTGCTCGCGGACGCCCAGCTCAGCTGGGCCGAGGTGGACCGCCGGGTCGATGCGCTCGCGGCGGGACTCGTTGCTCTCGGACTGCCCCGCGGTGCCCGGGTGGGGCTGCAGCTGGAGAACACCTTCGACTTCCCCGTCGTCTACTTCGCTGTGCTTCGCGCCGGCCTGGTCGCCGTACCGGTCAACACCGGCTACACGCAGGCTGAGCTCACCCACTGCCTGCAGGACAGCGGCGCGGCGCTGCTCCTCACCACGGAGGCGGGCGCCGCCACCGGGCTCGCGGCCGCGGCCGACCTGCCCGACGTGTCCGTCGTGGTGGCGGGCGCGGCGCCGGGTGGAGCCGGGACCCTCGAGGCTCTGTTCCTGGACGACGCCGCGCCGGTGGAGGCCGTCGGCGGCGGCGAGGACCTGGCCGTGGTGCTCTACACCTCGGGGACCAGCGGCCGGCCGCGCGGCGCGATGCTCAGCCACCGGGCGCTGCTCGGCAACCTCGAACAGTGCGACCGCATCGAGCCGGCCGTCACGACCGATGACGACGTCGTCCTGCTCGTCCTGCCGCTGTTCCACATCTACGGCCTCAACGCCGGCCTCGGCGCCGTCGCCAGGCACGCGGCGACCGGCGTCCTCGTGGAGCGGTTCGACCCGGTCGAGAGCCTCGAGACGATCCGCCGGCACGCGGTGACCAACGTCGTCGGCGCACCTCCCATGTACGTCGCGTGGTCGACGCTGCCCGACGTCGGCGACGCGTTCAGCACAGTGCGCCTGGCCCTGTGCGGCTCGGCACCGCTGCCGAGTGCCGTGCTCAGCCGGGTGCTCGACGTCACCGGTCATCACGTGTTCGAGGGCTACGGCCTGACCGAGACGGCACCGGTGCTCACGACCACGCTCATGAGCCCCGCCGCCAAGCCGGACTCCATCGGCCGGCCCATCCCCGGCGTGGAGCTGCGGCTGGTCGACGAGCACGGCCGCGAGGTCGAGGCCGACGACCCGGGCGAGATCAGCGTGCGCGGCGTCAACCTGTTCTCCGGCTACTGGCCGGACGGCGCCGGCGGTCCCGACGCCGACGGCTGGTTCGCGACCGGCGACGTCGCGTACGCCGACGTCGACGGCGACCTGCACCTGGTGGACCGGCGCCGGGAGCTGATCCTGGTCAGCGGCTTCAACGTCTACCCCCGCGAGGTCGAGGACGTGCTGGTCGCGCACCCGGACATCGAGGAGGCCGCCGTCCTGGGCGTCGCGCATCCGTACACAGGGGAGTCGGTCAAGGCGCTCGTCGTCCTGCGGGAGGGCGCCGACCTGTCGGCCGACGAGGTGATCGCGCACAGCGCCCGGTCGCTGGCCCGGTTCAAGTGCCCGACCACGGTCGCGTTCGTCGACGCGCTGCCGCACTCCGCGACCGGCAAGGTGAGCAAGGGCCGGCTGCGCGACGCGGCCGGCGCCTGATCCGCCGTACCGTCGGGGCGTGTTCCGACGACGCCGGCCCGAGCTGGTCACCCTGATCACCCGCCAGGGCTGCCATCTGTGCGAGCTGGCCGCGCCGGTCGTCGAGTCGGCCGCGGTGCAGGCGGGGGCCCGGTACGAGGTGCGCGACGTGGACGCCGACCCGGCGGACGTGGCGGCGTACTCGGTCAAGGTCCCTGTCGTGCTGCTGGACGGGGTCGAGCACGCCTACTGGGAGGTCGACGAGAAGGCGCTCCGCAGGGCGTTGCGGCTGTGACCCGGGGGCGTCGCACGCGGTCCGTGTGACCCCTGCCACGGACGCCATCCTCGACTTTGTGAATGCGTTCACGAGCGCGTACCGTCGGATGTCGAGATCCCGTTGCAACACACCCGCGTCCACCGGAAGGGTCCCAGGAGCCATCTCGTGAGCGAGCAGCGCGCGGCCCAAGTGGACGGGGCGGTCGGGGCGGTCGGGGCCGGTACGCCCGCCACCGACCCCGCACCGCGACGCCGCGGCATCCCGGACGCCAGCGTCGCCCGGCTGCCGCTGTACCTGCGCTCGCTGCACGGGCTCGCCGAGGGCGGCCGGACCACCGTGTCCTCCGAAGCCCTCGCGGCCGCGGCCGGGGTCAACTCGGCCAAGGTCCGCAAGGACCTGTCGCACCTGGGCTCGTACGGCACGCGCGGCGTCGGCTACGAGGTCGACGAGCTCGTCCACCACATCAGCAACGCGCTCGGCCTGACCCAGCACTGGTCGGTCGTCCTCGTCGGGGTAGGCAACCTCGGACACGCCCTGGCCGGCTACGGCGGTTTCGCGTCCCGCGGGTTCCAGATCGCCGGCCTGCTCGATGCCGACCGGGGCCGCGTCGGGGAGCAGATCGCCGGGCTCATGGTGCGGCACATGGACGACCTGGACGAGGTGGTGCGCGGCAACGGCGTCTCGATCGGCGTCATCGCCACCCCGGCCCGCGCGGCGCAGGAGGTCTGCGACCGGCTGGTGGGCGCCGGCGTGACGAGCATCCTGAACTTCGCGCCGACGGTGCTCCAGGTGCCGCCTGGCGTCGACCTGCGCAAGGTGGATCTGTCCATGGAGTTGCAGATCCTGTCGTTCCACGAGCACCGCAAGAGCGCGAAGGGCGTCCCCGCATGAGCGTTCTGGTGGTGGGTGTGTCCCACCGCAGCGCACCCGTGTCGCTGCTGGAGAGGATCACCGTCGGTGTCGGGGACACCAGCGGCGTCCTCCAGCAGCTGCGCACCACCGGCCCCGTCGGCGAGGCGGTCGTCCTCGCCACATGCAATCGGGTCGAGGTCTACGCCGACACGGACGGCTTCCACTCCGGCGTCGACACGGTCAGCGACCTGCTGTCCCGGCTGTCCGGCGTCCCGCTCGAGGAGCTGTCGCGGCACCTGTACGTGCACTGGGAGGGACAGGCGGTCCTGCACCTGTTCACCGTCGCCGCCGGCCTCGACTCGATGGTCGTCGGCGAGTCGCAGATCCTCGGCCAGCTCCGCCGGGCGTACGCCAACGCCCGTGACGGCGAGTCGGCCGGGCGGGTGCTCCACGAGCTGTTCCAGAAGGCGCTCCGCGTCGGCAAGCGCGCCCACTCCGAGACCGGGATCGACGAGGCCGGGCAGTCGCTCGTCAGCGTGGGCCTCGAGCACGCCGTCGAGGCGGTCGGCCCGATCGAGGGCCGCGAGGTGCTGGTCATCGGCGCGGGCTCGATGAGCGCGCTCGCCGGTGCCACCCTGCGCCGGGCCGGGGCGGGCCGGATCGTGGTCGCCAACCGGACGGCCGACAACGCCCGCCGGCTCGCCGACTCGCTCGACGGCGTGGGCATCGGGCTGGAGGACATCGAGGACGCGATCGCCGCCGCGGACGTCGTCGTGTCGTCCACCGGGGCGACCGGCATCGTCGTCGGCGCGGACCTCGTCGAGCGGGCGGTCAAGGCCCGCGACGGCCGGCCGATCGCGTTCCTCGACCTGGCGCTGCCCCGCGACATCGACCCCTCGGTCCGCGAGCTGGACGGGGTCACCCTCGTCGACCTCGCGATGCTGCAGGAGGTCCTCAAGAGCACGGAGGTCGGCGCCGACGTCGAGGCCGCGCGCGGCATCGTGACCGGCGAGGTCGGGTCCTTCCTGGCCTGGCAGAAGGCCAGCCGGGTCGCCCCCACCGTCGTCGCCCTGCGCAGCCGGGCCGACGAGGTGGTCGCCGCCGAGCTCGGCCGTCTGGAGGGCCGGTTGCCCGACCTGGACGACCGGGCGCGCACCGAACTCGAGGCCACCGTCCGCCGGGTCGTGGACAAGCTGCTGCACACCCCCACCGTCCGGGTGAAGGAGCTGACCGACGCCCCCGAGGGCCTGTCGTACGCCGAGGCCCTGCGGGAGTTGTTCGGCCTCGACCGGGCAGCCCCGGCTGCAGTCGCACTCACCCCCCTGACGCTGGAGGAGGAGGCGGATGACTGACCGCACCCTCCGCTTGGGCACCCGCGGCAGCGCGCTGGCCCTGGCCCAGTCCGGCGGTGTCGCCGCCACCGTGATCGCCGAGCTCGGCCAGGAGGTCGAGCTGGTCACCGTGCAGACGCACGGCGACCTCTCGTCGCTGGCGATCAGCCAGCTCGGCGGCACCGGCGTCTTCGTGACGGCCCTGCGCGACGCCCTGCTCGCCAAGGAGGTGGACTTCGCCGTCCACTCCTACAAGGACCTGCCGACCGCCCCTGCGCAGGGACTGGTCATCGCCGCTGTCCCGCGCCGCCAGGACGCCCGGGACGTGCTCGTGGCCCGCGACGGACTGACCCTCGGGGAGCTGCCCACCGGCTCGCGGGTCGGCACCGGCTCGCCGCGGCGGACGGCGCAGCTGCGGGCCCTGGGCCTCGGGCTCGAGGTCCTGCCGATCCGGGGCAATGTCGACACCCGCATCCGCAAGGTGACCGAGGGGGAGCTGGACGCGGTCGTCCTGGCCCGTGCCGGCCTCGCGCGTCTCGACCGGCTCGATGAGGTCACGGAGACCCTCGACCCGCTGCAGGTGCTGCCCGCGCCCGCGCAGGGTGCCCTGGCGATCGAGTGCCGGGCCGACGACACCGACCTCATCGACCTGCTGCGCGCCCTCGACGACCCCGACACCCGGGCTGCCGTCGAGGCGGAGCGCGCGCTGCTCGCCGCCCTCGAAGCCGGCTGCTCGGCGCCCGTCGGTGCGCTGGCCGAGGTCGTCGAAGGCGATGACGGCAGCGAGATCTACCTGCGCGGCCTGGTGGCCGCCCTCGACGGAACAGACGTGGTCCGCCTCTCGGCGACCGGACCGACCTCCGACGCGCAGGGGGTGGGACGCCGGCTCGCCGCCGAGCTCCTGGACCTCGGCGCGGCGGAACTGATGGGAGAACAACGATGAGCCCGACCCGTGTCCGCAAGTCCGCCGGCCAGGTGGCCCTCGTGGGGGCCGGCACCGGCGACCCGGGGCTGCTCGCGGTCCGCGCGACCGAACTGCTCCGGTCCGCCGACCTCGTCCTGGCGGACATCCGCTGCGGCGAGGCGTTGCTGACCCTCGCGGGGCCGGACGCCGAGATCGTGACCACGGCTCCCGGCGAGCTGCAGGGGGCCGCGCTGGTGGCCGCCGCGAAGGACGGCCGCAACGTCGTACGGCTCCTGCCGGGCGACCCGTTCTGGACGGACGAGGGCGCGAAGGAGGCCGAGGCGGTCCTGCGCGGCAAGCAGCGCCTCGAGGTCGTCCCCGGCCTGCCGCACGCCGTCGCCGTGCCGGCGTACGCCGGTGTCGCCGTCGGGCAGCCGCGCACGGTCGCGCGGGTCTCGGACGGCATGGACTGGCGCGCGCTCGCCGCGGCGCCGGGCACCCTGGTCCTGCTCTGTACCGCCGGCGACGTCGCCAAGGCCGCCGCGTCGCTGGTCGAGCACGGTCGCAAGGGCGAGACGCCGATGTCGGTCACCGTCGGCGGTACGACCTCCCAGCAGCACACCGTCGTCACGACGCTGACCGCCGCGGACGGTGACGTCAGCGCGCTCGAGGGCGATGTGGTCGTCGTCGTCGGCGACCCGGTCAAGAAGACCGAGAAGCTGTCCTGGTTCGAGAGCCGGCCGCTGTACGGCTGGACGGTGCTCGTCCCGCGGACCCGCGACCAGGCCGGCGCCCTGTCCGCGCAGCTGCGCGGCTACGGCGCGGTGCCCGTGGAGGTGCCCACGATCGCCGTCGAGCCGCCCCGCACTCCGGCCCCGATGGACCGCGCGGTCAAGGGCATCGGCGACGGCCGCTACATGTGGGTCGCGTTCACGTCCACCAACGCCGTCAAGGCCGTCCGGGAGAAGCTCGAGGAGTCCGGCCTGGACGCCCGCATCTTCTCCGGCGTCAAGGTCGCCGCCGTCGGCGACGCCACCGCGCAGGCCCTCGTCGACTTCGGCATCCGCCCCGACCTCGTTCCCTCCGGCGAGCAGTCCAGCGAGGGGCTGCTCAAGGACTGGGCACCGTTCGACGAGTCGTTCGACCCGATCGACCGGGTCTTCCTGCCGCGCGCCGACATCGCCACCGACACGCTGCTCGCCGGCCTGAAGGACCTCGGCTGGGCGGTCGACGACGTCACCGCCTACCGCACGGTCCGGGCGGCCCCGCCGCCGGCCGAGACCCGCGAGGCGCTGAAGGGCGGCGGGTTCGACGCCGTGCTGTTCACGTCGAGCTCCACCGTGCGCAACCTGGTCGGCATCGCAGGCAAGCCGCACGAGACCACGGTGCTGGCCTGCATCGGCCCGCAGACCAAGGCCACCGCCGAGGAGCTGGGCCTGCGCGTCGACGTGCTCTCCCCCAAGCCGGACGTCGCGACCCTGGTCGAGGCGCTCGCCGAGTTCGCGGCCGAGCGCCGCGCCGCCGGCGAGGCCCCGCCGAGTGCGGCCCGCAAGAAGAAGGCCGCCCGGAAGTGACCGGGCCGGTCTTCCCCCAGAGCCGGCCGCGGCGGCTGCGCCGTACGCCGGCGCTGCGCCGGTTGGTGGCCGACGTCCGGGTCGACCCGGCCGACCTGGTGCTGCCCGTCTTCGTCAAGGAGGGCATCACCGAGGCGAGCCCGATCGTCTCGATGCCCGGGGTCGTCCAGCACACCCGCGACTCGCTGAAGAAGGCCGCCTACGAGGCCGTCGAAGCCGGTGTCGGCGGGCTGATCCTGTTCGGCATCCCGGCCGTGAAGGACGCCCGCGGCTCGGGTGCCGACCACCCCGACGGCATCGTGCAGCTCGCTGTCCGCGACCTCATCGCCGAGGTCGGGGACGCCACGGTGGTCATGACCGACCTGTGCCTGGACGAGTACACCGACCACGGCCACTGCGGGCTGCTCACGCCGGACGGCGACGTCGACAACGACGCGACGCTCGAGCGGTACGCCTCCGCGGCGCTGGCGCAGGCCCGCGCCGGGGTTCACGTCGTCGCGCCGAGCGGGATGATGGACGGCCAGGTGGCCGCCATCCGCGCGGCCCTGGACGGCGAAGGTTTCACGCAGCTGCCGATCCTGGCCTACAGCGCCAAGTACGCCAGCGCCTTCTACGGCCCGTTCCGCGACGCCGCCGAGTGCGCGCCGCAGTTCGGCGACCGGTCGTCGTACCAGCAGGACGCCGGTCGCAGCGCCGAGGAGGGCGTGCGGGAGGCCCTGCTCGACATCGCGGAGGGCGCCGACGCCGTGATGGTGAAGCCCGCGCTGGCCTACCTCGACGTCCTGCGGGCCGTCGCCGGCGCGGTCGACGTGCCGGTCGCGGCGTACCAGGTCAGCGGCGAGTACGCGATGGTCGAGGCGGCCGCGGCGAACGGCTGGATCGACCGCCGCCGGATCATCCTGGAGACCCTCACCGGCGTCCGCCGGGCCGGCGCCGGCATGGTGCTGACCTACTGGGCGACCGAGGCCGCCCAGTGGCTGGCCGAGGACGGGCGGGCATGACCTACCCCTCCGAGGCACCTGCGTCGCAGGCGTTGTTCGCCCGTGCCACCAAGGTCATCCCGGGGGGCGTCAACTCGCCGGTGCGCGCCTTCCAGGCGGTCGGCGGCACCCCGCGCTTCATGGTGAGCGGTACCGGTCCGTACCTGACCGACGCCGACGGCCGGGAGTACGTCGACCTGGTCTGCTCCTGGGGGCCGATGATCCTGGGTCACGCGCACCCCGCGGTCGTCCGGGCGCTCCAGGACGCGGCCGCCCGCGGCACGTCGTACGGCACGCCGTCGCCCGGCGAGGTCGAGCTGGCCGAGGAGATCGTCGCCCGCGTGGCGCCGGTCGAGCAGGTCCGCCTGGTCAACTCCGGCACCGAGGCGACCATGAGCGCCATCCGTCTCGCCCGCGGCTTCACCGGCCGCAGCAAGGTCGTGAAGTTCGCCGGCTGCTACCACGGGCACGTCGACGCGCTGCTCGCCAGCGCCGGCTCCGGTCTGGTCACCTTCGGCCTGCCGGACACGCCCGGTGTCACCGGCGCGAGCGCCTCGGACACGATCGTCCTGCCGTACAACGACCTGGCGCTGGTCGAGGAGGCGTTCGCCGAGCACGGTGACGCGATCGCCTGCGTCATCACCGAGGCTGCCGCCGCCAACATGGGCGTCGTGCCGCCGCTGCGCGGGTTCAACGCCGGCCTCAAGGCGCTCTGCGAGCGGTACGGCGCGCTGTTCATCTCCGACGAGGTCATGACCGGCTTCCGCGTCACCCGGTCCGGGTGGTACGGCCTCGAGGGCGTACCGGCCGACCTGTTCACCTTCGGCAAGGTGATGGGCGGTGGGCTGCCCGCGGCGGCCTTCGGCGGCCGGGCCGACGTGATGGCGCACCTGGCCCCGGCCGGGCCGGTCTACCAGGCGGGGACGCTGTCCGGGAACCCGCTCGCCGTCGCGGCCGGTGTCACGCAGCTGCGGCACTGCACCGACGAGGTCTACGCGCACGTCGACGCCGCCAGCGCCGCGGTCTCGCGAATGGCCTCCGAGGCACTGACCGCGGAGGGGGTCGAGCACCGGGTCAACACCGCCGGCAACCTGTTCAGCATCTTCTTCTGCGACCACGCGGTCGTGGACTACGCGACCGCCACCCGTCAGAACACCTTGCGCTACAAGGCGTTCTTCCACGAGATGCTCGCGCGCGGTGTCTACCTGCCGCCGTCGGCGTACGAGGCCTGGTTCGTGGGGGCCTCCCACGACGACGTGGCGCTGAGCCGGGTCGCCGAGGCGCTGCCACACGCGGCGAAGGCGGCGGCCGCCGTGCACGCCCCCGAACTGGACGCACCTCCGAGCGCTGAGGACAGAGCATGACGCGGACGACGGTGCACTTCCTGCGCCACGGCGAGGTGCACAACCCCGACCGGATCCTGTACGGCCGGCTGCCGAACTTCCGGCTGTCCGACGACGGGAAGCGGATGGCCGTCGACGCGGCGGGGGCGCTGCACGGCCGCGACGTCGTCGAGGTGGTGTCCTCCCCGATGCAGCGCGCGCAGGAGACGGCCCGCCCGATCGCCGAGGTGTTCGGGCTGTCGATCAGTACCGACGAGCGGCTGATCGAGGCGTCGAACGTGTTCGAGGGCAAGGCCGCGATGGAGGACGGCGGCTGGAAGAAGCCGGAGAGCTGGCAGCACCTGCGCAACCCGTTCACGCCATCGTGGGGCGAGCCGTACGCCGAGGTGGCGCACCGCATGCTGGCCGTGGCGGAGGACGTCCGGGACCGGGCGGTCGGCCACGAGGCGGTCTGCGTCAGCCACCAGCTGCCGATCTGGACGCTCCGTCGGTACATCGAGGGCCGGCGGCTCTGGCACCGGCCGGACCGGCGTCAGTGCGGGCTCGCGTCGTTGACCAGCGTCACGTGGGACGACGAGCGGCTGGTGCACGTGACCTACAGCGAGCCGGCCGGCGCCGCCTCCCGGCGCCCGGGTGTGGGCGCGTAACCGACCGCGTCACCGGGACTGCCGACACGAGCGGAACCCCCGGCAGGTCACCGGCCGTTCGTCCACCGATACTGAAACCGACCCCGACGAGACTGGACTGCCCGTGCCCCGCCCCGCCCGCCTGCTCGCGGCGGCCCTGTCGGCTGCGACCGCGACGGCGCTGCTCGCCGGGTGCACCGGAACCAACGCCGTCACCGACGGAAGCAGCGGCCCGCAGCTCAAGCAGCTGCAGACCGGCTCGACCGGCCTGCTGCCCATCGCCGACCGCCACCCCGCGCCGACCCTTCGTGGCGAGACGATCGACCGTGGCCGGTTGGACGTGGCCGCGCTCAAGGGGAAGGTCGTCGTCGTGAACTTCTGGGCCTCGTGGTGTCCACCCTGCCGCGCGGAATCGCCGTACCTCGTCAAGGTGGCCACCGACATGAAGGCCAGCGGCGTCGAGTTCGTCGGCGTCAACATCAAGGACGACCGCACGGCCGCGGTCCGCTTCGACCAGGTTCACGACGTCCCGTACCCGTCGCTGTTCGACCAGCCCGGCGTGCTGCTCACGCGGTTCCGCACGCTGGTGCCGCAGGTGCCGCCCAGCACGCTGCTCATCGACCGGCAGGGCCGGCTCGCCGGGCTGTTCCGCGGCGGCGTCACCGAGGCCCAGCTGTCCGGGCCGGTGCAGGTCCTGGCGAAGGAGAAGACCTGACCGTGGGTCTCGCCGACAGCTTCGCCCGGTCCGTCGTCGACGGCCCGCTGCTCGTCGCGGCCCCGGTCGCGGCGATCGCCGGGCTGGTGTCCTTCCTGTCCCCGTGCGTGCTGCCGCTGGTCCCCGGCTACCTGTCGTACGTCACGGGCCTGTCCGGGGCAGACCTGGGCGACACCCGGCCCGTCGCCCGCCCGGCCGGCGACGTCCTCGTGCGCACCGAGCCGGTACGCGTGCACCGCGGGCGGATCCTGCTGGGCACCGTGCTGTTCGTCCTCGGCTTCAGCGCCGTCTTCGTCACCGAGGGACTGCTGTTCGGCGGCCTCGGCGCCACCCTGATCGAGCACCGGGCCGTCATCGAGCGCGTGCTCGGCGCGTTCACCATCGTGCTCGGCCTGGCGTTCATGGGGCTGATCCCGGGCCTGCAGCGGGAGGTGCGCATCCACCGGCTGCCCGCCGCCGGACTGGCCGGCGCGCCGCTGCTCGGCGTGCTGTTCGGGGTCGGGTGGACGCCCTGCCTCGGCCCCACCCTGGCGGCCGTGCAGGGGCTCGCCTACACGCAGGCCAGCGCCGGCCGCGGCGCACTGCTGACGGCGGCGTACTGCCTCGGTCTCGGGGTGCCGTTCGTCCTGGCCGGCCTGGCCTTCCGCCGCGCGCTCGGGGCGTTCGACGCCGTGAAGCGCCACTACGCCGTGGTGACGGCCGTCGGCGGCGGGCTGCTGGTCCTCGTCGGCGTGCTGCTCGTCACCGGGCTGTGGGAGCAGTTGATGATCCACTTGCGGGTCCTGGCCGCCAGCACTCCGGCGGCGCTGTAGATGACGACCACGCCCGAGATCGACGACGCGGCCGTACGGCTGTCGACCGCTCCCGAGCCGGTCGGCCCGCTGCGGTCCCGGCAGCTGCTCGCACCGCTGCGCCGCACCTGGCGGCAGCTCACCAGCATGCGCACCGCGCTGCAGTTGCTGTTCCTGCTGGCCCTCGGCGCGATCCCCGGCGGGTTCCTGCCGCAGCGCAGCCTCAACCCGGTCCGGGTCAACGAGTACAAGGCCCAGCACCCGGGGCTGGCGCCGTGGCTGGACCGGCTGTCGCTGTTCGACGTGTTCGCAGCGCCCTGGTTCGCGGCGGTCTACCTGCTGCTGTTCGTCTCGCTGGCCGGCTGTCTCGTGCCGCGGATCCGGCTGCACGCCCGCGCGCTGCGCAAGCCGCCGCCGCAGGCGCCCGGCACCCTCACCCGGCTGCCCGTCTCGGGGAGCTGGGAGACCGATGCGTCCGTCGAGGAGGTGCTCGAGGCGGCCCGGCGTGCGCTGCGGTCCGGGCGCTGGCGCGCCGTACGCCGCGGCAACGCGGTCTCCGCCGAGAAGGGCTACCTGCGTGAGACCGGCAACCTGATCTTCCACGTCTCGCTGGTGGTCCTGCTCGTCGGCATCGCCGTCGGCGCGTTCTACGGCTTCAAGGGCACCGTGCTCGTCAAGGAGGGGACCGGCTTCGCGAACGCGGTCCTCAACTTCGACGACATCCACCCGGGTCGGCGGTTCACCGAGGGCAGCCTGGTGCCGCTGCACTTCACCCTCGACGACTTCCGGGCGACGTACGGCGAGGACGGCAAGGCCCGCACCTTCGACGCCAAGGTGCGCTTCGCACCGAACGCGGACGCGCCGCTGCGGCCCTACGACATCCGGGTCAACCACCCGCTGCACGTGGGTGCGGCGAAGGTGTACCTGCTCGGCCATGGCTACGCGCCCCGGGTCGTCGTCCGCGACGTCGACGGGACGGTCGCCTTCGACCAGACGGTGCCGTGCCTGCCGCAGGACACCAAGTTCGTCAGCAACTGCACCATCAAGGTGCCCGACACCCGCGGCCAGCAGATCGCCTTCGACGGCGTGTTCACGCCGACGACCGTGCAGGACCCGGCGACGGGCCGCGTGACCTCCACCCACCCGGCGGCGCAGAGCCCGGCGCTCACGGTCGTCGGCTTCCGCGGCGACCTGGGCATCGACGCCGGCGTCCCGGGGTCCGTCTACACCCTGGATCGGCGCCGGCTGACCCCGATCGACAGCGGCAAGGCCCACCTGCTCGCCACCGGCCAGAGCTGGCAGCTGCCTGGCGGCGGGAGCATCACCTTCGTCGACACGACGGAGTGGGCGACCTTCCAGGTGACCCAGGACCCGGGCAAGGGCATCGCGCTGCTCGCGTCCTGCGGGATCGTGCTCGGGCTGTGCCTGTCGCTGTTCATCCGGCGCCGACGGCTGTGGGTGCGCGCCGTCCCGGCAGGCGATGGCACAGGTACGCCACGTACGGTGGTCGAAGTCGGCGGCCTCGCGCGTACCGACCCGGACACGTTTGCGGCGGAGTTCGAGGAATTGACCGGCCGGCTGCGCGAGAAGATCCCGCCCCGCGAGGCGGACAAGGAGTGACGTGGCACACCTGAGCGACTCCCTGCTGTTCGCCGCGGTGGTGGTCTACGCCCTGGCCATGCTCGGCTTCGCCGGCGACCAGGCCACCCGGCGGGCCCGCCGCGTGCTGGCCGAACCGGCGCTGCGGGCGGCCCCCAGCCGGGTGCTGGCCGGCGCAGGCGGACCGCCGCTGACCGAGCCGGCCGTGTCCCCCGCGCCCAGCCGGGAGAAGGGCTGGGCGGGTTCCCTCGCGCTGGGCCTGACCGCGCTCGGCTGGCTGATCCACCTGGGCTCCGTCGTGACGCGCGGCATCGCCGCCGACCGGCTGCCCTGGGGGAACATGTACGAGTTCTCGTGCACCGCCGCCCTGGTCGCGGTCACGGGCTTCCTCGTCCTCGTCGCCCGGGGCAAGGTCGACCGCGGCCTCGGGGCCTTCGTCATGCTGCCGGTGGTGCTGTACCTCGGCCTGGCCGGCACCGTCCTCTACACGAAGGTCGGCCCGCTCGTTCCCGCGCTGAACTCGTACTGGATCAAGATCCACGTCGCCGCCGCGGTGACGGCGTCCGGTGCGTTCCTGCTGTCCGGTGTCATCGCGCTGCTGTACCTGGTCCGGTCGCGGTTCGACGAGCGCACGGTCGCCGGCAGCGCGATCCGCTTCCCGGTCTCGCTCGGCCGGGCCCTGCCGGCCGCGGCGTCCCTCGACCGGTCGGCGTACGTCGTGATCGCCTTCGCGTTCCCGGTCTGGACCTTCGCGATCATCGCCGGGGGGATCTGGGCCGAGGCGGCCTGGGGCCGGTACTGGGGCTGGGACCCGAAGGAGACCTGGTCGTTCATCACCTGGGTGCTCTACGCCGGGTACCTGCACGCCCGCGCCACTGCCGGGTGGAAGGGCCGCAAGGCCGCCTGGGTCGCGGTGGCCGCCGCCGTCGCGCTCATCATCGACTACTACGTCGTGAACATCTTCGTCGTCGGCCTGCACTCCTACGCCTAGCCGATCGCCCCGCGCCGTCAGGTGCGGGGATCCTCGCCTTCGCCGGTCTTGCGCTGTTGGTCGCCGCGGCGGCGCTGCTCCTCGGCCCGGTCCCGTAGACCGCGCAGGAAGGTCTCGTCGTCGTCCGGTGCCGGCGAGACCGCGCGCGGCGGGCGCGGCGGGCGCGCGAC
>JAOPWV010000041.1 GCA_025965475.1 Frankiales bacterium | reverse complement strand
GTGGGCGATACAGGACTTGAACCTGTGACCTCTTCCGTGTCAGGGAAGCGCGCTACCAGACTGCGCCAATCGCCCTTGCCTGTGCAGTTGTCTCGGGTGGCGTGAGGCCGGGGCGGGAATCGAACCCGCGTACAGGGCTTTGCAGGCCCTTGCCTAAGCCACTCGGCCACCCGGCCGGGACCGGGTACCGGTACCAGCGAGAGACGCCCGAGGGCGCCTTCCGAGCGGACGACGGGATTCGAACCCGCGACCCTCACCTTGGCAAGGTGATGCTCTACCACTGAGCCACGTCCGCGTGTCGCAGGCGGAAAAGCCCTGCTCGACAGGTCGGAACCTTAGCAGACAGCAGGCCTTCGGGGTCGGGTCAGGTCAGGTCTCCGGCTCGGCCCAGAGCAGCAGCGCCAGCTCGGCCTCGACGTCGACGTGGTCGCTCTCCGACCCGGTCGGCACGGCGGCGTACGTCTGTCCGAGGAAGTCGACCAGGCCCTGCAACGGCAACTCGAACAGCGCCCGGCCCGAAGGGGACGACAGTGAGAGGCACACGACCGGCAGGCCCGCGCCGGACGACGGCCACGCCTGGACGTCGCCTTCGCCGACCGGGCCGGCGACGCCGTCGGTCAGCAGCTGGCGGGCGAAGGTCCACTCCACGACCTCGCCGTCCGGGCCGCCGGTGTGGAAGGAGATCTGGACGGCGTACGGGTCCAGGACGTCGTAACGCAGCTCGGCCCGCACGGGGAGCGGCGCCGCGCCCGCGACGACCAGTCGCAGCTGCAGAGAGCTGCTGACGCAGGTGGGGCGGAGCGACATGACCGGGCCTCCTGGCAGGACATCGGGTGGGGCATCCTCTGGGCGTAGGAGTCCCCCGCGAGGACGGTGTCTAACCGGAGCGGGTATCAGTCGCGCCTCTGCGGTGACCGGCGCCGCACGGGTAACGTCCGGATCACCCCATCCGTCCGGCCGGCTCGTGCGAACGACTTCCGTGAGGACAACCGTGACGCTGCCCCGGAGCCGGTCGGGCACGGACGACACCGACAGCCCGGTGTCAGCCCACGGCCAGGACCGGTACGACGGTCTGGACGACCGCGCGCTGGTCGCGCGGGTGACGGGCGGCGATGGCGGTGCCCTCGAAGCGCTCTACCGACGCTACGGCCGGCCCTGCTATGGCCTGGCGCGCCGGATCCTCGCCGACGAGCAGTTCGCGCAGGACGTCGTCCAGGAGGTGTTCCTGACCGTCTGGCGGGATGCGTCCCGGTTCGATCCGGCCCGCGGCGGCTTCTCGACCTGGCTGCTGTCGATGACGCACCACAAGGCGGTCGACGCCGTACGCCGGGAGGAGAGCGTGCGTCGGCGGACGACGGCCGAAGCGCTGGAAGACCGAGAGTCCGACGGGCCGCAGGTCGAGGACGAGGTCTGGTCCCTCATGCGACGGACCCGGGTGCGGGAGGCGCTGCAGACGCTGCCCGATGCGCAGCGCCAGGCGTTGACGCTGGCCTACTTCGGCGGTCATACCCAGCGGGAGATCGCCGGCCTGACCGACACGCCGCTGGGCACCGTCAAGACCCGCATGCTCGCCGGGATGCGCCGCCTGCGTGGCGTACTGGACGGCATCTCCGACACCACGACAGCACATGACAGCCCACGCCCCAACAGCGACGAGACGCCGAGGACCTCACCGTGACCGGCCCCGAGACCCACGAGCGCTACGCCGAACTGGCCGCCGGCCACGCTCTGGCCGCGTTGGAGCCGGACGACGAGCAGGTCTTCCGTGCGCACCTGGCCGGCTGCGACCACTGCCGACGGGCGTTGGCCGAACACCACGAGACCCTTGCCCACCTGGCGTACGCCGCCGAGCCGGTCGACCTGCCCGACGGACCGCTGGAGGGGATCCGGCGCGGGATGCAGGACTCCGGCCGGCTGAAGCCGGAACCGACTGCGCAGGCCGGGCCGGCTGAGGTGCCTGGGTCCGCTGAGGTGGTTGGGTCGGCTGAAGCGGCCGGGCCGGCTGACCTGGCCCAGCCGGTCGACGTTGCTGCGGCCCGCGAACGCCGCCGGAGCGGCGCGTCGGGACCGCGGGCGTGGATGGGCATCGCCGCGGCAGCGGCCCTGGTGTTCGGCCTCGGTGTCTGGAACATCGGCCTGCGCCACGACCAGTCGATGACCGAGCAGCGGGCCCAGCGCGTCGCCGCGGCAGTGCAGTCGCTCGGCACGGCCGGAGCGCACGCCGTACCTCTGCGCGACGACAAGGGCACGCAAGTGGCGATCGCCGTGGTGCGCGACGGCTCGGTCTCGCTCGTGGTGGACGGTCTGGCCCCGAACGACGAGGCTGCCTCGACGTACGTGCTGTGGCAGAAGGGGCAGTACGGCGTGGTGAGAGCGGTCGGAACCTTCGACGTGCGTGGGAACGGCGTCGACGTGGTCCGCGACATGAAGATGACCCCCGTAGCCGGAGGTATGGCCGGTCTCGCGGTGACCCGCGAACCCGGTCGACGGGCACCGGCGCTGCCCGGTTCGGTGCCCGTGGCCGACGGCACGATGCCCGCCTGACCGCCCACCTGACCGCCCGCATCACCGCCGCTTTGAGCCCGCCCGACCGGGACGTCGGGCAGAATCTCTGCATGCCAGGCAGTGTGAAGGGATGGCGGGCGCGCATGCGGCGCACCCGCGGCGGCACCTGGGTGCTGCGGGCCGGTGTCTTCGTGCTCGGTGCGTTGTTCGTGGTGCTCGGTGGCGTTCTCATCGTGCTGCCGGGGCCGCTGACCATCCCGCCGGTGCTGCTGGGCCTCTACATCTGGTCCACGGAGTTCGCCTGGGCGGAACGGCTTCGGGACCGGGCGGCGGAGCAGGGCCAGGTGGCCTGGCAGCTGGCGAAGCGCAAGCCGGTCCACACCAGCCTCGTGACCGGCGGCGGCCTGCTGCTCGCGGTCTTCCTTGTCGCGGGTGCGCGCCGATTCGGCGTGGTGGACCGGGTTCTCGGGACCTTCGGGTAGTCTTCGCGGCATCGTTTCCGGGCGTATAGCTCAGCGGTAGAGCGCTCGCTTCACACGCGAGAGGTCCGTGGTTCGACACCACGTACGCCCACCCGGATCTGGCACGGAGGCGTCGCCTAACCCTCATGACGCGGCCCGTACAGCCGATCCTTCCCCCGTTCCTCGCGGGATCACGTCTCCCGCGGTGGCCAGTCCCCGACGGACCCTGAAACCGTCAAGAGCGGGCGACCTTTCTCCGACACCGGGGACCGCCGAGCGCGATCGGGATGACACTGGGGGGCATGACTGTGGCCGGGCACCCATCGGACCAGGGGCCGGGTAGGCCATTCCAGGACGGCAGTACCGAGGGCACCCGGCGGGCGCTCGAGGCCAGCGAGCGCCGGTACCGCTCGCGCTACGAGGACGTCCCGCTGCCGCAGGCCGTGATCAGCCCCGAGGGGCAGATCCTCAGCGCGAATCCGGCCTTCTGTCGGTTGGTGGACAGCGACGAGGTCGTCGGCCGGTCCATCCTCGACCTCCGACACGCGAGCGACAGCGCGTCGCCCGCCGACTGGCTCGCCGGCGTCGGTGCGGATCAGCCGCACGAGCACATCTGGGAGCGCGTGGTCGCCCAGCGGGACGGGACGCCCGTCCCGGTGCTCGTGTACGGCGCGCTGCTCACCGATGAGGAGGGCCGGCCCGAGGCGCTGTCGGTGTTCATCCAGGACCTGACGCGTCTGCGGCAGGCCGAACGGGCCTTGAGCCGCGGTGAAGCGCTGCGACAGGCGCTCGGGCAGCAGGCGAGCGACTGGGCCGTCCTCCTGGACGCCGAAGGCCGGATGCTGCACGTGTCCTATTCGTCGGCGAACGCCCTGGGCCACGACTCGGACAAGGTGCTGGGGGACGTCGGTTTCACCTACCTGCACCCCGACGACGAAGAGCCGGTACGCCAGGCCTTCCAGGCTGTGCTCGACGAGCCCGAACGCAGCCAGACCGTGCTGCTGCGCATCCGCAACGCCGCGGGGGAGTACCGGTGGGCGGAAGAGGTGCTGACCAACCGGCTGGCCGACCCCGACATCGCCGGAATCGTCTGTAACGCGAAGGACGTGACCGCGCGGGTCCAGGCGGAGCAGGCCCTGCGCGAGTCCGAGGCCCGCTACCGCGCGATCGCCGAGACCGCCCAGGAGGGCATCTGGGGCATGACCCCGGCGGGGCAGACTTTCTTCGCCAACCAGAAGCTCGCCGAGATCCTCGGCGTCTCGGTCGAGGCGCTGTACGCGACGGCCGCCATGGACGTGCTCGCTCCCGAGGAGCCCCAGCCCATGGTCGACCGGCTGCGGCGCCGGCACGAGCGGGGACCGGAGGCCTACGAAATCGCGTACGCGCACCCGGACGGCAGCCGGCGGGTGCTGGCGGTGAGCGCCAGCCCGCTGACCGGCGAGGAGGGCATGGTGGGCTCGCTCGCGATGATCTCCGACGTCACGGCCGCGCGGCTGGCGGAGGAAGAGCTCCGGAGGCGGGCCCTGTACGACGACCTGACCGGGCTCGCCAACCGCACCCTGCTCACCGACCGGCTCGACCAGGCGCTGGCCCGGCGCAGCCGGCGACCGGGCGGTTCGTTGGCGGTGCTGTTCGCCGACCTCGACCAGTTCAAGCTGGTCAACGACTCCTGGGGTCATGCGGCGGGCGACCGCCTGCTGATCGCCGTGGCCCACCGGCTGTCCGCTGCCGTCCGGCCGGGCGACACGGTGGCGCGGTTCGGCGGCGACGAGTTCGTGGTCGTGGCCGACGACGCCGACGAGGCCGAGGCCGGGGCGCTCGCGGAGCGGCTGCTCACGGCGCTCGCCGAGCCCTTCGACATCGAGGGCAACCGGGTCTACGTCAGCGCCAGCGTCGGCATCACGGCCTCCGAGTCGGAGTCGTCCGAGGAGTTGCTGCGGTTCGCCGATGCCGCCATGTACCACGCGAAGTCCCGCGGCCGCGGGCGCGTTCAGGTCTTCGACGTGGCGATCGCGGACGACGCGGCGAACCGGCTGGTGATCGGCAACGACCTGCGTGAGGCCATCGCCGGCGAGCAGCTCGACCTGCACTACCAGCCGTTCGTGGACCTCACCAACGGCCAGGTCGTGGGCGTCGAGGCGCTCACCCGCTGGCACCACCCGACCCGGGGCGACATGAGCCCTCCTGCCTTCGTCGCCGTGGCGGAGTCCCTCGGCCTCGCCCCGGCGTTCGACAGCTGGGCGCTCACCCGCGCCTGTCGGGAGCTGCCGGACCTGCGTCGCGCGCTCGGCGCGTCGGTGCGGGTCTCGGTCAACGTCTCGGCCCGCCACCTCAGCGAGGGCAACCTCGAGGACACCGTGGGTGAGGCGCTGCGGCGCGGCGGTGAGACCGGAGCCGGGCTGAACCTGGAGATCACCGAGGGCGCGGTCATGGACGACCCGGACAGGGCGCGCGGGATTCTCCAGCGCCTCGCCGAGCGGGGGGTCACCGCGTCGATCGACGACTTCGGCACGGGCCACAGCTCGCTGGCCTACCTGTCGTGGCTGCCCGTCGCCAGCCTGAAGATCGACCGGTCGTTCGTCGAGAACATGACCCGCGACGCGGACTCCCTGGCCATCGTGGCCTCGATCATCGACCTGGCCCGCACCCTGCGGCTCACGTCGATCGCGGAAGGGGTCGAGACCCCGGAGCAGCTGGCGTTGCTGCGCCGGCTCGGCTGCATGTGGGGCCAGGGCTTCCTGTGGAGCCCGGCCCTGCCGCTCCAGTCGCTCGAGGACCTGGTCGCCGGGCTGCCGCACCGCAAGTTCGACCTCACTCCGGTGAACGCCGACGGTCCGCCGGCCGGTCGCCGCGAGCAGGTGACGGCCGAGCACGGGCTGCACCGCCTCATGGCCCTGCACCGGGAGGGAGCCTCCCTGACCACCATCGCCGCGGCCTTGAACGCGGAGGGTTTCCAGACCCCCCGCGGGCTGCGGTGGCATCGCTCGACGGTCGCGCGGGTGGTCAGTGAGCTCGCCTACCCCACCCTGTGGCAGCAGGGAACGGCCCGCTGAAGTCCACAGGTATGTACTGGATCAACGCGGGGTAGACGCGCTGCATGAACTTTCTCCTGTGGATCATCGCCGTCATCCTGGCCGTCGTGGGCATCGTCAAGCTGCTCTCCGGGGCCATCCTCCTGGGCATCGTGCTCCTGATCGTCGCGTGCCTCGTCGGCCCCGGCGGGTACTCCATCTTCAAGGGCCGAGGCGCGCGCGCCTGACCCCGCCAACCCGACAGCACCGACCGATGCCCCGTTCTGATGAGCCTGATCCGGACGGGGCATCGGTATGCCGCCGGACGGATCCGCCGGTCGTGCGGGGAACAGCGCGGCCACCCGGGTACGTGCAGCCACCGTCGGATCCCTGACCATGATCCCCGCCCATGAGGAGACTCTTATGCCCACCCGTACCGCACGCACCGCCTGGAACGGCGGCCTTCAGGACGGCTCGGGACAGGTCGAGCTGTCCAGCAGCAAGGTCGGCACGTACGAGGTCTCGTTCCCCAAGCGCGCAGCCGACGACGCCGGAGGCACGACCAGCCCCGAGGAACTGATCGCGGCCGCGCACTCCGCCTGTTACGCGATGCAGTTCTCCGCACTCGCGGCGGAGGCCGGCGGCACGCCTGAGTCGGTCGAGGTCACCGCGGACGTCTCGCTCGGACCGGACCCGGCCGGCGGGTTCCGCCTGACCGGCATCACCCTGCACGTGCGCGCCGAGGTCGGTGGCCTCGACGAGGCGGCCGTGCTGAAGGTCGCCGAGCAGGCCAAGGCCGGCTGCCCCGTGAGCAAGGCCCTCACCGGCGTCGACATCACCCTGGACGCTCGGTCGTCTGAGGCGTGATCGCCGGCGTCTGCTGACACGACGCTCAACCCCTGCGAACGGGTGGGACCCCGCCACTAGGCTCGGGGTTCCACCCGTTCCGGCTTTCCAGGAGTGCTCACCGTGTCTGAACCCGCGTCCGTCCTGACCGTGTCAGCGGACGGAGCGGGCCGTACGACGGGCGAGCTGCTCCGCGAGGCGGGTGTCAAGGACACGGCGGTGGCCAGGGTGAACGGTGAGCTGCGCGACCTCGCCCACGTCGTCGTCGACGGTGACATCGTCGAGGCAGTGCCGTACGGCAGCGAGGACGGCCGCGCGGTGCTGCGGCACTCCGCCGCCCACGTCCTGGCGCAGGCGGTGCAGGAGCTGTTCCCGGGCACCCGGCTGGGCATCGGCCCGCCCATCAAGGACGGCTTCTACTACGACTTCCTGCCCGAGCGACCCTTCACGCCCGAGGACCTCACGGCGATCGAGAAGAAGATGAGCGACATCACCCGGCAGCGTCAGCGCTTCAGCCGCCGGGTCGTCAGCGAGGACGACGCCCGCGCCGAACTGGCCGCCGAGCCGTTCAAACTCGAGCTGATCGGCCTGAAGGGCTCCGGCGACTCGGGGGAGGACGTCGAGGTCGGCGGGTCCGAGCTGACGATCTACGACAACCTCGTCGGCGACGCCACCGTCTGGAAGGACCTGTGCCGGGGGCCGCACCTGCCGACCACCCGGGACATCCCGGCGTACAAGATCATGCGGTCGGCGGCGGCGTACTGGCGCGGCGACCAGGCCAACCAGCAGCTGCAGCGCATCTACGGGACCGCGTGGGAGTCGAAGGACGCGCTCAAGGAGCACCTGCACCTGCTCGAGGAGGCCGAGAAGCGCGACCACCGGAAGCTGGGCCAGGAGCTGGACCTGTTCTCGTTCCCCGACGAGATCGGGTCGGGCCTCGCGGTCTTCCACCCCAAGGGCGGCGTCGTCCGCATGGAGATGGAGGAGTACTCCCGCCGGCGGCACGTCGAGGAGGGCTACGAGTTCGTCAACACCCCGCACATCACCAAGGGGACGCTGTTCGAGCGCAGCGGCCACCTCGACTGGTACTCCGAGGGCATGTACCCGCCGATGGAGCTCGACGAGGGCACGGCCTACTACCTCAAGCCGATGAACTGCCCGATGCACAACCTGATCTTCGGAGCACGTGGGCGGTCCTACCGGGAACTGCCCCTGCGGCTGTTCGAGTTCGGCACCGTCTACCGCTACGAGAAGAGCGGCGTCGTGCACGGGCTCACCCGGGCCCGCGGCTTCACCCAGGACGACGCGCACATCTACTGCACCCGCGAGCAGATGCGCGACGAGCTCACCAGCCTCCTGACGTTCGTCCTGGACCTGCTCCGCGACTACGGTCTCACCGACTTCTACCTCGAGCTGTCGACCAAGGACCCGGTGAAGTACGTCGGCGACGACGCCACCTGGGAGGAGGCAACCCGCGTGCTCGAGGAGGTGGCGACCGCGTCCGGTCTCGAGCTCGTTCCCGACCCGGGCGGCGCCGCCTTCTACGGCCCGAAGATCTCCGTCCAGGCGCGTGACGCCATCGGCCGGACCTGGCAGATGTCGACGATCCAGCTCGACTTCAACCTGCCGGAGCGGTTCGAGCTGGAGTACCAGGCCGCCGACGGCACCCGGCAGCGCCCCGTGATGATCCACCGTGCGCTGTTCGGTTCGATCGAGCGCTTCTTCGCCGTCCTCCTCGAGCACTACGCCGGTGCCTTCCCGGCCTGGCTGGCGCCCGTGCAGGTGGTGGGCATCCCGGTGCACGCGGACTTCGACGGGTACCTGCTGGACGTGGCCAAGCGCCTGCGGGCCGAAGGCATCCGGGTGGAGGTCGACACCTCCGACGATCGGATGCAGAAGAAGATCCGCAACGCACAGAAGCAGAAGGTGCCGTTCATGCTCATCGCGGGTGCGGACGACATCGCGGCCGGGGCGGTCTCGTTCCGGTTCCGCGACGGCACCCAGGACAACGGCATCCCGGTCGACGAGGCGGTCGAGCGGATCGTCGCGGCGGTGCGGAACCGCACGTGACGGTGCCCGAGCCGGAGCACGAGGAGCAGGCCGGCGCCGGGCTCCGGGACGCCTTCGCGCGGCTCTACACCCCCCATCGGATGGCGTACATCAAGGGGGAGGGCAAGCCGTCGGAGGACGGGGAGCAGTGCCCGTTCTGCGAGATCCCCGGGATGCCGGACGAGCAGGGCCTCATCGTCGCGCGCGGCCACGCGGCGTACGTCGTGCTCAACCTGTACCCGTACAACTCGGGCCACCTGATGGTGGTGCCGTACCGGCACGCGTCGTCGTACGACGAGCTGACGCCGGAGGAGACGGCCGAGCTGGCGACGCTCACGCAGCACGCCCTACGGGCGATCCGGCACGCCAGCGGCGCGCAGGGCTTCAACGTCGGCATGAACCTCGGCGCCGTCGCGGGCGCCGGCATCGCCGCGCACCTGCACCAGCACGTCGTACCGCGCTGGGGTGGGGACACCAACTTCATGCCGGTGATCGGCCACACCAAGGTGCTGCCGCAGCTGCTGCCCGAGACCCGCGACCTCCTCGCGCGGGCCTGGACTGAGGTCTGACAGACCGCCAGCAGCCTGCGTCCGGGTAGCTGTGGCTCCCGAGCCACGATCGGCCGGACGCAAACGGTGTCGCCGGATGCAGTATGCCTGCGGACGCAGCCAGTGCTGCGGCGTGTGGCTGCGGAACCCGCCGGGCCCAGCGGCAGGCGGTTACGGAACTTCCACAGCACCAGGGTGCTGTGGAAGTTCCGCAAACCGGGGTACGGCGCCAGGGGGGTCAGGGCCCAGCGGATCAGGTGGCGTCGGCGGGCTCGGGGTTGCCTTGGCTGGTCAGGCTCGCGAGGGTCGAGCGGGCGCCGCGCTCGTGCAGCGACTGCAGCGCCTGCATGTAGGCGGCCACGAAGCGCGGCTCGTCCACGAGGTCCCCGAAGACCTGCCGCTGCGCGATGAAGGCGGTCGGCTCGGAGCGCTGCCGCGCCGCAGCCGCCATCAACGGGTCGCGCAGCCGGTCCACCACTTCGATCGGCGCGCCCTGCTCGTCCACACCCTCGGCGTACCGGGCCCATGCGGCCACGACGAGGGCGGATCGTCCGATGTCGCCGCCGGACGCGAGCTGCTCCCGGATGACGGGCAGCAGCCACTTGGGGATGCGGTCCGAGCTGTCCGCGCACAGCCTGGCCAGGGTGTCGCGGATCTCGGGGTTCGCGAACCGCTCGATGAGCGTCGTCTTGTACTCCTCCAGGTCGATCCCGGGCACCGGGGACAGGGTCGGCGTCGCTTCGCGGTCCATGTACGCGCGCAGGAACCCGCTGAACAGGGGGTCCTGGCAGACCTCGTGCGCGTAGCGGTAGCCACTGAGATAGCCCAGGTAGCAGAGCGCCTGGTGGCTCGCGTTGAGCAGACGCAGCTTCATCAGCTCGTACGGCCGGACGTCCTTGACGAGCTGCACGCCGGCGTCCTCCAGCGGCGGCCGTCCCGTGCCGAAGTGGTCCTCCAGCGCCCATTGCGTGAACGGTTCGCAGACGACCGGCCACGCATCCTGCACCCCGAACTGCTCCGCGAGCAGGGCCCGGTCCTCGTCGGTCGTGACCGGCGTGATGCGGTCGACCATCGAGTTCGGGAACGGCACCTCCGTGCCGACCCATGAGCCCAGCTCCGGGTCCCGGAGCCCGGCGAAGGCGGTGAAGGCGCGGCGGGCCACGTCGCCGTTGCCCTCGATGTTGTCGCACGACATCACCGTGAAGGACTCCAGTCCGCGGCTACGGCGGCGGGCCAGCGCCTCGGTGACCAGCCCGAAGACGGTCGCCGGCGTGCCACCGGGCTGCAGGTCCTGGCGTACGGCGGGATCGTCGGCCTCGAAGTCCCCCGTGACCGGATCGATGTTGTATCCGCCCTCGGTGACCGTCAGCGAGACGATCCGGGTCGTGGGCGAGGCCATCTTCTCGATGACGGCCTCCGGGTCGTGGGGGGCGAACAGGTACTCCACGATCGAGCCGATCACCCGCGGCTCCAAACTGCCGTCCGGGTGCTTGACGATGAGCGTGTAAAGGCGATCCTGTGCGTCGAGGGCCGTCTGCATCCGCGCGTCGCCGGGCAGGACCCCGATGCCGCAGATGCCCCAGTCGAGCGCCTGGCCGGCGTTCATCAGCCGGTCGAGGTACATCGCCTCGTGGGCGCGGTGGAACCCGCCGACACCGAAGTGCACGATCCCGGTGCTCACCTGCGACCGGTCGTATCCGGGTACGGGCATCGTCCCGCTCAGGGCCGGCAGGGTGGCGGCGGAGAGCCCGCTCATGGGAAGACCTCCGCCTGTCAGTCGGGCAGCCGGCGACCGGTCGACTCCGAGAAGATGTGCTGCATGCCCGGCCGTACACGCAGGTGGACCACGTCGCCCTTCGCCGGCGGGCGGCTCGGGTCCACCCGGGCGATGATGTGGCTGCCGTCCACCGATGACCCCGGGATGTCGGTCAACGCCCCGTAGAGGAAGGCGTCCGAGCCGAGCTCCTCGATCACCGAGACCTGGACGGGGAAGGCGCCCGGTTCGTCGGCACCGACCTGCTCGAGTGCCTCCGGCCGGAAGCCCAGCACGAGACGGTCGGCGCCCTCCTCGCGGAGCGCGTCCAGCGTCGCCCGCGAGAGTCGCAGCCGGGCCCGGCCCAGGGCGGCTTCCTCACCGTCGAGCTCGAAGTGGCCGATGTTCATGCCGGGCGAGCCGATGAAGGCGGCGACGAAGACGTTGACCGGCTGCTGGTAGAGCCGCAGCGGCGTGTCGACCTGCTGGAGGATGCCGTCCTTGAGCACCGCGACGCGGTCGCCCATCGTCATCGCCTCGACCTGGTCGTGCGTGACGTAGACCGTCGTCACGCCCAGCCGGCGCTGCAGCGCCGCGATCTCGGTCCGCGTCTGGACACGCAGCTTGGCATCGAGGTTGGACAGCGGCTCGTCCATGAGGAAGACCTGGGGCGACCGCACGATCGCCCGCCCCATCGCCACCCGCTGCCGCTGTCCGCCGGACAGCGCCTTCGGTTTGCGGTCGAGGAACTGCTCGAGGTCGAGGATCCTGGCCGCCTCCGCCACCCGCTTGCCGATCTCCTCCTTGCTGTTGCCGGCAATCTTGAGGGCGAAGCCCATGTTGTCGCCGACGGTCATGTGCGGGTAGAGGGCGTAGTTCTGGAACACCATCGCGATGTCCCGGTCCTTGGGCTTGAGGTTGGTCACGTCCCGGTCGCCGATGAGGATCGAGCCTTCGTCCACCTCCTCGAGACCGGCCAGCATCCGTAAGCTGGTCGACTTGCCGCAGCCGGACGGTCCGACGAGGACGAGGAACTCGCCGTCCTCGATCTCCAGGTCCAGGGCGTCGACGGCCGGTCTCGGCACGCTCGGGTAGATCCGGGTCGCCTTACTGAACGTGACAGAAGCCATCGTGACCCTCCTCGTACCGGCCGGCGCCGTTCTCATGACTACTCACCTGGTCGGACTACCACCTTGAGGGCCGACGGGTCCTGCCTGTGGACGGTCAGCGCCTCCTCGACAGCGTCGAGCCCGAAGTGGCGGCTGACCAGCTGGTCGAGTTGCACCGCACCGCTGGCCGCCAGGGCGATCGCGGTGGGCCACGTGTTCGCGTACCGGAAGACGCCCTGCACGGTCAGCTCGTGGTTCTGCAGGTACGGCAGCGACAGGCTGACCTCGTCCGACCCCATGCCGATGAGGATCACCCGGCCGCGCGGCGCCACCGTACGGACGGCCGCACTCGTGGCGCGGGCGTTGCCGGAGCACTCGAGCAGGACGTCGGGGACGAAGCCGCTGTCCTCGACGGCGGTCGTCGACACGTCGAGCGTCCGGGCACCGAGCTGCTCTGCCGCGGCCAGCCGCTGGGGGTTGACGTCGGTGACGACAACGTCCGCCGCCCCGAAGGCGAAGGCGGTCTGTGCGGCGATCAGCCCAATGGGACCCGCGCCCGTCACGAGAACCCGCGACCCGGCACTGACGCTGCCGAGCCGGCACGCCCATACGGCCACGGACAGCGGCTCCAGCAGTCCCGCGGCATCGTCGCTCAAGGCGTCCGGCACGGGGTAGACGAAGTCCGCCGGCATGCTCACGTACTCGCACAGGGCCCCGTCGAACGGTGGCGTCCCGAAGAACTGCACGCCCGGACACAGGTTGTAGCGGCCGGCCCGGCACTGCTGACACGACCGGCACGGCACGCCGGGCTCGAGTGACACGCGCTGGCCGGCCCGCAGGCCCAGCACGCGTTCCCCGACCTCGACCACCTCGCCACCCGCCTCGTGGCCGAGCACCAGCGGCTTGTCGACGACGTATGGGCCGATGCGGCCGCTCTCGTAGTAGTGGACGTCGGAGCCGCAGATCCCGACCGAGCCGACGCGTACGAGTACCTCGTCCGGTCCGGGGGTCGGGATCGGCCGCTCCTCGATGGTGACGTCGTGGACGTCCCGGAGCACGGCGGCCCGCATGCTCGTCATCGGCGTGCCCGCACGTATCCGGGAGTGCTCACTTGACGGCGCCGAGCGAGAGGCCCTGGACGAGTTTGTCCTGCGCCGCGAACCCCGCGATCATCACCGGCAGGGACACCACCAGGGCCGCCGCGCAGACCTTGGCCAGGAACAGCCCCTGGCTCGTCACGAACCCGGTGAGGAACACCGGTGCCGTCTGGGCGACGGTCGCCGTGAGCACCCGGGCGAACAGCAGCTCGTTCCAGCTGAAGATGAAGCAGATCAGGGACGTGGCGGCGATCCCCGGCATCACGACGGGGCCCACGACCTGGGTCAGGGTCCGGGTCAGGCCGGCACCGTCCACCGAGGCCGCCTCGAGCATCTCGACGGGGACCTCCGCGAGGAACGACCGCATCATCCAGACCGCGATCGGCAGGTTCATCGACGTGTACAGGACGATGAGGAGCCAGATGTTGTCCAGCAGATGGACCTTCTGGGCGAACAGGTAGATCGGCAGCAGCCCGGCGACGACGGGGAGCATCTTCGTGGACAGGAAGAAGAACAGGACGTCGGTCCACTTGCGCACCGGCCGGATCGACAGGGCGTACGCCGCCGGTATGGCGAGCGCCAGCACGAGCAGCGTGGAGATCACGCTCGCCGTCAAGGAGTTGAGCAGCGATGGCCAGGGGCTGGCACCGCTCGACGCCCCGAAGAACTCCCGGTAGCCCTGCAACGTGAGGGGGGCGGCCAGCTTGGGCGGGTTGGTCGCCGCGTCCGACTCGCTGTGCAGCGAAGTGAGCAGCATCCAGAGCACCGGCAGGACGAAGAGGATGCCGATGACCCAGGCGAGAAAGCCCAGCAGGCGGCTGCCCTCGCGCGGCCGCTTGCGGTGCGGCGCGCTCCCGGCAGTGCGGCTCTCAGGCGCCGGTTCGGCTTTCGTGAGCGTCGTCATCGCGAGGTCTCCTCACGGAACAGGCTCGACACCGTCCGCAGCGCGAGGGTGGCGATGAGGATGGTCCCGATGACGACCACGACGCCCGCGGCGGACGCCCGGCCGTAGTCGTGCGCCTGGTAGAAGGTCTGGTAGATCGCGTACGGCAGGTTCGCGGTGCCCAGCCCGCCCGAGGTGATGGTGAAGACGTAGTCGAAGTTCTGGACGATGTAGATGGAGCCGAGGAGCGCACCGAGCTCGAGGTACTGCCGCAGGTGCGGGAAGGTCATGTACCGGAAGATCTGCCACGAGCCGGCGCCGTCGATGCGGGCGGCCTCGATGACGTCGAGGGGTCGGCTCTGCAGCCCGGCCAGCAGGATCAGCATCATGAACGGCGTCCACTGCCAGATGAGCGCGATCTCCACCGACAGCAGCGGCATCTGGGTGATCCAGTCCGGCTGGGGGGCGCTGCCGGCGGCGCCGAACAGGCCCCACACCCCCTTCAGGACACCGTTGAGCAGGCCGTACTCCGGGTTGTAGAGCGCGTGCTTCCACAGCAGGGCCGCGGCCACCGGCACGACCAGGAACGGCGTGATCATCATGGTCCGTACGGCGCCCCGTCCCAGGAAGCTGCGGTCGAGGAGCAGCGCGACGACGAGACCGAGTAGCAGGCTGACCGCGACGACCGTCACCGTCAGCTCGATCGTCGTGATGATGGCGTCGCGCATCGCCACGTCGGTGAGGACGCTGCGGAAGTTGGCGAACCCGGCGAAGCCGCGTTCGTTCGGGTAGTACGCGTTCCAGTTCATGAACGAGATGACGAGCGTGGCCACGAAGGGCAGCTGCGTGACGACGATGGTGAAGATCAGAGCCGGGAGCAGGGGGACGCGCCTGGCCCAGTCGCCGGACCGCCGGAGGCTGCGGCTCGCACCGCCCTGCCGGCGGGACGCGGCCCGGTCACCGACGTCGACAGCAACGCTCATGGCGCCCTCTCCTTGGCTACTGCGGGGCCCGGAGCAGTGGCCACCGCGCGTCGTGAGCGGTAGCGGTCCGCCACGTCCGAGGCGAGCTGCTGACCGCGGTTCAGCGCGGCCGTGACGCTCAGCCGCCCGGCGGTGGCCGAACTGATGTCCTGGGACACCCGCGTGCCCAGGTCGGGGAACTCCGGGATGTCGACGAACTGGATCCCGATGGCAGGTCGGGGTTGCAGCCCAGGGTTGCGGGGGTCGGCGCTCTCGAGAGCTGCCAGCGTGGGCGCCGCGAACGCGCCCGCCGCCTTGAGATACTGGGGATTCGTGTACGTCGAGGACCGCTTCCCGGCCGGCACCCTCGACCAACCGAGCTCGGAGCCCGCCAGCTTCTCGTAGGCCGCGCTGGAGGCCCAGGAGATGAACTTCCAGGCGTTCTGCTTCTTCGTGCTGGCCTGCTGAATGCCCCACGACCAGGTGTAGAGCCACCCGGAGCTGGGGGTGTGCATGACCGGAGCGGCGACGTAGCCGATCTTGCCGCGGACGGGGGAGTCCGCGGACTCGAGGGCCCCGGCGGCCGAGGTCGCGTCGTACCACATCGCGACGTTGCCCTGTTCGAGGTTGTTGAGGCACTCGGTGAAGCCGGCCTGCGGGGCACCGATCTCCCCATGGGTCCGGACCAGGTTCACGTAGAAGTTCGTGGCCTCACGGAACCCGGGGCCGTTCACCTCTGCCCGCCAGTCCTTGGTGAACCAGGTCCCGCCGAACGTGTTGACCACGGTCGTGAGCGGCGCCATCACCTGACCCCAGCCCGGTTGACCGCGCAGGCAGATGCCGGCCATCCCGGGCCGCGCCTTGTCGACCTTCGCCGCGAGGTCGGCGACCTCAGGCCAGGTGGGCTTGGTGGGCATGGTGAGGCCCTTGGACGCGAAGACGTCCTTGCGGTACATGAGGAACGACGACTCGCCGTAGAACGGCTCGCCGAAGAGCTTGCCGTTCGCCCCCGTCAGCGACTTCGTCATCGAAGGGAGGATGTCCTTCTGGTTGAACGCCGGGTCGGCGGCGACGAAGGCGTCCAGCGGCGCGACCCAGCCGCTCTGTCCGTAGATCGGGATCTCGAAGTTGCTGAGGGTCGCCACGTCGTACTGCCCCGCCTGGCTCGAGAACTCCTGGCTGGCCTTGTCCCGGAGGTCGTTCTCGGGCAGGACCGTGAAGTTCACCGAGATCCCGGTGTCCTTGGTGAAGTGCTCGGAGGCGAGCCGCTGCAGGTCGACCATCTGCGGGTTGTTCACCATCAGCACGTTGATGGTGTTGGCACCTCCGCCACCGACGCCGCCGCCCCAACCGGCGCATCCGGTCATGCTGAGGACCAGGACGGATGTGGTCGTCGCGGCGAGGACCCGCCTCACACGTCGGAGCACGATGCCTCCTCGGCGTCCCCGGGCGGCGCGGCGCTCCACGCGCGGGCGGCGTCCCACTCGGCAATCCAGTAAGGACCTACAGGGAACGGAGCGTCAACCCTCCTGCAGCACAGGGGTCTCGTCCGCAGACAGCCCGTTGCTGTTGGTGTTCGAGCGAGTCTGCTGACGTCCTCAGAAGCTCGCCTTGGGCACGCCCATGCCGGGCTCGATCCGGACCGGTCCGTCGGCCGACGGGCGCACGTCGAAGTCGAAGATCGCCGTCGGGAGGTAGACGGTGGAACACGAGTTCGGGATGTCGACGACGCCGGAGAGCCGGCCCTCGATCGGGGCCGCGCCGAGGATCATGTAGGCCTGTTCCGGCGTGTACCCGAACGTGGTCAGGTAGTCGATCGCGTGCAGGCAGGCGCGCTGGTAGGACAGGTGCGAGTCCAGGTAGTGCTGCTCGCCGGTCAGGGTGACCGAGGTGCCGGAGAAGGCCAGCCACTGGCTGTACTGCGGATCGACGTTGCCTGGCATGAAGATCGCGTTCTCCGACACGCCGTACGTCTGCATGCCGCCCTTGATCAGGTCGACGTGCAGGTCCATGAACCCGCCCATCTCGATCGCGCCACAGAACGTGATCTCGCCGTCGCCCTGCGAGAAGTGCAGGTCCCCCATGGACAGCTTCGCGCCGCCGACGAAGACGGGATAGAAGACCCGCGTCCCCTTCGTGAAGTTCTTGATGTCCTGGTTGCCGCCGTTCTCGCGAGGCGGAGCGGTCCGGGCAGCTTCCCCAGCTGCGCGTTCGAAGTCGGCACCGGTCAGGGTGCCGAGGACCGCGTCCTGCGGCAGCGGCGGCAGCGCCAGCGGCGGCACCCGGTCCGGGTCTGTCGCGATGAGTGCGCCCTCGCGAGCGTTCCACGTGGCGAGCAGTTCGGCGGAGGGCGCGGTCCCCATCAGCCCCGGGTGGACGATCCCGGTGAAGGACACACGTGGGATGTGGCGGGACGTCGCGATCTGGCCGCGGAAGTCCCAGATCACCTTGTAGGCATCGGGGAACTGCTCGGTCAGGAAGCCGCCGCCGTTCTGCGTGGCGAAGATGCCCGTGTAGCCCCAGCCCTGGCCGGCCAGCGGGCCGGTGTCCTCCTGCGGGATCGGCCCGACGTCGACGATGTCGACGATGAGCAGGTCGCCCGGCTGGGCGCCCTCCACCGCGATCGGGCCGCTCAGGACATGCACCGTCGAGAGCGGCGCGTCCCGGACGTCCTCGGCGGAGTCGTCGTTGTGGATGGCGCCGTCGAACCACTCCCGGCAGTCCACGCGGAAGACCTCACCCGGCCGAACGGTGACACCGGCGGGGATGTCGGGGTGCCAGCGGTTGTGGCCGACGATCTTCTGGTCGGTGAACTTCTTGCTCGAGTCGAGCGGGAACACGACTTTCGGCATGAGAACTCCTTCCGGGTCGAGGTTCCCGACGGCGGGTCACCGCCGGGTGGTGAGCAAGGAGCAGCGGACCGGTTGCGGGCGGACGGGATGGCACGCGGAACGCGGGCTGGGTCAGCCGGCGCCTGCGGCGCCGGCCGGAACACCCGGGTGCGACTGCCGGGAGACTTCCGCTCCCGGGCGCAGCGGCGGGTACAGGGCGCCGAAGACGATGACCCCGAACACCGCGAGCGCAACCGCCGTGATGTTCCTGTTCTCCGCCCACCGGCCCGTGAGGAGCAGGAACGCCGGGACGACACCGGTCACCCATCCCTCGATGGCCGCGACCGCCCCCGTGTACCTGGTCCAGGCCGCCCTGTTGAGACCGAGCAGAACGAAGAACAGCGCCCACAGGAACGCCCAGTAGAGCCAGATGACCCCGAACCCGTTGTCCTTGAGCCGGCCGAAGTTCAGTCCGGAGAAGACGAGCGCGCAGACCGCCACGAACGCGGAGTAGTAGCCGACACCTGTGCCGTCCAGCCCGGCCAGCAGGTTGATGCCGACGTAGAGGTAGGTGAAGCCGAACAGGTAGAGACCGGAGGCGTTGAGAATGGTGTCGGTGTCACCGTTCGCCGTGAAGATCAGGTAGGTCGGAGCGACCACCTGCATCGCCCCGACGAACAGGTTGAGTGGCGCGGCCGCCTTGGGATCGACCCTCCCGAGCAGCATCATTCCGTTCAAGAACAGGACGGCTCCGACGAAGAGGAGCCCGACACTGGCCACGCCCCTCACCTCCTTGTTTGACGGTGGGGCTAGCTGATGGCGTCACGGCCGCGGTAGCCGCAGCATCCGGGCGGCGTCACCGGGTGCGACACGCGGCGGGCGCGCGTCCGGCCGTGGGGGCGGAGCGGCAACCACGCCGGGCTCGTCCCGTGTCTTCTCCGCCCGGTCCAGGGCGGCGACGAGCGCGCGCGGGGCCAGGGCGAGCATGGGGGCGGAGAAGACCCTGACGGCCGACTGCCCGCACACGGGGCAGGCGGTGTCGAGCGCCGCGGCTCCCATCGGACGCCGCACGTCGAGCACCCCGTCCCGGGCGCACCGGTACTGGTACGTGACCACATCGGCCTCTGCAGTCTCCGCCGCGCTCTGCGGATAGGGGCGCCCGTCGACGAGGGCCGTCCGTGCCCTCGGCTGACAGTCAAGGAGCCCCGGCTGTCGTCGTCCAGATGCAGTTCAGTGACGGCCCGCGCACGGACCGTGGCACCGCACGCAGAGGGGGCTACAGCCCCCCGGTGACGACCAGCCCGAGGGCGGCGGCGGTAAGAGACGCGAGGCAGCCGCCGATGGCGTACGCCGTGGCAACGGTGTGGCGACGGTCCCGCGCGAGGGTGACGACCTCGAAGGCCGCCGTCGAGAACGTCGTGTACGCGCCACAGAACCCGACCCCGACAAGGAGCCGGAAGGCTGCCGGGAGACCGTGGGTGAGGGACAGCCCGGTGACGAGGCCGAGCAGCAGCGACCCGGTCACGTTGATGCTGAACGTGCCGAGCGGCCACCGCGGTCGCAGCCGCTGCATGAGGAGCGAGTCGAGGACGACCCGTGCGAGCGCCCCCGCGATTCCACCGACCATGACGAGTAGGACGTTCACGGTCCTGGCTCGCTGCTCACGCGTCCCGGTACGACGGCGACGGCGAACCGGATGCCGGCCACGACCGCAACCAGCCCGAGCAGCAGGCTCGCCAGCGCATAGAGGACGGCGACGCCGACGCGGTGCTCGACGAGCAGCCGGTCGGTCTCGACAGCGAACGTGGAGTATGTCGTCCACGCGCCGAGGAAGCCGGTGCCGGCGAAGGGCCGCGCATAGCGGGACCGGAAGCCGCCGCGACCGCCGCGGAGCGTCAGGACCTCGACGAGCAGGCCGAGGGCGAAGCAGCCCGAGACGTTGATCAGAAACGTCGCCGTCGGAAAACCGGACGGCGACGCGGGCACGACCAGGCCGAAGCCGTAGCGGGCCGGCGCCCCGAGCGCCCCGCCGGCGGCGACGGCGAGCAGGAGACGAGCCTGCCGATGCACGGGGACGGACGTTTCGGGAGGCAGGTCCGGATCGAGGGGGAGCCCTTCCGTGGGGCGAGGGTCCGGCGGCGTCTGCAAGGGGGGTCCTGATGAGTCGGATGCGTGGGTGACGACTGCTGCAGAACCCTACGACCGGCCCATTCGTGACCGGCTCCCTACGGTCCGAGAACGGCCCGGCCCGTCAAGCCGCAGGCTCCACAGCAAAGGCGCCGGTTGGTTGTCCGACCTCGGATCGACGCCGGTGGTCGGCGCCTGCCAGCGTCGATGCGCGTCAGGCCGCCGTCCGGTGCATCGGCCCGATGCACCGGGCCGATGCTGGATCAGCCGGCACGGGCGCCCGCGTCTGCGAGGTGACCGCCCATGTGGCTCCAGCGAGTCCGCCGACAGCACCCGCGGCGTACGTCGGTCGTGCACGCAGGGGCTGCCCCGCTCGCGCCGCCGGGCCGGGTGCTGGTCCTGGGGGCACTGGTCGCGTTGGTGGCCGCGGCTCCCGGGTCCGGCGGGGTGCGTGCGGCGACGGCCGAGACCAGCCGGGTGACAGTGCCCCCCGCGCGCTGGTCCTCGTGCGGCCCGGGTCTGCAGTGCGCCCGGGTGCAGGTACCGCTGGACTACAACCGGCCGCAGGGCCGGACGATCACGCTGGCGCTCGACCGGCTGCCGGCCACGGATCCGGCGCACCGCATCGGGTCACTGTTCGTGAACCCGGGCGGGCCGGGCGGTTCCGGGGTGGCCCTGGTCCGCGACGCCGGCCGGCTGCTGTTCGATGCCGGTCTGCGGGCCCGGTTCGACATCGTGGGCTTCGACCCGCGCGGCGTGGGGGCCAGCACGGCGGTGCACTGCTTCGCGACCGGGGCCGAGCAACAGGCGTTCTTCGCGAAGCTGCCCTTCTTCCCGGTCACCCCGGCCGAGGACCGGACCCAGCTGGCCGCTTCGGCGCAGTTCTCGCGGGCCTGCGGCGCCCGCAACCCGGAACTGCTCCCGCACATGTCGACCGCCAATGTGGCCCGCGACCTCGATCAGCTGCGGCAGGCGGTCGGCGACACCCGGCTGAGTTTCTACGGTGCGTCGTACGGCACCTATCTCGGGGAGACGTACGCGAACCTGTTCCCGCAGCGGATGCGGGCGCTCGTGCTGGACGGGGTGGTCGATCCGGTCGAGTACTCGACGGGGAGAGACGAGACCAGCCGGGACACGCCGGTCTTCCCGCGGCTGCACAGCCCGGAAGGCAGCGAGGACGCGCTCGCCACGTTCCTGCGTCTCTGTGTCGCCGCACGCACCCGATGCCCCCTCGCCGCGCCGACGGTCGGCCTCACCCGGGCCAAGGTGGAGGCGGCTCTGGCGTTGCTGCTCGTCCGGCCACTGACGGTGAAGTCGCTGCAGGGCAATGTGTCCGTCACCTACGCCTTCGCTGTGGGGACGACGGCTGCCGCGCTGTACGTGCCGGCCGCCGCACGGCTGCTCGCGGCGGCCTTGCAGGGCGTCTTCGTGCGCGACGGCACCCGGCTCGTGGCGTTGTTCCGGCTGCTGTCCGGCTCGCCGCCGCCCACGACGTACGACAACACCACCGATGCGCAGAACGCGGTGCTGTGCGTCGACGCCGACGGCCCCAGAACTCCCGACGCGTACCCGACGGCGGCGCAGCGGGCGGAACAGCGCGCTCCGCACTTCGGCCCCTACTGGACCTGGGCGACCTCGGCCTGCCCGACGTGGCCGGTGCGCGACGCCGACCGCTACACCGGCCCGTGGAACCGGCCGACCCGCGCGCCCGTGCTGCTGATCGGCAACACCTCCGACCCCGCGACCGCCTACCGCAGCGCCGTGGCGACGAGCCAGGAGCTGGCCGATGCGCGGCTGCTCACGCTGAACGACTACGGCCACACCTCGGTGACGTTGAGCAGCTGCATCAACCGGTACCGGAACGCCTATCTGATCCAGGGTCAGCTGCCCCCGTCCGGCACCGTCTGCCAGCCCGACCACGATCCCTTCCAGCCGCGTCCGGTGGTCGTCACACGATGAGTCCGCCCGGCTGCCGACGGGTACGTTCGCGGTCATGGTGAACATCGCAAAGACGGACACCGTCTCCCTGGAGGAACTGCTCGCCTTCGTCCGGCCACGCCACCAGGCGGTCCTCGTCACGACCCGGAAGGACGGCCGGCCCCAGCTGTCCCCGGTGACGTGCGGCGTGGATCCGGAGGGGCGGATCGTCATCGCCACCTACCCGCAGCGGGCCAAGACGGCCAACGCGCGGCGAGACCCCGACGTCAGCCTGTGCGTCCTCAGTGACGGGTGGAACGGCGCCTGGGTTCAGGTCGACGGCACCGCCGAGGTGCTCGACATGCCCGCCGCGGAGGAGCCCTTCGTCGAGTACTTCCGCTCGATCTCCGGCGAGCACCCGGACTGGGACGAGTACAAGACGGCCATGGCCGATCAGGGCAAGTCCCTGATGCGCATCACCCCGACCCGCTGGGGGCCGGTCGCCACCGGCGGCTTCCCACCCGAGGTCGCCGCCCGCATGGGTTGACGGTCGCCGCGACCGGGTCCGGAGGTCGCGCGAGGTGACCGGCGAGGCACGCCGGGTGAGCGTTGTGGAAACACCAGGGGCCTTGCCGGCGTTGGACAGGTACGACGAAACCTCTCTTGGGGAGATCCGAACCTTGTCCAGCACTGCAACCGTCACCGACCTCGGCGTCCTCGACGACGATCCGGCCCGGCCCGCGTACGTCGACGAGCTGGACGAGACCGCGGCCGCGACCGACCTGATGCGTGTCTACCTGAACGACATCGGCCGTACCCCCCTGCTCACCGCAGCCGAGGAAGTCGACATGGCCAAGCGGATCGAGGCCGGCGTGTACGCGGCGGAGCTCCTGCGCCGGGCGGCCGCGGAGGGGCCGGCGCTGCCCAAGCGCCGCCGCGAGGACCTCGAGGTACTGGCCCACGACGGGCAGGTCGCCAAGCAGCACATGCTGCGCGCGAACCTGCGGCTCGTCGTGTCGATCGCGAAGAAGTACGGCAACCGCGGCGTCCCGCTGTTGGACATCGTCCAGGACGGCAACGTCGGCCTGGTGCGGGCGGTCGAGAAGTTCGACTACCTCAAGGGCTTCAAGTTCTCGACGTACGCGACCTGGTGGATCCGGCAGGCCATCAGCAAGGGCGTCGCCGAGCAGTCCCGTACCGTCCGCCTTCCCCTGGGCGTGAGCGACGAGGTGAACAAGGCGGCGAGGACCGAGCGCGACCTGGCGACGAAGCTGGGCCGGGCCCCGACCGACGAGGAGATCGCGGAGGCCGTGGGCGTGGACGCCGCTCGCATCCTCGAGCTGCGCCGGATCGGGCGCCGACCGGCCAGTCTGGATGCCCCTGTCGGGGACGGCGACGCCGTGCTCGGTGACCTGCTCGACGCCGCGGCCCCCTCGGCCGCGGACATCCTCGAGCGGGAGGCGATGCTCGGCGAGCTGAACCGGCTCATCGACCAGCTGCCCGAACAGGAGGCCGTGGTCGTCCGGATGCGCTTCGGCCTGTACGACGGTCGGCAGCGCACACTCGACGACGTGGGCCGCCACCTCGGCCTGACCCGGGAGCAGACCCGGCGGCTGGAGCGGCAGGCGCTGGTCACGCTGCGCCAGCCGCACAACGCGGCGCCGTTGCTCGCCTGGGCCGGCTGACCGTCCAGCCTGGTCAGTACAGCTACCTGCGTGCCTCCGGCGCGGCGTCGAACAGGCTGACCCTCGGCAGCAGCCCCTGCACCCGGTTGCGGCCGAGGAGGAGCCCGGCTGCCAGGGCGCCCAGGACGAGGGGTAGTTCGACGCTGGCGGCGACCGCCATCGCTGCCGCGCCCGCGACCACGACCGCACTCGCCGGCAGGTCGATCCGCGCCGGTCCGACTTTCGCGCTCGCTCCCCGACCGGGGATCTCCACGCTCGCACTCACCAACGGGGCCGTGACGCTGATGCCGACGCGCGGGATCCGGCGTAGGTGACCGCGGGCGGGCTCGTTCGTGCCGCCGGGTGCAGGTGCCTGGAATCCCGCCTCGCGTAGCCCGCTCCTGCGTGGGGTTCTGCCGGCTTCGCGCGGCGCGCCGCTCGCCCGTCGCGCGGTGGTCGGGACGGAAGCCTCGACGGGAGTCACGTCGTCAGCCATGGCCGGCCGCCTGTTCCTCGTCACGGCGCGGGAGCACCGCGCGGAACCCCAGTGTCCCGCCGTCGGCCGGCGATGTACACCTGTCAGACGAGCGCCTGCAGCATCCGCCGGGCGGCCGCGACCGCCAGCGCGACCAGTGCGGCGGCCAGCGCATCGGCAACCAGCGCGAGCAGGATCTCGGCCATCGGAGTGACCTTTCGTAGAGCTGATACTTGGGCGAGCGAACGCACCGGACGGTAGGTGGCCCGGGCGGACGCCGGGGGCTCCGCCGCTGCCGGCTACGCGAACACCGGGTGAACAGTCGCGGCCGACCGGGCCCGCCGTACGACGTGGCTCGCCATCGGCGCCAGCCTCGGCAGGAGCACGGAACCGAGGGTCGCGGTCCCTGCGGTCAGACCGACCATCGACCACGCCACCGGGCCCAGCGGGGTGCAGCCGAAGAACCGGCAGACCACCGGCGTCTGCACCACCGCGATCAGGACGGCGCCGCTGCCGAGAACGGTGATCCAGACCAGCGGGCTGTGGCCGCCGAGCAGTGCCGTCTGCCCGAGCTGCGTGCCGACGAGGGCCACCAGCCCCATGGTGCTGGCCCGCCGCCGGCGCCCGGTGGCACGGCCGAGCGTCCAGGCACCGGTTGCGGCGGTGGCGGTGACGGTTCCCCGTACGACGATCGAACGCATCAGCGCGCGGCCGAGCTCGGGTCGCGGTGTCTGCGCGAGTTCGCGGCCGATGTCCGCGACGCGCTGCCCGGGGGCCTGGCGGTGGTCGGTGTCGGGGACCCGCCGCGCGTGCGCCAGCGCGACGGCCATCGCCGGGAACATGTCGGTGAGCAGGTTGACGAGCAGGAGCTGCCGGGTCGTGACCGGTGCCCGTCCCGAGACGGCGGTGCCCAGCAGGGTGAACACCACCTCGCCCGCGTTCCCGCCGACGAGCACGGCGACCGCGTCCCTGACCCGCGTCCACATGGAGCGACCCTCGACCAGCGCGTCGAGCAGCAGGGTGAGGTCGGGCTCGAGCAGGACGAGGTCCGCCGCGTTGCGGGCAGCCGCCGAGCCGTGCGCGGCCAGCCCGATGCCGACGTCGGCCTTGCGGATCGCGGCGGCGTCGTTGCTGCCGTCGCCGGCCATCGCCACCACGTGACCGGACTGCTGCAGCGCCTCCACGATGCGCACCTTCTGCTCCGGGGTGACGCGGGCGAAGACGCGGCTGCGGTCGATCAGCGTCCGCTGCGCGCTGTCGTCACGTTCCTCCAGGTCGGCCCCGGTCGTCACCGGCCCGGCGATCCCCAGCTGCTCGGCGATCGCCCGCGCGGTCACCGGGTGGTCGCCGGTGATCATGCGTACGTCGACGCCGTCGCCCTGCAGTGCGCGCACGACGGGAACCGTCTCCGGCCGGGGCGTGTCCGCGAGGCCGACGAAGCCGACGAGGGTCAGCTGCTCCACGGCGGCCGCCATGTCCTGCGGGGCCGCCACCAGGTCGCGTCTGGCCACGACCAGGACGCGCAGGCCCTGCGCCGCCAGGTCGTGCACCACCCGGTCCGCCGCGGTCCGCTCGGCCGTCCCGAACCGGACCGTCGTACGGCCGGTCGCGTCCTCGGTGGCGCCCAGGGCCCGGCTGCACTGGGGGAGCACCACCTCGGGTGCGCCCTTGACGACCAGGCGCAGCGTCCGCCGGGTCTGGCCGAGCGTCGCGGCATACCCCCGGTTGCTCTCGAAGGGCATCTCCTCGACGGGGTCCCAGACGTGCACGGCCTGCAGGCCGAGATGGCGGTCAGCGGCGTCGAGGACAGCTCGGTCGGTGGCGTGCAGGACCGGTCCGTCCTCCCGCTGGGGGCAGGCCCTCGCCGCGGCCCGGAGCAGCCGGCGGGCATCCGGCGCCTCTGCGCCGGCTGCTGGTGTCCAGGTGCGGTCGAAGTCGGCGAGCGCGACCAGGACGAGCCGGCCCTCCGTCAACGTGCCGGTCTTGTCGAAACACGCCGTGTCGACCCGGCCCAGGGCCTCGACCGTCCGGCTGCTGCGGACGAGGACGCCGCGCCGGGACAGCCGGCGGGCGGCGGCGAGCTGGGCGACCGTCGCGACGAGGGGGAGCCCCTCCGGGACGGCCGCCACGGCGATGGCGACGCCGTCGGTCAGCGCGGCGCGCACCGACTGCCCGCGCAGCAGTGCCAGCGCCGCGACGAGAGCACCGCCCGCGACCGTGAGGGGCAACGTCTTCGCTGTGAGGCTGTGCAGCTGCGCCTGCACCCCGACCGAGCCCGTCCCCGGACCGACTGCTGCCACCGCCCGGCCCGCCTGCGTGGCCGTACCGACGGCGACCACGACGGCCCGCCCGCGCCCGGCGAGGACGGTGCTTCCCTCATAGACCATGCAGGCGCGTTCGTGCAGCGGAGCGCCCGGTGTCGCGCCGACCTGCTTGTCGACCGTCACTGATTCCCCGGTGAGCCCCGACTCGTCGACCTCGAGGTCCTCGACGGCGAGCAGTCGCGCATCGGCCGGCACGACGTCCCCGGGGCGCAGCGCGATCACGTCGCCCGGCAGCAGGTCGTCACCGGCGACCGGTTCCTCCGCGCGGCTGTCCCACCCGGTGTCCAGCCGCCGGACCTCAGGACCGGTCAACCGCCGGGCCGGGACCCGTTGATCCAGGAGCAGGTCGCGCAGCGCGCTGTCGGCCCGCTCCCGCTGCAGCCCGGACACGACGGCGTTCACGCCCAGGACCGAACCGACGAGGACCGCGTCGGTGGCCGAACCGAGGATCGCCGAGGCGGCTGCCCCGACGGACAGGACCGGGGTGAGGGGGTCGGCCAGCTCCTCCCGGACATGACGGGACACCGACAGCACCGCCCGGGCGGGTTCCACCGCGGGGACGAGCAGGGGGTGCCCGGCAAGCTGCCGCGCGGCTGCGGCCAGGGGGACAAGGGCCCCTGTCAGTACGGCGGGCGACGGGTCCGGCGGACCACCCGGGCTGGGCAACCGGGCGAGCACCTCGTCGGGGTCCAGGGCGTGCCACGGGACGAGCGGCCCGGCCGCCGGCGGCCGCGCCCGCCCCGACGTCCAGCCCGCAGCCGTACCGACCATCAAACCGACGAGGGCCGCCGCGTTGACCGGGCTACCGGGCGTCAGCCGCAGACGGCGCCGGCGGCCGGACACCATGAGGAGCCCGCCAAGCAGGCTCGCCGACAGGGCGAGGGTGCGGCCGCGTTCACTGACGGCGCGGGCCCGGGGCACCGCCGCGAAGAGCAGCTCGGGCGGCTCCAGCCCGTCGCAGACCAGATCCGCGCTCCAGGGGACGGTGATCGCGCCGCCCTGAGAGGCCGGCCGGGCCAGTCCGATCCCGATGTCGGAGGAGGCGAGGGCGCGGTACCCGTCGCGGCTCAGGACGGCGACCATGTGCCCGTCCTCCTGCAGACGGCGTACGACGCCGGTCATCGACGTCCGCGCCGGGACGAGCTCGTCGGCCCGGCCGCGCAGCTCCGCCGTGCTCGCGTCACCGGACAGGACGATCCGCAGCCCGGCCCGCCGGGCCGCGGCGAGCACGGCGTCCGCGCGTGGGTGCAGCTCCTCCCCGACGAGGGCCCGCCCCACGACCAGGCCGTCCGCCACCAGGTCGTGCCAGGCCTCTGTGCCGGGTACGGGCGCCGCCGGCGACAGCCGCAGCCCCGCGCTGGGCGCGGTCGCCCCCAGCAGCCGTTGCGCCGCGCTCCAGACCTGCGCCGCCGGCCAGCCTTCGGGGTCGCCGCGTGCGTCGAGCACCAAGGGCCGGCCGGCGACGAGCGCGGAGCTGTCCACCACGAGCGCGCTGGCCCGGTCGAACCGCCGCCAGACGCCGCTGTCGAGGGTGAGGACGCCACGGCCCGCCATCGTCGCCGCGAACGTGCTGGCGAAGGACTCCCGGCTGGTACGGGCGGCTTTCGGCACACCGGCGAGGACCGCCTCCGCCGCCCCGGCGGTCCGGTGCCGGCCCAGGAAGAGCAGGGCGGCGACCAGCGAACCGGCCGCGGCCCGGTCCGCGTAGACCTCGATGGGTCCGTCGGGCATGGCGCGGGGTCGGACCGGGAGGTCGAGGGGGTCGGGGACCGCGATGCCGTCCGGACCGTGCAGGCGTCGCTCCCACTCCGTCCAGGCCTGGTGCCGGCTGTGGTGTTCGACGACGGCGAGGGCGCGCTGGCCGGCATCGACCAGCAGCGCGGCGCCGTCGTGGCTCGCCGCGTTCGCGGCCGCGTTCGCGGCGGCCAGCAGGAGGTCGGTACGTCCGAGGCCGAGATGGCCCTCCAGCAGGCGCCGGACCCGCGGCTGGGCGTCGACCAGGGCGACGACCGCGGAGGCGGCTCGCGGAAATGCGGGCAGCCGCCAGCCTCGCCCGCCGTACGCGACCGCCAGGCCCACCAGGTCACCCGCCAGCGCCAGGCCGGCGGCCACCAGGGGTTCGCGGTCGCCGGGCAGGTCGACGTGACGGCTCCAGGTCGCGTCGCCGCACCCGGCCGCCGTCTCGGCCTCGCGTACCAGTCCGATCAGGTCGGGCACCGTGCGTTCGGCGGGGTCGAAGCCGATCGCGACGCAGCCGGTCACGGCGTTGCACAGCCACCAGTCCACGCCGGTCGCCCGTGGGAAGGCCTCGTCGAGGAGCTTCGTGAGCGTCTCGCCCACCGGCTCCTTCATCCCCCGAACCTCGATGACAGCCGTCTGCTCGCGCACCTGCACGCGGCGTTGGCGCCGCCCGGCGCGGGGGTCCACCAGGCTGGCCAGGGCGGATCCGGCGAGCCCTTCCGGGGACGACGCGAGCGCGCGCCCCAGCCGGCCGGGAGCCTGGGCGGCCGCCCGGAGAGCCCGCCCCGGGACGGCGGTCGCCGGGCCCAGCAGCAGTGCCCCGCGTTGCGCCGCCACCACGCCCGAGGCCAGCCCCAGAGCGGTACCGGCCTCGGCCGCTGTGAGGGCCGTGACCGTGACCTCGCTTCCGGCGGTGATCCCCGCGCGGAGGGCGCGCCGGCCGAGCCGGCCGGCGAACCGGGCCGGGTCGAGCAGCCGCATCACCACGGGGCGGTCGCGGGCTCAGCCGGTGGTGTCCGTGTGACGGTGCGTGCGCAGGCCGTGCACGAGGCGGGGTCCGAACGCGAGGCCGGTACCGAGCGCGAGGGCCAGCGGCCACTCGACGACTCCGGCCGCCGCGAGTCCCGCGGCACCCAGGTAGTACAGCGGCCCGCTGGACAGCGTGAGCGCCGCCGGGCCGACCTGAACCCGCGCGCCTGGTCCCGGAAGCCTCAGCGAGGCGTTCGTGAACGGTGCGTGCAGCGAGAGTCCGACGCCGTCTCCGGCCGTCCGGTCCAGTGCCGTCTGACTCGCGACCATGACCCGCTCCTGTCGGCCGTCGGGGTGCGGGGGCTACCCCGCTCCTCCTCGTTCACCCGCGGGACGGCAGCGACGGGGAACCTGTGGACCCGGGGCAATC
>JAOPWV010000140.1 GCA_025965475.1 Frankiales bacterium | reverse complement strand
CCGCCCCGCTCCGGCGGTCCTGGCGCGCGTCCGGGCATGCCCGGTGCCCGTCCGGGCGGTGCCCCCGGCGGTCGTCCCGGTGGCGGCGGCGGTGGTGGCTACGCCGGTGGTCCCGGCGGTGCTCCCGGCCGTCCCGGTGGCGGCGGCGGTTTCGCCGGTCGTCCCGGTGGCCCGCGCGGCGGTGCCGGTCGCGGCGGAGCGACCCCTGGTGCCTTCGGGCGCGCGGGTGGTCGTGGCCCGGTCCGCGGCCGCAAGAGCAAGAAGCAGCGTCGTCAGGAGTTCGACAACCTGTCAGCTCCGTCGATGGGTGGTGGCGTCGCCCGCGGTAACGGTGAGGCCGTACGCCTCCCGCGCGGTGCGTCGCTCGCCGACTTCGCCGACCGCATCAACGCCAACCCGGGTTCGCTCGTCCAGGTCGTCTTCACCGAGCTGAACGAGATGGTGACGGCGACCCAGTCCTGCACCGACGAGACGTTGCAGCTGCTCGGCGCCCACCTGGGCTACGACGTGCAGATCGTCACGCCGGAGGAGGAGGACGCCGAGCTGCTCACGCGGTTCGACCTGTCCTTCGGTGGCGAGTACGACGCCGACACCCAGCTGGTCCCGCGGCCCCCGGTCGTGACGATCATGGGTCACGTCGACCACGGAAAGACCCGCCTGCTCGACGCCATCCGCCAGACCGACGTCCTCAAGGGCGAGGCCGGCGGCATCACACAGCACATCGGCGCCTACCAGGTCCACCACCCGGTCGAGGGCGGCGTCCGCGAGATCACCTTCATCGACACCCCGGGTCACGAGGCGTTCACCGCCATGCGTGCACGTGGTGCGAAGGTGACCGACATCGCGGTGCTCGTCGTCGCTGCTGACGACGGCGTCAAGCCGCAGACGATCGAGGCGCTCAACCACGCCCAGGCGGCCGACGTGCCGATCGTGGTCGCGGTCAACAAGATCGACAAGGAAGGCGCCGACCCGGCCAAGGTGCGCGGTCAGCTGACCGAGTACGGCCTCGTCGCCGAGGAGTACGGCGGCACGACGATGTTCGTCGACGTCTCCGCGAAGGCCGGTTCGGGCCTCGAGGAGCTCCTCGACGCCATCCTGCTGACGGCGGACGCGGCCCTCGAGCTGTTCGCCGACGCATCGGTCGACGCCCAGGGTGTCGCCATCGAGGCGCGGCTCGACAAGGGCCGTGGTCCGGTCGCGACCGTGCTCGTCCAGCGCGGAACGCTCCGTGTCGGCGACTCGATCGTCGCCGGTGACGCCTACGGCCGCGTGCGCGCCATGCTCAACGAGCGTGGCGAGAACGTCGCCGAGGCCGGTCCGGCCCAGCCGGTCCAGGTCCTGGGCTTCACCAGCGTCCCCGGCGCCGGCGACAACTTCCTCGTCGTCCCGGAGGACCGCACGGCCCGGCAGATCGCCGAGCAGCGGCAGGCGCGCGAGCGATCTGCTGCTCTCGCGCAGAGCCGTGGGCGTCCGACCCTCGAGTCGCTCTTCGAGCGCCTCAAGGAGGGGGAGAAGACCCAGCTCAACCTCATCCTCAAGGGCGATGTGTCCGGCTCGGTCGAGGCAGTGGAAGACGCGCTGCTCAAGATCGACGTCGGTGACGAGGTCAGCCTGCGCATCATCGGGCGCGGTGTCGGTGCCATCACGGAGAACGACATCAACCTCGCCCGCGCGTCGGAGGCCGTCATCCTCGGCTTCAACGTCCGGCCCGAGGGCAACGCCCGTGAGCTGGCGGACCGCGAGCACGTGGACATCCGGTACTACTCGGTGATCTACGCGGCCATCGACGACATCGAGGCTGCCCTCAAGGGGATGCTCAAGCCGATCTACGAGGAGGTCCAGCTCGGTACCGCCGAGGTGCGCGAGGTCTTCCGCGTGCCGAAGATCGGCAACGTCGCCGGCTCGATCGTCCGCAGCGGCATCATCCGGCGCAACAGCAAGGCGCGCCTGCTGCGGGACGGCGTCGTCGTCGCGGACAACCTCACCGTCGAGTCGCTGCGTCGCTTCAAGGACGACGCGACCGAGGTCCGCGAGGGCTTCGAGTGCGGTATCGGCCTGGGGTCGTTCAACGACATCAAGCTCGAGGACGTCATCGAGACGTTCGAGATGCGCGAGATCCCGCGCGGCTAGCCGAGTGCGGGTCCGTGGGGCCCTCCGTACGCCGACCAGGCGCCCGGAGCGGCCCCACGGCCCGTCCAGGCTCGCCGAGTGTCGGGTTATGACCCGGTTTCGACCGTGCAAGGGGTCATAAGCCGACACTCGACGGCCACAGGGGGCACGATCGCCAGCATGTTCACCGGCTCGCTGGCGCTGGACCTGCTCCTGGGGGACGTCCACTCCCTCAAGGAGAAGCGGTCCGTCGTGCGGCCGATCCTGGCGGAGCTGAAGAGGAAGTACGACGTGAGCGCCGCCGAGGCGGGTCATCTGGACCTGCACCGGCGTGCGCTCCTGGGCGTGGCGGTCGTCGCCGCGGACGCCGGGCACTGCGTGACCGTGCTGGACGCCTGCGAAAGGCTGGTCGCCGCGCATCCCGAGGTCGACGTGCTGTCGGCCGGCCATCAGCTCTACAGCTCAGAAGACTGACGAGAGAGGAACGACCGACATGGTCGACGTCGCGAGAGCACGCAAGCTCGCCGTACGCATCCGCGAGGTCGTGGCCTCCACCCTCGAGATGCAGGTCAAGGACCCGCGCCTGGGGATGGTCACCATCACCGACGCCAAGCTCACCCCGGACCTGCGCGAGGCGACGCTGTACTACACGGTGTACGGCGGCGACCACGAGCGCGCGGAGAGCGCGGCGGCCCTCGAGTCGGCCAAGGGCGTCCTGCGCGCGCAGGTCGGCAAGCAGACGGGAGTGCGCTACACCCCGTCGTTGGCCTTCATCGCGGACGTCGTGCCGGAGACGGCAGGGCGGATCGAGGAGCTGCTCGCGAAGGCGCGCGCCGAGGACGCCAAGGTGCAGGAACGCGCCGAGGGTGCCCTCCCCGCCGGTGACGCCGATCCGTACCGGGTGCCGCGGGTGGCCGAGGACGGGTACGACGAGCGCGACGACGAAACCGCGTGACCGCGCCGTCCGAGCGGGACTGGGTCGCCGCGCTCGCCGCGCTCGACGAGGCAACCGAGGTCGGCCTGCTCTGCCACGTGGGGCCTGACGGCGACGCGCTGGGCTCGATGCTCGGGCTCGGGGCCGCGCTGCGTGCCCGCGGCACGAAGGTCGTGGCGTCCTTCGGGACCGCCTCGCCGGAGGAGCCGTTCGCGGTCCCGGCGGCCTACTCGTTCCTCCCGGCGCTGGACCTGCTCGTCCCGCCGGAGCAGTTCCCGGCCGACCCGAAGCTGCTCGTCACCTTCGACACCGGCAGCGCCGACCGGCTGGGCTCGCTCGCCGACCGGCTCGAGACCGCACCCCAGTCGCTGGTCGTCGACCACCACACGACCAACACCCGTTACGGGACGCTGAACCTGGTCGACGACACGGCGGCCGCGACCGCCGTGGTCGTTGCCGGCCTCCTCGACCGGCTCGGTCTGGAGATCACCGCCGAGGTGGCGGCCCCGCTCTACACCGGGCTGGTCACCGACACCGGCTCGTTCAAGTACGCCGCGACCACGCCGGCCGTCCACGAGCTGGCCGCCCGGCTCCTCGCCACCGGCATCCGGCACGACCTGATCAGCCGGGCCATCTGGGACACCGCGTCGCTCGGCTACGTGCGGCTGCTCGGCGAGGTCTGCGCGCGCACCGAGCTCGACCCCGCGGCGGCCGGCGGGCTCGGGCTCGTGTGGACGAGCGTGCTGGCCGAGGACCTGGACCGGCACGGCCTCGCGCTGTCCGACGTCGAGGGCGTCATCGACGTGGTCCGCACGGCCCAGGAGGCCGAGGTCGCCGTCGTGTTCAAGCAGGAGCCCGGCACCGGTGCCCTGCGCGTCTCCACCCGCAGCAAGGGCGCCATCGACATGGGTGCGGTCTGCGTGTCCCTCGGCGGCGGCGGGCACCGGTTCGCGGCCGGCTACACGTCGTACGAGGACGTCGCGACCACCCTCGACCAGCTGCGCGCCGCCCTCGGCACCGCCCCGCATCTGCCCGCATGACCGCTCCGGACGGGCTGCTCGTCGTCGACAAGCCGGCCGGCTGGACCAGCCACGACGTCGTCGCGCGCGTACGCCGGCTCGCCGGGACCCGCAAGGTCGGGCACGCCGGCACCCTCGACCCGATGGCCACCGGCGTCCTCGTGCTCGGCATCGGCCGGGCGACCCGGCTACTCGGCCACCTCAGCCTCACCGACAAGAGCTACGACGCGACGATCCGGCTCGGCGTCACCACGGTCACCGACGACGCCGAGGGCGAGGTGCTGGTCGAGCGCGACCCCAGCGGGGTCGGGGACGTGACCGCCGCGCTGGCTGCCCTCACCGGCGAGATCGACCAGGTGCCGTCCTCGGTCAGCGCGGTCAAGGTCGATGGCGTGCGCTCCTACGCCCGGGTGCGGGCGGGGCAGGACGTCGAGCTCAAGGCCCGCCGGGTGACCGTCTCGCGCCTCGAGGTGCTCGAGCGTCGCGGCGCCGACCTCGACGTACGGGTCGACTGCTCGTCCGGGACGTACGTGCGGGCGCTCGCCCGCGACCTCGGGGAGGCGCTCGGCGTCGGTGGGCACCTGACCGCGCTGCGCCGCACCAGGGTCGGTCCGTTCGACCTGGACCGGGCCCGGACCCTTCAGCAGCACGCCGAGGACCTCGTGGTCGTCCCGCTCGGCGAGGCCGTCGCCGCGGCCTTCCCCCGCCGGTCCCTGAGCGAGGACGAGGCGGTCGCGCTGTCGTACGGCAAGAAGCTGGCCCCCACCGGCGCGGCGGGCACGGTCGGGGCGTTCGCCCCGGACGGCCGGTGCATCGCGCTGCTCGAGGACCGCGACGACGTGGCCCGGCCGACGGTGGTCTTCGCCCCTGCCGCCGGGTAGCGCCCGGCCCGCCGGCCGCGTCTGGCAGGGTGGGCGGGTGCAGCGCTGGCGTGGGGTGGAAGGAGCACCGCCCGGATGGGGCCGGTGCGTCGTGACGATCGGCGTCTTCGACGGCGTCCACCGAGGGCACCAGCAGATCATCGGGCGGGCCGTCGAGGCGGCCCGCGCCAAGGGCGTGCCGAGCGTCGTACTCACCTTCGACCCGCACCCGAGCGAGGTCGTCCGCCCGGGCAGCCACCCGCCGGTCCTCACCTCGCAGCGCTACAAGGCCGAGCTGCTCGAGGGGCTCGGCGTCGACGTCCTGTGCGTGCTGCCGTTCACCCCCGAGTTCAGCCGGCTGAGCCCGGACGAGTTCGTCCACGAGGTGCTCGTCGAGCACCTGCACGCGAGCGCCGTCGTGGTGGGGGAGAACTTCCGGTACGGCGCCCGCGCCGCCGGTGACCTGACCGCGCTGAGCGCGTCGGGCCACCGGTTCGGCTTCAGCGTCGAGGGGGTCCCGCTGCAGGGGTCGCAGGAGGCGACGTACTCCTCGACTTTCGTGCGCTCGTTGGTGGACGCCGGTGACGTGGCCGAGGCGGCCCGGGTCCTGGGGCGGGAGCACCGCGTGGAGGGCGTCGTCGTCCGGGGCGACCAGCGGGGCCGCGAGATCGGCTTCCCGACGGCCAACCTCAGCCCGCTGCCGTGGAGCGCGGTGCCCGCCGACGGGATCTACGCCGGCCGGCTGATCCGCGGCGGCGAGCAGCTGCCGGCGGCCATCAGCATCGGCACCAACCCGACCTTCGCCGGGCGCGAGCGCCGGGTCGAAGCGTACGTCCTGGACTTCGACGGCGACCTGTACGGCGAGCGCGTCGGCCTGTCCTTCACGGCGCGGCTGCGGGACACGCTGCGCTTCGACGTCGTCGACGAGCTGGTGACCCAGATGGGTACGGACGTCGAGCGCACACGCGAACTGCTCGCACGTCACCCGACCGGGTGACACGGACAGCCCGTTCCGCGCCGATCCTCCGGACAACTCGTGGGGGGAAGCGTGTCCAAGATCCTGGTCATCGACGACGACCCGGCCGTCCGCCGGCTCGTCCAGGACGTCCTCGAACTCGAGGGCTTCGAGGTGGCGACCGCCGCGGACGGCTTCGCCGGGCTCCGGCAGATCGAGGTCGACCGCCCGGACTGCGTGGTCCTGGACGTGATGATGCCCGGGCTGGACGGCCACGAGGTCCTCGACCGGATCCGGCGCGGCGGCGGCAGCCACCTGCCGGTCGTCATGCTCACAGCGGCCGCGGACGACAGCCAGGCCTGGCAGGCCTGGACCGAGGGCGTGGACTACTTCCTGTCCAAGCCGTTCGAGCCGCAGGAGCTGCTGCACTTCCTCGGTGCCCTGTTCACGGCCGACACCGAGTCGCTGGCGCACTGAACCGGGGCCCGAACGGGCGCCGGGGGCCCGACTGCTAGTCTGGCCCCACGCCGGGGTGACCCGGTGGTGTGTCTGATGCCCGGGTGAAGAAGACCCCGAGCGCACACTGGGAACCGGAGGAACACATCCGTGGCACTCGATACCGCCACCAAGCAGGCCATCATGACGGAGTACGCGACCGTCAAGGATGACACCGGTTCGCCGGAGGTCCAGGTGGCGATGCTGAGCAAGCGCATCGCCGACCTCACCGAGCACCTGAAGACGCACAAGCACGACCACCACACGCGTCGGGGTCTGCTCGGGCTGGTCGGCCGTCGCCGCCGGCTCCTGAAGTACCTCGAGAAGACCGACATCAACCGCTATCGCTCGCTGATCGAGCGGCTCGGTCTTCGCCGCTAGACGTTCGACAGGGGAGCGCCCGCCCGGGTGCTCCCCTTCGTCGTAGGACAGCCGTTCTGCGACAGCCACGAGCCGGAACGCCGGGGGCAGCACCCCGGACCGGTCCTCGGGAGTGGCAGCCGCTGTGCCGGCGCAAGCCGGCCGCAACGGCCGCTTCCACTGATGACCGGCCCCGCCCCTCACGAGGGATCGCTGACCACCAGCCGGGCCGGCTCCGCAGTGAAGAGGAGTGCCCATGGAGGGCGAGAGCAACATCTACGGCAGCGAGTTCACCGAGGCCGTCATCGACAACCCCGGTGGCGCCAAGCGCACCATCCGCTTCGAGACCGGCCGGTTGGCCAAGCAGGCCGCCGGCTCCGTCGCCATCTACATGGACGACACGATGGTCCTGAGCGCGACGACCGCATCCAAGCGGCCCAAGGACAACCTCGACTTCTTCCCCCTGACGGTGGACGTCGAGGAGCGCATGTACGCGCTCGGCAAGATCCCCGGCTCGTTCTTCCGGCGCGAGGGCCGTCCCTCCGAGGACGCGATCCTCACCTGCCGCCTGACCGACCGGCCGCTGCGGCCGTCGTTCAAGAAGGGCCTGCGCAACGAGATCCAGATCGTCTCGACGGTGCTGGCCCTCGACCCCGAGCACCTGTACGACGTGCTCGCCATCAACTCCGCGGCCTGCTCGGTGCTGCTGTCCGGCCTGCCGTTCACCGGTCCGGTCGGCGCGACCCGCGTCGCCTGCATCAACGGTGAGTGGGTGGCCTTCCCGACGCTGCCCGAGCTGGAGAACGCGACGTTCGACATGGTCGTCGCCGGCCGCATGCTCGAGGACGGCGACGTCGCGATCATGATGGTCGAGGCCGAGGCCACCCGCGAGGTCTACGACGTCATCAACGGCGGCGGCACCGTCCCGACCGAGGACGTCGTGGCCGCCGGCCTCGAGGCCGCCAAGCCGGCCATCGCGGCCGTCTGCAAGGCGCAGCTCGAGCTGCAGGCCAAGTCCCCGAAGACCCCGCTCGAGTTCCCCGTCTTCCTCGACTACGACGACGACGTCCTCGAGGCCGTCACCGCGCAGGCCGAGCAGGCGCTCGCCGAGGCCATGTCGATCCCGGCCAAGCAGGAGCGCGAGGCCCGCACCGACGAGGTCAAGGAGCAGACGCTCGCCGCCCTCGGCGGCCGTTTCGAGGGTCGCGAGAAGGAGATCAGCGCCGCGTTCCGCTCGCTGACCAAGACCCTGGTCCGTCGCCGCGTCGTCAAGGACGGCGTCCGCATCGACGGCCGCGGCCTGGAGGACATCCGCCAGCTCGCCGCCGAGGTCGAGGTCCTGCCCCGCGTCCACGGCTCGGCGCTGTTCGAGCGCGGCGAGACCCAGATCATGGGCGTCACCACGCTGAACATGCTGCGCATGGAGCAGATGGTCGACACGCTCAACCCCGAGACGCGCAAGCGCTACATGCACCACTACAACTTCCCGCCGTACTCCACCGGTGAGACCGGCCGCGTGGGTTCGCCCAAGCGCCGCGAGATCGGCCACGGCGCGCTCGCCGAGCGGGCACTGCTGCCCGTGCTGCCGAGCCGCGAGGACTTCCCCTACGCGATCCGTCAGGTGTCCGAGGCGCTGAGCTCCAACGGCTCGACGTCGATGGGCTCGGTCTGTGCCTCGACGATGTCGCTGCTCAACGCCGGTGTGCCGCTCAAGGCGCCGGTCGCGGGCATCGCGATGGGTCTGATCTTCGAGGGTGGCGAGTACGCCACGCTCACCGACATCCTCGGCGCCGAGGACGCGTTCGGCGACATGGACTTCAAGGTCGCCGGCACCCCGCAGTTCGTGACCGCGCTGCAGCTCGACACCAAGCTCGACGGCATCCCGTCGTCGGTCCTGGCCGCCGCCCTGCAGCAGGCCCGCACCGCCCGCCTCGCGATCCTCGAGGTCATGGGTGAGGCCATCGACGAGCCCGACGAGATGTCGCCGTACGCACCGCGCGTGCTGTCGGTGAAGATCCCGGTCGACAAGATCGGCGAGGTCATCGGCCCGAAGGGGAAGATGATCAACCAGATCCAGGCCGACACGGGCGCCGACATCACCGTCGAGGACGACGGCACGATCTACATCGGCGCGACGAGCGGCACCGCGGCAGAGGCGGCGATGGCGACGATCAACATGATCGCCAACCCGACGATGCCCAAGGTGGGGGAGCGCTTCCTCGGCACGGTCGTCAAGACCGCCGCCTTCGGCGCGTTCGTCAGCCTGACCCCCGGCAAGGACGGGCTGGTCCACATCAGCAAGCTGGGCAACGGCAAGCGGATCAACAAGGTCGAGGACGTCGTCAACGTCGGCGACAAGCTCCAGGTCGAGATCGCCGAGATCGACCAGCGCGGCAAGATCAGCCTCGTGCCGGTGCAGAACGACGCACCGGCCGGCGACGCCGCCCCCGCGGCAGCCGAGTAGTAGCTCACCCTTGCCCGGTCGTTCGACCGCAGCACGCAGCCGCCCGGTCGGGACGGACGGTGGACCCAGTGTCCGCCGGACCGTCCTGCCGGGCGGCTTGCGTGTCATCAGTGAGTCCCTGCCCGGCGTCCGCTCCGTCGCCTTCGGCATCTGGGTCGGCGTCGGCTCGCGGGACGAGCAGGCCTCGCTCGCCGGGGCGTCGCACTACCTGGAGCACCTGCTCTTCAAGGGCACCCCGCGCCGTGACGCGCTCGAGATCGCCGAGGTCATGGACGCCGTCGGCGGCGAGATGAACGCGTTCACCGCCAAGGAGTACACCTGCTACTACGCGCGCGTCCTCGACGAGGACCTCGCGCTGGCGGTCGACCTCGTCTGCGACATGGTCGCCTCGTCCCTCATCGCCTCGGCGGACGTCGAGAGCGAGCGCGGCGTGATCCTCGAGGAGATCGCCATGCACGACGACGACCCGGGTGACGTCGTGCACGACGCCTTCACCACAGCGCTGTACGGCGACGGGCCGTTGGGCCGCCCGGTGATCGGTTCGGTGGAGAGCATCGAGGGGCTGTCGCGTACGGCCATCGCCGGGTACTACCGCCGCCGCTACACGCCGTCGTCGATGGTCGTCGCCGCGAGCGGCGGGCTCGACCACGGCCGGCTGCTGCGGCTGGTGAAGAAGGCGTTCGCCGACCGGCTCGACGGCGACGCCGCGCCGGCGCCGCTGCGCCCGGCCGGCCGGCCCCCGGCCTCGCACAGCCGGGCAGTCGTGCAGGAGCGGGCCACCGAGCAGGCCCACCTCGTCCTCGGCGGGACCGCGCTGCGCCGCGACGACCCCCGCCGGTTCGCGCTCGGCGTCCTCAACGGCGCCCTCGGCGGCGGGATGTCGAGCCGGCTGTTCCAGGAGATCCGCGAGAAGCGCGGGCTGGCCTACTCGGTCTATTCGTACGCCTCCTCGCATGCCGACAGCGGCCTGTTCGGGGTGTACGCCGGCTGTGCCCCCGGCAAGGTCGACCAGGTGCTCGACCTGGTCCGCGAGCAGCTCGCGCTCGTTGCCGACACGGGCATCACGGCCGACGAGCTGCGCCGCTCCAAGGGGCAGATGCGCGGCTCGCTCGTGCTGGGCCTGGAGGACACCGGCTCCCGGATGAGCCGGCTCGGCAAGGCGGAACTCGTCCACGGTGAGCTGCTCAGCGTCGACGAGATCCTCGCCCGCATCGACGCCGTCACCCTCGACGACGTGCGGGACGTGGCCGGCGACGTACTCACCCGGCCGAGGTCGCTCGGCGTCATCGGCCCGTTCGGCGACAAGGACTTCTCGGAGGCGATCAGATGACGGTGCGCGTCGCGGTGCTCGGGGCGAGCGGGCGGATGGGCTCGGAGGTCGTGCGGGCGGTGGAGAACGCCGACGGGCTCAGCCTCGTCGCCGCGTACGACGTGGGCGACACGCTCGACCTGTCGGGCGCGGACGTGGCGGTCGACTTCACGCACCCGGATGCGGTGATGGGCAACCTGCGGGCCTGCATCGATGCCGGCGTGCACGCCGTCGTCGGCACGACCGGGTTCGACGACGAGCGGCTCGCGCAGCTGCGCGACTGGCTCGGCGACGACCCGTCGGTCGGCGTGCTGGTCGCCCCCAACTTCGGGGTCGCCGCGGTGCTGATGATGCAGTTCGCCGCCCAGGCGGCCCGGTTCTTCGACTCCGTCGAGATCGTCGAGCTGCACCACCCGCGCAAGGCCGACGCGCCGTCCGGCACCGCCCGTCGTACGGCGGAGCTGGTGGCGGCCGCCCGCCGCGAGGCCGGCCGGCCGCCCATGCCGGACGCGACGAGCAGCTCCCTGGACGGCGCCCGCGGGGCGGACGTCGATGGCGTACGGGTGCACGCCGTCCGGCTCGAGGGGCTCGTCGCGCACCAGGAGGTGCTGCTCGGCGGACACGGCGAGTCGCTGACCCTCCGCCACGACTCCTACGACCGGACGTCCTTCATGCCCGGCGTCCTGCTCGGCGTGCGCGAGGTGGGCTCCCGGCCCGGCCTCACCGTCGGGCTCGAGGCGCTGCTCGACCTGTGACCAGTCGCCTGATGGCCGCCCTGGTGGTCGTCGTCACCGGTCTGCTCGGCCTGTACATGGTCGTGCGGGCGGTCGACCTGTTCCGCACCGGCAGCCTGACCGGCGCGCTGCTGGGGGTCGCCGTCCTGCTGCTCGTGCTGGTCGGCCTGCTCCTCGTGGCGGGGGAGGTGCGCCTCGGTCTGGGCAGTGCCCGGCTCGCCCGGCTGCTCACGGACGAGGGCGACCCGGGGGAGCCGGTGGACCTGCCGCGCACGCCGTCCGGCCGGCTGACCCGGGAGGCGGCCCAGGAGCTGTTCGACCGTCGCAAGGCGGAGACGGAGGCGGCGCCGCAGGACTGGCGGGCCTGGTGGCGGCTCGCGGCGGCGTACGGCGAGGCCCGCGACACCTCGGCCGGTCGGCGGGCCATGCGCAAGGCGATCGCGCTGGAACGCGCCGGTCGCGGCTAGAGCGCCTGCGCGGTCGGCCGGTCGTCCGGCGTCTCGAGCCCGGAGAAGCCGCGCCGGGTCATCACGCCCCAGTCCTGGGTGTTCCCGCGCAACTGGCGGACCAGGCCCCGCAGTCGCCAGTACACGGTCACTTGCCGGTATCCCAGCGGCTCCAGCAGCGTCCACAGCAGCTGCAGGGCGACGTCCTGCCGGCGGGCGCCGCGGGGGAAGGTGATCTGGTCGAGCAGGACGGCGTACGCCGACAGCAGGGTGCTGAAGCCGTAGGCGAACAGGAAGAACGCCAGCGCGAACTGCGGCTGGACGGCACCGAAGGCGAGTCCCACCGCGAACCCGACCAGTCCGACTGCCTCGATCGCCGGGGCGAGCAGCTCGACGAACAGGAAGTACGGATAGACGACCAGCCCGAGCGCCCCCTCGCGCGGGTTGAGGATGGAGCCCCGGTAGCGGCGCAGGACGTCGGTCAGTCCGCGGTGCCAGCGGTCCCGCTGCCGGCCGAGCACGCGCAGGCTCTCGGGCACCTCGGTCCAGGCCACCGGGTCGGCGACGAAGTGGATCCGGTGACGGCTGCCGGGGCCGGCGGTGGCGCGCAGGCGAGCGACCAGCTCGATGTCCTCGCCGACGGTCCCGTGCAGGTACCCGCCGGCCTGCAGCACGGCCTCCCGGTCGAACAGCCCGAACGCGCCGGAGACCACGAGGTTCCCGCCGAGGGAGTTCCAGCCGAGCCGGCCGAACAGGAACGCGCGCAGGTACTCGACCGTCTGCACCCCGGCGAGGAACGACCGGGGCGTCCGGGCCTGCACCACGCGTCCGTGGCGGACGACCGAGTCGTTGACGACGCGGATCGTCCCGCCGGCCGCCAGGAGGTCGGGGGAGGACAGGAACGGGCGGACCATCCGAAGCAGCGCGTCCGGCTCGACGAGCGTGTCGGCGTCGATCGCGCAGACCAGCTCGCCGGAGCACAGGTCGAGCCCCGCGTTGAGGGCGTCGGCCTTGCCGCCGTTCTCCTTGTCCACCACGACGAGGTTCGGGGTGGTCGCCGACCGGTAGACGCCGCGGACGGGCGCGGTCCGCGTGCGCGACCGGAAGACCACCGGCGCCGGTTCGAGCTGGAACGCCGTTCGTAAGCCTTCGAGCGTCCCGTCCGGGGAGCCGTCGTTGACGACCACGACCTCGAGCCGCGGGTAGCGCAGCGTCAGCAGGGCGGTGACGCTCTGCACGACCGTCGCCTCCTCGTTGTACGCCGGCGCGAGCACGCTGATCCGAGGCGCGACATCGGAGCCGAGCAGCCGGGACCGCGGCTCGTCCTTGTCGGCGAGCACGAAGCGGCGGAGGTTGCGCGTCGCGGCGACCAGCAGGAGGGCGGTGAACAGGTTGACGACGACGAAGTAGCCGATCACCAGCAGGCCGAACTGGTGCACGGCGAACGGGAGGATCCCGTGCAGAGGGTTCACACGTGCCCGTCCCGCGAGGACAGCGCCAGCCGGGCCATGTCGGCCGCGAACTTGTCGTGGTCGTGCAGCGCCCGCAGGAGGACGAGCTCACCAGGCTCGAACAGCCGCAGCAGGGCGAGCCCTGAGGCCCGCCGTACGTCCCAGGAGGGGTCCCGCAGCCCCCTCCCCAGTGCCGCGGCCGACTGCCAGCGGCCGAGCCGGCCGAGGCCTTCGGCGGATGCCGCGCGCACGCCGGCGTCGACGTCGTCGAGCAGGACGGCGAGCCGGCTGCTGGCCTCACCACCGCCGAGGTGGGACAGCACCGGGACCGCGCCGCGTCGCACGTCCGGGTCCGGGTGGGCCGACAGCCGGAGCGCCGAGGACAGGTAGGCGGGGTCGACGACGACGACGGCGACCTGGAGCGCGGAGCGGAGCAGCGGTCCGCCGGCGGCCGGGTCGGCGAGGACGTCGGCGATCGGCCGCACAGCCCGCTGGGCCAGCCGGCACAGTGCGTCGCCCGCGGCGAACCGGACCCCCGGGTCCCGGTCGCCCAGCAGCCCCGTCAGCCGTTCGAGCTCGGCGTCCCCGAGCTCCTGGGCGAGCTCCACGGCCAGCTGCGTGGCGGCCACGCGGACCCGCGCGTCCCCGTCGGCCAGGCGCGGCAGCACCTGGTCGGCGCCGACAGCGAGGGCGGTGAACAGGCGCACGCCGCGCAGCCGGCGGTGCCACCGGCGACTCGCGCTCCACCGCTCGGCGCGCCCGAGCAGCCCGCTGGTCTCGGCCCACCCGGCGATGCGCCGGCGCTCGGCGCCTGACAGGTTGCGCGCGAGCATCGCCGCGGCGCCCGGCTGCTGGCTGCGGGGCAACCGGCCGAACGCGTGCACGGCCCGCGCCGACCCGGACACCAGCCCGTCCTGGAGGTGGCCGATCCGCCGGACACTGCGGCTCCGGCGGAACTCGGCCCGCTCGCGGGCCGCGAGGGCCAGCACGGCCAGTACCCCGAACAGCGCCACCTCGATCAGGGCGACATGCACCAGCGCGTCAGGCGTCAACGCCGTCACCGCTGGCCCGTCATGGCCCGGCCCGTCACATCACGCGCTCGGCGACAGGGCGAGCCGGACCCGGTGCATCAGGACGGCCAGCGAGAACGGCTTGGCGACGTGGTCGACGGCGCCCAGTTCCAGCGCGTCGAGGACCTCCGCCTCGGTGGACCGGGCCGTCAGCATGATCACGTTCGTGCCGGTCAGCACGTCCTGCGCCTTGAGCTTGCGCAGCACCTCCAGCCCGCTGGAGCCGGGCAGGTCCACGTCGAGCAGCACGAGGCGGGCGTGCAGCGGGGGACTGCCGGTGAGCGCCCGGACCGCGGCCGGGCCGTCGGACAGGATCACCACGGTGAGGCCCTGCGCCTCCAGCGTGTGCTGCAGGAGCGGGACCAGCATCTCGTCGTCCTCGACGACCACGACGTCCACGGACCGGCCCTGCGCGGTGCCGGCCTCGGGGGCAGGTGCCGATGCGGCCGTTCCGACGGGCCCGGCGGCGGTCGGCGGGGGTCCTTCCAGGGCCCGGCGCGCCGGCAGCAGCAGTCGGGCCAGCGCGCGCCCGTCCTCCGGGTCGAGCGGGCGGGGCTCACCGAGGAGTTCGGCGGCCTCGGCAAGGCCCTGGGCTTCCGTCGTGAAGCCGTAGTCGGCGACGACCGACAGGGCCACGGCGTCCGTCCGGGCGGCCCACCGATCGGCGTCCGGGACGGACTCCTCGAGCAGCCGCAGGGCAAGCTCCTCGACACGGCCGAGCCGCGTCAGTGCCACCGGCTGCTCGGCCTGCCAGCCCGCCTGTCTCAGCCGGGCGGTGACGTCATCGCCGAACACGGAAATCCGTCACGCTGCGTAGCGTACCGGGACGGGATCAGGTAGTTCGGGTCGTTCCGACCCGTGTCCGCAACCACGCTGCGAGAGGAAGCAGGGCCCGCCACAGTCCGGCGACCCGGTCGGCGCACTCGGAAGTGTGCAGCCATTCGCCGGGTTCCAGTGGCTGGGACGCGGTCAGCGACTTGTGGTGCAGGAGGTCGGCGCGCGGATGCGCGGCGTCGTACGGCTTCGGGACCCGCTTGTAGCGCTCCCCACCGATGCTCCAGCCCTCGCCGACCAGCCGGTCGAGCAGGGCGACGAGCTGCGGGCCGCTCACGTCGTCCGCGATCGCGGCCCGTAGGCGCAGCGCCTGGTCGGTCTCCACCCGCCAGTAGCCGCCGGCGACATACAGCCCGTCCGCGCCGAACTGGACGTAGAGCGTCGCGTCGCCGTGCACGACAGCGCCGGCGTGCTCCTTGTACGGCGTCTTGTCCTTGGAGAACCGCACGTCCCGATACGGGCGGAAGAACTTGGCCGGCCCGAACTCCGGCTCCAGCCGGGCGAGCAGCGCCTCCATCGGGGCCTTGACGTCGCGGTCGTAGGTCGCCCGGTGGTCGGTCCAGTAGGCCTTGGTGTTGTCGGCCGCGAGCCCCTCGTAGAAGTCCAGGGCCCGCTCGGGGAAGCCCTCGAACGTCACGCGCCGGCTCCGAGGTCGGTGTGCAGCCGGAGCTGGCGCTCGACCCGCGGGCCGGTGTCCAGCCCCCGGGCGGCCCCGTCCGGTCCCCAGCCCGCGCTGACGAGGAACGCCCGGCTGGCCGTGTCTCGCTCCCAGACCCAGCTCACGGCTGTCGCGACATCGTCCTGCCGCCAGTGGTCCACCGTCGCGGCGACGAGGCGCGAGCCGTGCCCGCGACGTCCCCACCGCGGCTCGACGAGCAGGGTGGTGATCTCGGCGGTCGTCGCCGGGTCGAGGTCGTCGTCCTCGGCCGGCCCGCTCGCCGCGAAGCCGACCAGGTCGGTGCCGTCCAGGGCGACCAGCAGGCGATGCCGGGGGCTCGGCGGCAGCTCGACGGCGCGCAGCCACAGCGCCGCCGCCTGCTCCTCCGGCACGGCCAGCGCCTCCTCGGGCAGGAATGACCCGTACGCCGTCCGCCAGGTCAGCAGCTGTACCCGCGCGACCCGCTCGGCGTCCTCGGGACGCGCGGGCCGGACACTGACGTCGGCCATGCGATCACAGTAGGCGGGAGCGCCGGAAGCGGATCTCCGGCGCCGGACCCCGAGGGCACGCAGCCGCCGCGCGCCGGCGGTCGCGAAGCCGTGTCGTTCGTAGAACCGCCGGGCGGGGAGGTCGCCCTCCAGCGTCCACAGCACCTGCAGCGGTTGCGGCATGCGGGCGAACCGGCCGTCGTACGCCGCCTTCCAGCCGGCCACCCCGATCTCCTCGAAGCGGCGGGAGTCACCGGGCCGCGCGTCCGGGCCGTCGTCGACATGCCGCACGGGATGTCGCAGCCGGCTGTCAGGATGCGGCTCGTGCCGGCACCCCGCGAACGCCTGTCCCTGCCGACGGCCCGCCGGGTCGCGCTGGCGGCGCAGGGGTTCGCCGACCCGTCGCCCACCGGTGCCGTCGACCGCAGGCACCTGCGCCGGGTCCTCGCCCGCACGAACCTGCTGCAGATGGACTCGGTCAACGTGTTCCAGCGGGCCCACTACCTGCCGGCGTTCTCCCGGCTCGGGGGCTACCCGATGGGCCTGCTCGACCGGATGGCGTACGGCGACCGCGAGCTGTTCGAGTACTGGGGCCACGAGGCCTCGCTGCTGCCCGTTGCGCTGCAGCCCCTGCTGCGCTGGCGGATGGAGCGGGCGGCGGCCGGCCTGGAGGGCTGGGGCCGCACCCGGCGGATCGCGCTGGAGCAGCCGGAGTTCGTCGCCGAGGTGCTGCGCCGGGTCACCGAACTGGGCGCGGTGGGGGCGGGGGAGCTGCGCGACGGCGCGCGCGGGCCGGCGGCCTGGTGGGGCTGGGACGAGACGAAAATCGCGCTCGAGCACCTGTTCTGGTCCGGCCGGGTCACGACGGCCGGGCGGCGTGGATTCGAGCGGCTGTACGACGTCCCCGAGCGGGTGCTGCCACCGGCGGTCCTGGCGGCGCCGACGCCGTGCCCGGAGGAAGCGCAGCGCGAGCTGATCCGGCTGTCCGCCCAGGCGCACGGCGTCGCCACCGAGCGGGACCTGCGCGACTACTTCCGGCTGGGCGTGCAGGATGCCCGGACGGCGATCGGATCCCTGGTGGAGGCCGGCGAGCTGCTGCCGGTCGCCGTCGAGGGCTGGCGGCAGCCGGCGTACCTGTGGCCGGGCGCGGCCGTCCCGCGGCGGGTCCGGCGCAGCGCGCTGCTGTCGCCGTTCGACCCGCTGGTGTGGGAGCGGGCCCGGACCTCGCGGCTGTTCGGCTTCGACTACCGCATCGAGATCTACGTGCCGGCGTCCGAGCGGGTGCACGGCTACTACGTCCTGCCGTTCCTGCACGACGAGGCGCTGACCGCCCGGGTGGATCTCAAGGCCGACCGCAAGGCCGGCGTCCTGCGGGTCATGGCGGCCTGGCTCGAACCGGGGCAGCTGCCTGGACAGGTTGCTGCGGCACTCGCGAGCGAGCTGCGCCGGGCCGCCGACTGGCAGGCGCTGGGCGAGGTGCTCGTCGAGCCCCGGGGTGACCTCGCGCCCGCGCTGGCCGGCGCCGTCCGTGACGCGGTGCAGATCTAGGGGGTCGGTGCGGTCGCGACCAGAAGATCGCCGTGGCCGGTGCGCAAGCGCAGCCGCAGGCCCGCGCCGCCGGTCGGGCCGTTCTGGTCGAGCGGCAGGTCGCAGCGCACGTCCCCGCTGCCGCTGGTGAGGTCGACCTGGACGGTCGTGCCGGCGACGACGCCCACCCGTCCACCGCCGCTGCCGGTGTCGAGAACGACCTCGCCCGGCCCCGCCTCCCGGACGTCGAGCTGGACGGCGCCGCCCTTCACGTGCACCCGGCCCTCCGTACGGCCGAGCTCGACCAGGCCCTGACCGGTCCGGAACGCCGCGTCGCCGACCCGCTGCGCGCGGAGCAGCCCGCGGCCGGTGGCCACGCTGACCGAGCCCGCCGCGCCCACGACGACGTCGGCCTGGCCCGCCTTCACCGTCAGCTCGCCGCTCACCTCGTCGACGTCCACATCGCCGGTACCGAGCTTCACGGCGAGCGCGGCCAGGCCGTCCCGGACGTGCACGGTCGCGAGGCCGGCGCGCACGGACACCTCCGAACCGGCCGGCAGGGTCAGCATGATCCGCACCTGTGCCCTGCGGAACGCGCGGCCGTCGAGCGCTTCGATGCTGAGGCTGGAGCCGCTCAAGTGCACCCGCGTCCCGGCGGCCACCCGGACGGACGGCTCGTGGTCGGGATCCACCGGCTCGACCGAGGCGGTGGCCGCCCCGGGCTCCGCCCGGGAGATCTCGACCCGGCCGGAGCCGAGCCGGATTGCCACGTCGAGCGGCCCGGCGACCGCGAACTGCTCTGACATCAGGCCCTCCCGAAGCCGGTGATGCGGCGCGGCCCGGGACGGCCCGCGCCGGTGCTGGAGTGCTCGAGGGCGCGGGCGACCGCGCGGACGAGCCAGGTGTTGACCGAGGTCCCCTCGGCGGCTGCGGCCTGCTCGGCGCGCGCCTTCAGCGTCTCGGGCAGCCGGAGGGTCAGCCGGGCGGTGCCCTCGTCGTCCGCCGGAACCGCCGGAACCGCCGGCTCCGGGTGCACCGCTGGGCCGCTGACCACGAGCTCGGGCTCCCGGCCGCGCAGGCGGACCTCGACCACCGGACCGTCCAGCGCCGCGGTCAGCTCGTCCGCCGCGTCACCGAGGACGTCGAGCAGGACGAGGCGCAGCGAGCCGTCGAGCGCCTCGGCGAGCAGCTCGGCGGCGCGGGCGACCTCCGGACCGCCGATCGCCGCCGCCGCGGTGACGTCCGCCCGTAGCCCGGCCACGTGCGTGGTGAGATCCATCAGCATCCCTGAGGTCGTCGTGGTGCGTGTATGGCGTCATGCTGACGTCAAGATGACGTCGCGTCAAGAGCCGGGCGCGTGCTGCCTCCGGTGCGTCGCGCCCGGCCGGGGTCTGCGCGCGGCTACCCTGCAAGGGCCCGGCTTCCCCCGCCAGAGGGCCCCTCGTCGTACGGAGAACCGCTCGTGCCCGCGCTCGCGCCCCTCAAGGTCCAGGTCATCGGCTACACGCACTTCGACCCGCCGGCCGACGTGCCGTGGTCCACGGACACCGACGGCGGCGAGGCTTTGGCCGAGTTCGCCGGCCGGGCCTGCTACCAGTCATGGAGCAAGCCGAACCCGGCCACCGCGAGCAACGCCGGCTACCTGCGCCACATCCTCGAGGTCGGTCACCTGTCGGTGCTCGAGCACGGCTCGGTGACCTTCTACCTCACCGGGATCTCCCGCTCGCTGACCCACGAGCTCATCCGGCACCGGCACTTCTCGTACAGCCAGCTGTCCCAGCGGTACGTCCCCGAGCGCGACGCGGCGATGGTCGAGCCGGGCGTGATCGCCGAGGACCCCGAGCTGCACGCGATGTTCCTCGAGGCCAGTGAGCAGGCGCTCGCGTCGTACACGAAGCTGCTCGAGGGCCTGGAGAAGAAGTTCGCGGACGTCGAGAACGTGACCTCCCGGCGCAAGCAGGCCCGCCAGGCCGCGCGCGCCGTACTGCCCAACGCGACCGAGACCCGCATCGTCGTGACCGGCAACTACCGGGCGATGCGCCACTTCGTCGCGATGCGCGCCAGCGAGCACGCCGACGTGGAGATCCGCGAACTCGCGATCGCCATGCTGCGCGAGCTGAAGCGGGTGGCCCCCAACGCGTTCGCCGACTTCGAGATCAGCACGCTGGGCGACGGCACCGAGGTCGCGTCCAGCCCGCTCGTCGGCGAGGGCTGACCCCCCGGCGGTCCCCGCCGGTGGTTGTGACGGGCACGTGACACGGCTGCAGGTGCGCGTCATACTCCGGTCATGTGCACCCAGGGTCTCGACCAGCCCCGGACGCTCGCTGCCGAGGACGTCTCGGCGCGCGCGGAGCACTTCGAGGCGCGGGTCGCCGCCGAGGACAAGATCGAGCCGCCGGACTGGATGCCGGACGCCTACCGGGCCCTGCTGATCCGGCAGATCGCCCAGCACGCGCACTCCGAGATCGTCGGCATGCTGCCCGAGGGCAACTGGCTCAGCCGCGCGCCGAGCCTGCGCCGCAAGGGGATCCTGCTCGCTAAGGTGCAGGACGAGGCCGGCCACGGGCTCTACCTGTACTCGGCCGCCGAGACGCTCGGCGTCACCCGCGACGAGCTCGTCGACCAGCTGCTCGCCGGGACGGCGAAGTACTCCAGCATCTTCAACTATCCGACCTTGACCTGGGCCGACGTGGGCGCGGTGGGCTGGCTCGTCGACGGCGCCGCGATCATGAACCAGGTGCCGCTGTGCCGGTGCTCGTACGGCCCGTACGCCCGCGCCATGGTCCGGATCTGCCGGGAGGAGTCCTTCCACCAGCGGCAGGGCTTCGAGCTCCTGACCGTCCTCGCCCAGGGCACCCCTGCGCAGCACGCGATGGCCCAGGACGCGCTCGACCGATGGTGGTGGCCGGCCGTGATGATGTTCGGCCCCCCGGACTCCGAGTCGACCCACAACGACCGCTCGCTGCGCTGGAAGGTCAAGCGGTTCACCAACGACGAGCTGCGCCAGAAGTTCGTCGACCTCACCGTCCCGCAGGCGCAGTTCCTCGCCCTCACCGTCCCGGACCCCGACCTGGCGTACGACGGCGAGCACTGGCGCTTCGGGAAACCGGACTGGTCCGAGTTCAAGCGGGTCGTCAAGGGCGACGGTCCCTGCAACCGCGAGCGCCTGGTCGCGCGGCGGACCGCCCACGAGGACGGCGCCTGGGTCCGCGAGGCCGCCGTGGCGCACGCCGCGAAGCGGGTCCTGGTGTGACCGGGGAGCGGGCCGCCTGGCCGTTGTGGGAGGTCTTCGTCCGCTCCCGCGCCGGCCTCGCCCATCAGCACGTCGGAAGCCTGCACGCCGTGGACGCCCGGATGGCGCTGGACAACGCGCGGGACGTCTACACCCGCCGGGGCGAGGGTGCCTCCCTCTGGGTCGTCCCGGCGAGTGCCGTGGTGGCCAGCGACCCGGCCGACAAGGACTCCTTCTTCGGCCTCGACGAGGAGTTCCGCCACGCGTCGTACTACGTGGTCCCGGACGGCGTGCACGGCATCTGATGGGCGACCACGAGGTGGAGGCGCTGCTCCGGGTCGCCGACTCGTGCCTCGTGCTGGCGCAGCGGCTGACCGGGTGGTGCGGCCACGCGCCCGCCCTCGAGGAGGACATCGCGCTGGCCAATGTCGCGCTCGACGTCCTCGGGCAGGCGCGGGGGCTGCTGACCCGGGCCGGTGAGCTGGAGGCGGCCGGGCGTGACGAGGACGCGCTCGCCTACCTCCGGGACGCGCCCGACTTCCGCAACCTGCTGCTCGTCGAGCAGCCCAATGGTGACTTCGCGCACACGATGCTGCGCCAGTTCCTCTTCGACGCGTGGGCCGTCGAGCTCTGGCCCGAGCTCGCCTCCTCGACCGACCCGGTCATCGCGGGCATCGCCGGCAAGGCGGCCAAGGAGGCGGCGTACCACCTGCGCCACTCCGCGGGCTGGGTCGAGCGCCTCGGCGACGGCACGGACGAGTCGCACCGCCGGATGCTGGCCTCCCTCGAGGACCTGTGGCCGTACGCCGGGGAGGCCTTCCTCGACGACGACGTCGACCGGGCCGCCGCCGAGGCGGGGCTGGCCCCGCTGCCGTCCTCGCTGCTCGCCGGGTGGCGGGCCCGCGTCGAGGCCGTACTGACCGAGTCGACGTTGCCCGTGCCGCCGGACCCGTGGTGGCAGCGCGGCGGCCGGCAGGGCCGGCACACCGAGCAGCTGACCCGGTTGCTCGCCGAGATGCAGGTCGTCCACCGGGCGTACCCGGGAGCCCGGTGGTGAGCAGCCCGAGGGACACCGTCCGCGACGCGTGGGACCTGCTCGGGCAGGTGCCGGACCCGGAGCTGCCGACCGTCTCGGTGGTCGACCTCGGGATCGCGCGGGAGGTCGCGGTCGACGGGCAGCGGGTGGTCGTCACGATCACGCCCACGTACAGCGGCTGCCCCGCCATGCGCGAGATCGAGCACGACGTCCGGGCGGCGCTGGCCGGGCGGTTCGCGGTGGTGGAGGTACGCATCGTGCTGTCCCCGCCGTGGACGACCGACTGGATCACCCCGCAGGGGCGGGCCAGGCTGACCCGCTCCGGCATCGCGCCGCCGGGCGTGCGGCTGCTCCCGCTCCTGACGGGGGACCGGCCTGCGGCCTGCCCGCGCTGCGGGTCCGCCACCGTCGAGGAGCTGTCCGGCTTCGGGTCGACCGCGTGCAAGGCGCTCTGGCGCTGCCTGGCCTGCCGCGAGCCATTCGACTACGTGAAGGCGCACTGACCGTGGGGTTCCACGCCGTACACGTCGCGGACGTGCGCCGGGAGACCGACGAGTGCGTCAGCATCGCCCTCGACGTGCCGCCCGAGCTGGCTGAGGAGTTCCGGTACACGCCCGGCCAGTACCTCACCTTCCGGGCCGTGCTCGACGGTGTCGAGGTACGCCGGTCGTACTCGCTCTGTACCGCGCCGGGCGACGGCGAGCTGCGGGTCGCGGTCAAGCGGGTGCCGGGCGGGGCCTTCTCGTCGTACGTCGCCGGCTCGGTCCGTGCGGGGGACGTGCTCGACGTGATGGGACCGGAGGGCCGGTTCACGCCGGCGGCGGGCCCCCAGCCGGGTCGGCACGTGCTGGGCATCGCGGCGGGCAGCGGGATCACGCCGGTGCTGGGCATCGTGCGGCACGTGCTCGCGACCGAGCCGACGGCCCGGGTGACCGTCGTCTACGGCAACCGCACGTTGGCCTCGATCATGTTCCGCGAGCAGCTCGCGGACCTCAAGGACCGCCACCTCGACCGGTTCCGGGTGCTGCACGTGCTGTCCCGGGAGAGCACCGAGGTCCCGTTGTACGGCGGACGGGTCGACGGGCCGAAGGTCCGGCAGCTGCTGGCCACGGTCCTGGACGCGGACGACCTCGACGAGGTGTTCGTCTGCGGGCCGCAGCAGATGAGCGTCGCGGTGCGCGCCGCCCTGCTCGAGGGCGGCGTGGACGCCCACCGGATCCACGTCGAGCTGTTCGGCACCCCCACCCCGCCGCCCCCGCCGCAGGCAGTGCCGGGCGCCGGCTCGGTGCGCGCCAGGGTGGTGCTGCGCGGGCTGACCCGCGCGCTGGAGATCGCGCCCGGGGAGACGGTTCTCGAGGCCGGCCGGCGCGCCGGGCTGGACCTGCCCTGGTCGTGCGCGGCCGGGGTGTGCGCGACCTGCCGGGCCAGGGTCGACGGGCCGGTGGACATGGCCGCCAACCACGCGCTGGAGGACTGGGAGCTGGCCGCCGGCTACCGGCTGACCTGTCAGAGCCGGCCGCGGGGCGAGGACCTCGTCGTCGACTACGACGCCTGACATCGGCTCATGATCGCGCGGGGACGGACGACAGGGGCTGGGTGAACATCCCGGTGACCAGCTGTCTCGGCGTGGCTCTGCGGTCCCCGGACGGCGACGTCTGGCTGCCGGCGCTGCTGCGTCTCGATGGCTCCGACCTGAGGGTCGTCCTGCTGCTGGAGGACGCGCCGGCCGTCGAGTGGCTGCTGTCCGTGCCGCTGCTCCGGGCCGGGCTGAGCGGACAGGTCGAGGAGGCCGGCGTACGGGTGGTTCCGTCCAGACGGTGGCTCGAAGTCGCCCAGGACGCCGTGCCCTCGCTGCTCCTCCCGCTCGACGGGCTCCGGCCGCTGTTGACGGCCGACGCCGTGCTTCAACCGGGTGGCGGACGCGGGTAGCCTGCGGCCATGACCGGACCAGTGGCCCCCTTCGGCCGCGTGCTCACCGCCATGGTCACGCCGTTCACCGCCGGAGGCGCGCTGGACGCGGACAGGGCGGCCGAACTCGCCGTACGCCTCGTCGACGCGGGCAACGACGGCTTGATCATCAGCGGTACGACGGGCGAGTCGCCGACGACCACCGACGCGGAGAAGGACACGCTGCTGCGCGTGGTCGTGGAGGCCGTCGGTGACCGGGCACACGTGGTCGCCGGCATCGGCACCAACGACACGGCGCACACCGTGGAGCTCGCCCGCGCGGCCGAGAAGGCGGGCGCCGGCGGCCTGCTGCTCGTGTCGCCGTACTACTCGAAGCCGCCGCAGTCGGGGCTGGCCGCGCACGTCCGCGCCGTCGCCGACGCGACCGAGCTGCCGGTCCTGCTGTACGACATCCCCGGGCGGACGGGTGTGGCGTACGAGACCGAGACGCTGGTCCGGCTCGCCGAGCACCCGCGGGTGGTCGCGGTGAAGGACGCCAAGGACGACCTGCCCGCCACCCAGTGGGTCCTGTCCCGCAGCGACCTCGCCGTCTACTCGGGCACCGACGCGCTCAACCTGCCGCTTCTCTCGGTCGGGGCGGCCGGGTTCGTCAGCGTCGTGAGCCACGTCGTGACCGGCCGGCTCAGGGAGCTGGTGGACGCGTTCGACGCCGGGGACATCCACCGGGCGCGCGAGATCAACGCCGCGCTGCTGCCCGTGTACACCGGCATCTTCCGTACCCAGGGCGCCATCCTGAGCAAGGCGGCGCTCGACCTGCTCGGCTTCCCGGTGGGCCCGCTGCGCCTGCCGCTCGTCGAGGCCACCGAGGAACAGCGCGCGGTTCTGCGTGAAGACCTCATTGCCGGGGGAGTCCTCAGCCCGTGAGTCACCCGCACCCCCAGCTCGGCCCCCCGCCGCCCCTCCCCGCCGGCGGTCTCCGCGTGGTCGCCCTCGGTGGGCTTGCGGAGATCGGTCGCAACATGACGGTCTTCGAGATCGCCGGCCGGCTGCTCGTCGTCGACTGCGGCGTGCTGTTCCCCGAGGAGGAGCAGCCGGGCATCGACCTGATCCTCCCGGACTTCTCGTACATCCGGGACCGGCTCGACGACATCGAGGCGGTCGTCCTCACCCACGGGCACGAGGACCACCTCGGCGCCGTGCCGTACCTCCTGCGCGAGAAGCGGGACATCCCGATCGTCGGGAGCCGGTTCACCCTCGCGCTGCTCGAGGCCAAGCTGCGCGAGCACCGCATCACGCCGGTCATGACGGAGGTCCGGGAGGAGGAGATCCTCGAGCTCGGCCCGTTCTCCTGCGAGTTCTTTGCGGTCAACCACTCGATCCCGGACGCCATGGCGGTCGCCATCCGGACGCAGGCCGGCGTGGTCCTGCACACCGGCGACTTCAAGATGGACCAGCTGCCGCTCGACGGGCGGCTCACCGACCTCGGCGGATTCGCCCGGCTCGGGCGCGACGGGATCGACCTGCTCCTGTCCGACTCGACCAACGCCGAGGTGCCCGGCTTCGTCACCTCCGAGCGCGAGATCGGCCCGGTCCTCGACAACGTCGTGCGTACGGCGACCCGGCGGGTGATCGTCGCCTGCTTCGCCTCCCACGTGCACCGCGTCCAGCAGGTGCTCGACGCGGCCGAGCATCACGGCCGGCACGTCGCGTTCGTCGGCCGGTCGATGGTCCGCAACATGGGTGTCGCCTCGGACCTCGGGCTGCTGCGGATCCCGCCCGGCCTCATCGTCGACATGAAGGACGTCGAGCAGCTCCCGGAGAACCGGGTCGTGCTCGTCTCGACCGGGTCGCAGGGCGAGCCGCTGTCGGCGCTGTCCCGCATGGCCAACCGCAGCCACCACCAGATCCGCATCGAGCCGGAGGACACGGTCGTCCTCGCGTCGTCGCTGATCCCCGGCAACGAGAACGCCGTCTACCGCGTCATCAACGGGCTGTCCCGCCTCGGGGCGCGCGTCGTGCACAAGGGCGTCGCGAAGGTGCACGTGTCCGGGCACGCCCCGGCCGGCGAGCTGCTGTACCTGCTCAACGCCACCAAACCGTCCAACGTCATGCCCGTGCACGGGGAGTGGCGGCACCTGCGCGCGCACGCCGAGCTCGCGCGGCTGTCCGGCGTACCGGCCGAGCGGATCGTGCTCGCCGAGGACGGCGTCGTCGTCGACATGGTCGACGGCAAGGCGTCGATCGTCGGCGCGGTGCCGTGCGGCTACGTGTACGTCGACGGCCTGGAGGTCGGCGACGTGGGGGAGTCGACCCTCAAGGACCGCCGGATCCTCGGCGAGGAGGGCTTCATCTCCGTCACGGTCGCGGTGGACTCGGCCTCCGGCAAGATCGTCGGCGGCCCCGAGATCGCCGCGCGCGGGTTCACCGAGGACCCGGCCGCGTTCGACCCGGCCCGGCAACTCATCGGGGCCGAGCTCGAGCGGGCGGTGTCCGACGGGGTGACCGACCCGCACCAGCTGGCCCAGTTGGTGCGCCGGCTGCTCGGCAAGTGGGTCAGCGACACGTACCGCCGCCGCCCGATGATCATCCCCGTCGTCGTCGAGGTCTGACCCGGCACGCTCGCGCCCGGGCCTGCGCCGGGCCCGCCGGGCAACGCGGCGACGGGCGTCCGGCCAGCGGTCTGCGGCGGCGTGTCGGGGCTGTGACTGGTGATACGGGTGGTACGTCCCGGGTACCGTCGCCATCATGGCCAGCCCTGCGCCCACGCGCACCCGTTCGAGCGGCTCGGGCGGCGCGCGCAAGCCCGCCGCCCGCAAGCCGGCTCCCCGTAAGCCGGCGGCCCGGCG
>JAOPWV010000158.1 GCA_025965475.1 Frankiales bacterium | reverse complement strand
CCGCTCACGGAGGTCACGAGCGGACTGAAGGCCGGCGACGAGGTGGTGGTCCCGTCCGTCCGCTTCGGAACCGGTGGTGCGGGCGCAGGACGCACCGGCACCGGAACGGGTACCGGCGGACAACGCGGCGGCTTCCCGGCAGGGGGCTTCGGCGGCGGCGTTCCGGGCGGGAACGGATGACCGGGCCGGTCCTGAGCCTTCGCGACGTTCGTAAGACCTACGTGATGGGCGACCTCAGCGTCGACGCCCTCGCGGGCGTGAGCATGGACGTGCACGAAGGTGAGTACGTCGCAGTCATGGGCCCGTCGGGGTCCGGCAAGTCCACGCTCATGCACATCCTCGGCTGCCTGGACGTGCCGACCTCGGGCACGTACGAGCTCGCCGGCACCGACGTCAGCCGCATGACCGAGACCGAGCTCGCCGAGATCCGGAACCGTCGGATCGGCTTCGTCTTCCAGGGCTTCAACCTGCTGCCCTCGCTCAACGCGTGGCGCAACGTGGAGCTGCCGCTGCTCTACGCGGGGGTCCCGCGGGACGAGCGCAGGCAGCGTGCGGCACGGGCGTTGGACAGAGTCGGCCTGGCAGATCGGCTCGACCACCGCCCGGGTGAGTTGTCCGGGGGCCAGCAGCAGCGCGTCGCGGTCGCACGGGCGCTGGTGACCGACCCGAGCCTGATCCTCGCCGACGAGCCGACCGGGAACCTGGACTCCCGCTCGACCGCTGACGTGCTCGGCCTGTTCGAGGAGCTCAGCGGCGCCGGGCGCACGATCATGCTGATCACGCACGAAGAGGACGTCGCCGCCGCGGCCCAGCGCACCGTGCGCATCCGCGACGGCCTGGTGGACCAGGCCGGGGGCGCCGCGTGAGCACGTTCGACACGTTCCGCAGTGCCTTCGGAGCGCTGCGCTCGCACCGGCTCCGGTCCGCCCTGACGATGCTCGGCATCCTCATCGGGATCGCCGCGGTCATCCTCACCGTCGGACTGGGACAGGGCGCCCAGGCGCAGGTGCAGTCCGAGATCAGCAAGCTCGGCAGCAACCTGCTCGTGGTGACCCCGGGCAGTACGACGAGCAGCACCGGGATCCGAGGCGGTCGAGGCACGTCGTCCACCCTCACGAACGGCGACGCGGCCGCGCTGGCAACCGCCTCGGTGGCGCCGGACATCAGGGCCGTTGCCGCCACGTCGACGAGCATGCAGTCGGTCACCGCCGGCACGACGAACTGGACGACCACGGTCGTCGGTACGACGCCGAGCTGGGCGCAGGTCCGCGCCAGGGACCTGTCCGCCGGACGCTTCGTGACCCAGGACGACGTGAACCAGGCGCGACCGGTGGCCGTCCTCGGTTCGGAGACGGTGACGGAGCTGTTCAACGGCCGCAGCCCGGTCGGCCAGAGCGTCAGCATCAACGGCAGCAGCTTCACCGTCGTCGGTGTCCTGCAGGCGATCGGGAGCACCTCGACGACGGCCAACGAGGACGACCAGGTGATCGTCCCGCAGACGACCTTCGCCACGCGCGTCGCCGCGAACTCGACCCGCGCAGCCGTGTCGACCATCTACATCGAGGCGACGTCGCAGGCCACGCTGACCGCGGCCTACCAGGAGGCCAAGGCGCTGCTGCTCACCCGGCACGGCGTGACGTCCACGACGGCCGACTTCACCCTGTCCAGCCAACAGTCCCTGCTGCAGACCGCGACGGCCACCGACCGGACTCTCACGATCCTGCTCGGTGGCGTCGCCGGGATCAGCCTCCTCGTCGGGGCGCTGGGCATCGCCAACATGATGCTCGTCTCGGTCGCCGAGCGGGTCCGCGAGATCGGCTTGCGCAAGGCCCTCGGGGCGACTCCTGCCGCCGTGCGCCAGCAGTTCCTCGTCGAGGCCAGCAGCCTGGGGGTCAGTGGCGGAGTGCTCGGCCTGCTGCTCGCGGGCGCCGGCGCGGCCGTCCTGCCCCACTTCCTCGCTCAACCCGTCCGCATCTCCCCGGCCGCTGCCGCCGCGGCCGTGGGGGTGTCGCTGCTCATCGGTGTCGTGGCCGGCGTCTACCCCGCCGGCCGCGCGGCCCGACTCGCCCCCATCGACGCTCTCCGCAACGACTAGGAGCTCTTCCGTGAAGACCGCCATCACCACGCTGGCCCTGCTCGGGCTGCTCGGCACCGCTGCATGCGGTAGCAGCGGCAGCGCGACCGCAACAGCCCCAGGCGCCGCCGCGACGCCCGGCGCCCAAGCTCAAGGTCAGGGCGGCCCGCCGCGCGCGCCCGGCGTGTCCGGGCTGGTCGCCGCCATCGAAGGCTCGACGCTGCAGGTGCAGGACACCTCGGCGCAGACGGCCGTCGTCTACACCGCGGCGACCGCCATCACCGCGACCGTCCCCGGCACCGTCAGCGACGTCACCGTCGGCGTCTGCGCCACCGTCCGCGGCGCCGCGTCCGGCGGTGCCTCGCCGGCCACGTCGCTGACCGCCACCAGCGTCACCCTCAGCCGGCCGGTGAACGGCAGCTGCACCGCAGGATTCGGCGGCACGGGCGGCCCCGGCCGGCCCGGCGGTACCCCGCCCTCGGGAGCGTCGCCCGGCGCCGGCGCCCGCGGGCGGGCCGCCGGCGGCGGCGGTGCCGGCAAGGTCACCGCCGTCAACGGCGGCACCTTCACCCTCGCGAGCATCGGCTTCGGCGCGCAGGGCTCGACGGGCGGCTCCAGCACGACGCCGCTCGTCGTCGGCACCACGCCCACGACGACGTTCAGTACGCAGCAGAGGGCCACCTCCGCCTCCCTCAAGACGGGCGAGTGCGTCACGGCGCGGGGGGCTGCCGACAGCTCGGGCACGGTGACCGCGACGAGCATCGCCGTCCGGCCGGCCGTGAACGGCGCCTGCACCACCGGCTTCGCCGCCCGCAATGGTTAGCCGGCGGTGGGTCCGGCGCTCCACCGTCGTACCCGCCGTGGTCGTGCTGCTCGTCGGCGGCGGCGGCCTGGCGTGGGCGACAGCCGGCGCGGCCACCCCCACGTACCGCACCGCAGGAGTCGTCACCGGCGACGTGGAGCAGCTGCTGACCCTGACCGGCACCACGCGCAACGTCCACCAGGCCACGTCCGCGTTCCCTGTCCCCGGGACCGTCGCGTCCGTCACCACGCAGGCCGGCGCGACCGTGTCGCAGGGACAGACCCTGGCGACGCTCGACCCCGGGCCGCTGCAGAAGGCCGTCATCGCCGCGACTGCGACGCTCGCAAGGGCCAGGGCGACGCTGGAGACCGACCAGGCCAGCGGCACGACCTCGTCGGCCGGCACGCCCGGCACGGACACGGCGTCGACGGCGGCCCGGACAGTTGCCGCCGCACCGACGCCCACCGCCGCTGCGGGGATCCCGACGGCCGCCGGAGGCGCCCGGGGTTCGACCCCCGCTGTCAGCAGCGCACTCGCCGACACGAGCAGGCTGCTGACGCTGGCCCAGTCGTCGCTGGCAGCCGCCACGTCCGCCTGCCGTTCCTCCTCGGCACCCGCGCCTGCGTCCCCGACGCCTACGCCGACACTGGCCGGGTCACCGGGCCCCACGGCCGAGACCGCTCCGGCGGCAGCCACGCCGGCCGGCGGCTGCACGCAGGCGCTCGAGGCTGCCCTCGCGGCCCAGAAGAACGTGTCCGCCGCCCAAGTGACCGCCGAGCGGGCGCTGCAGTCGGCGGCCGTACCCAGCGCCGCCTCGACCGGCAGCACCGCCGCCGGACCCGCCACCGCACCGCGCTCCACAGCGAGTTCGTCCCCGACCACGTCGGCCGCGTCCGCCATCCAGACGGGCGGCGGCGGCCAAGGTGGGGCGAGCACCCTGTCGACGGCCGCGCGCCTCACGAACGATCAGGCCGCCGTCGCGGCAGCCCAGGTGGCCCTCGATGTCGCGCACAGGAACCTCGCCGGCGCCACGCTGACCAGCCCCCTCGCCGGCAAGGTCGCCAGCCAGCCGTTCACCGTCGGTGCGGCCTCCGGCAGCTCCGCGATCGTCATCGTCGCTCCCGGTGCGGTGGAGGTCACCGTCGACGTCCCTGCGTCGTCCCTTCCGCTGGTGAGCGTGGGGCAGCCGGCTGCCGTGACGCCGGACGGGTCCACGACGGCCTCCGCCGGCACGGTCTCCGCGGTCGGCCTGCTGCCGACCAGCTCCAGCAGCGGCAGCAGCACCACGTACCCCGTGCGTGTCCTCGTCGCCACGGCCGACCCTGCGTTCGCCGAGGGGGGCATGGCGTCAGTCGCGATCACGGTCAAGGCAGTGCACGGGGTGCTGACGGTGCCGAACTCCGCCGTGAGCGACGGCACGGTGACGGTGTTGTCAGCAGGCAAACCCGTGCGCACGCGGGTGCAGACCGGCGCGGTCGGGCCGCTCGCGACGGAAGTGACCTCGGGGCTGAAAGCCGGCCAGCAGGTGGTGCTGGCGGACCTCGGCGCCGCGCTCCCGGCGAACTCCACCACGACCACGCGCGGCTTCGGCGGAACGGGCGGGCCTGCGGGCGGCTTCACCGGTGGGGCGCCCGGCGGGTCCCAGGGCGGAGCCGCCCGCGGAGGCGGCGGCAGTACCCCCACCGGGTAACCGACCGGGTCGGAATCCCGGCGCGTCCGTCGCGGGAGCGTGGGTACCGCAGCGGTCATGACAGCCATCAAGGCACGCGCCGTGCAGGTCCCCGCACCGGAGGCCCCGCTCGAGGTCGTCACCCGGGAGGTGCCAGACCCGGGCCCGGGGGAGGTGCGTCTGCGGATACAGGCCTGCGGCGTCTGCCACAGCGACGTCTTCAGCCTCAGCGGGGCGTCGGCCTATCCGCGGGTGCCCGGGCACGAGGTCGCCGGGGTCATCGAGACGCTCGGCCCGGGGGTGACGGCGTGGAGCGTGGGCCAGCGGGTGGGAGTGGGCTGGTACGGCGGGGCGGACGGCACCTGCGACGCGTGCCGGCGCGGGGACCGGATCGACTGCCCCCACCTGCGCGTGCCGGGTCTCACCGACGACGGCGGGTACGCCGAGGCGATGGTCGTCCCTGCCGAAGCGCTGGCCGCCATCCCGGACGGGCTCTCGCCGGTCGAGGCCGGGCCGCTGATGTGCGCCGGCGTGACCACCTACAACGGCCTGCGCCGCTCCGACGCGCGGGCCGGCGACCTGGTGGCGGTGCTCGGCATGGGCGGCCTCGGGCACCTCGGTCTGCAGTTCGCCAACAGGATGGGCTTCGAGGTCGTCGCCCTGGCGCGCGGGGAGGAGCGCCGGCCGGTCGCGAAGGAGCTGGGCGCCCACCACTACGTCGACACCACTGCGGAGAACCCGGCTGAGGCACTCCAGCGGCTGGGCGGCGCGGCCGTCGTGCTGGCCACGGTGACGAGCGCGCCGGCGATGGCGGCCGCACTTCCCGGGCTCCGGGCCCGCGGGCAGCTGATCATCCTGGGCGTGGACACCGAGCCGGTACCGGTCAGCCCGCTCGACCTGGTGAGCGCCAGCCGCACGGTCGTCGGCCATGCCTCCGGCACCTCGAAGGACAGCGAGGACACCCTGCGCTTCGCCGTGCTGAGCGGGGTGCGCCCGCTCGTCGAGACGATGCCGTTGGAGCGCGCGGCGGACGGACAGGCGCGGATGCTGTCCGGTCAGGCCCGGTTCCGGGTCGTGCTCACCACCGGCCAGCCCTGAGGGACGACCGCGGGCCCTCTCCGTCGTCCATAGAGGTGAGAGCGCCCGTCATGTCAGCTGCCATCACAGCCGCGGCGACGCCCGACCCGCACCGCGAGGGAGCTGCCCTGTGCCGTCCGTCCGTGTACCTCTGGAAGCAGCCAACCCGGCGGCGGCGGAGGAGTCCGTGACGGCGGTGCTCGCGGAGTGGCAGCTGCGGCCGGCCCTGGCGCGGCTCTGGGTGCGCTCGGCCGTCGGTCACCTGCCGATCCCGCTCGCCGAGTTGGTCCTCGAGTACGACGAGGCGGTCGGGCTGGTGTCCTGCGAGGCATGGGCCGACGGGCGCCGCGTCTACGGCATCGACGACTGGGTCGGCACCGCCTGACCGTACGAAGCCCGGCGGCCCCTGCTGACCGGTCCTACGGGCGCGGGTCCCTGCGCGTCCATCTGGTCCGCCGCGGCCGCCCCTCCAGCCCGGCCCGGCACCGGTCGCAGACGGACTGGACCCGGTCCGCCATCCCCCCGGACTCCGGTTGGACGTCCCTCCACTGCACGTGGGGGAACCGTCGCAGGAGCGAGCGGCTCAGGGACAGACCGCACACGGTCTCGTTGTGCCCGGGCGTCCAGCCGTGGACCTCGCCGGCCGGCAGACGGATGCCGTCCGGGTCGATCCACTGGTCCGTCGCCGCGACCGCCACGGCCGGTCCCCGTCAGACGAGGACCGGCAGTTGGGCCGCCGGTACCGGTGGGCTCAGGTAGTAGCCCTGGGCGCTGTCGCAGCCGAGCTCGGCCAGCTGGGCCAGGTGCTGGGCGGTCTCGACGCCCTCGGCGATCGTCACGAGGCCCAGTGCGTGGCTGAGCCGGATGACCGCGTCGACGATGGCGTAGGTCTGGGGGTGGTCGCCGAGACGCCGGGTGAAGCTCTGATCGATCTTCAGCATGTCGACGGGCAGCCGCTGCAGCCACGTCAAGGACGAGTAGCCGGTGCCGAAATCGTCCAGGGTGACGTGCATGCCGCGGCGGCGGATGCCCAGTACGTGGTCCACGGTCGTCTCGAGATCGGTGACCGCGGCCGACTCGGTCATCTCCACGTTCACCTTCTCCGGGTCGATGCCGAAGCGCGTCGTGACCTCGTCCAGGTGGTCGAGCAGCGCGGGATTGCTGAGTTCCGGTGGCGAGAAGTTGACGCAGACCCCGAGGTCGAGGCCCTTCGCCGTCCAGTCGGCGATCTGCTGCACGGCGGTCTCGAGCACCCATCTGCCGAGCGGCACCGCCAGCCCGGCCTGCTCCGCGGCCTCCAGGAACTCGGACGGCAGGAGCAGCCCCCGGTGGGGATGCTGCCAGCGCAGGAGCGCCTCAGCGGCGATGAACCGGTGCGTCACGAGGTTCATCTTCGGCTGGTAGTGCAGGACGAACTCCCCGGCATCGAGCGCGTGCCGTAGTTCTTCGGTCATGCCCTGCACGTCGTCGCGCCTTCCCTCGGCCGCCGCGCCCTGCGGGTCCGTGTTCCCTCCGTCGTACGACAGAGCGGGTCCCGGCGGAAAGTTCTGACTGTCTCCGCGGCCCGGGACCGTGGCCGCCGGGTCCGTCGTACGCGGCCGGTGGCACGTGTCGGTGGACCGGCGACGGGAACCCCCTTGCGACCGTCCAGGACATCACCCCGGCCGCGGAGGAGGAGACACCCATGACGCGAGCGGATGCAGGGCAGCTCGGTGAGGACGACGTGATCGCCATCCTGCTCACCCAGCACGCACGCGTGACCGAGCTCTTCGCGGACATCCAGACCGCCACGGGCACGCACAAGCAGCAGGCGTTCGACGAGTTGCGGGCGTTGCTCGCCGCCCACGAGACCGGGGAGGAGATGATCCTGCGCCCGGTGTCGAAGGACCTGGCCGGGCCTGGCGTCGCCGACGCGCGCAACAAGGAGGAGGCCGAGGCCACCCGGGTTCTCGCCGATCTCGAGAAGATGGACGCCGGCTCTGCGGAGTTCGACCGGACGCTGGCCGAGTTCCAGGCGGCCGTCACCGCGCACGCGGCGCACGAGGAGAGCGAGGAGTTCCCTCGCGTGCTGGCCAACTGCCCGGAGGATCAGCGGGCGCGGATGGGCAAGGCCCTGCGCGCGGCCGAGCACCTCGCTCCCACGCACGCCCACCCGGGTGCGGCCGGTTCGCCGGCGGCGCAGTGGGCGGTCGGGCCCTTCGCCTCGCTCGTGGACCGGGTGAGGGACGTGGTGAAGGGCGCCACCAAGAGAGGATGAGCCGGTCGCTCACACGGCGAACGGATAGGTGAGCTCCTCGCCGACCGCCGGCGGCTCCAGATGCAGCGGCTGCACCGCAGTCGTGTCGTCGAAGAACAGCAGCGCGTCGTACCGGTCCCCGGTGACGGTGGACACGTAGTTCCCCCACCGCTCCCGCTGCGGCTCGTAGACGACGCCCACGGCGCGGTGCGGCCACTCCTCGCGCAGCCAGGCGGGCCCGGGTGCTCTGTCGGCACCGTCGCCGCGCGGGAAGACGTGCAACGCCGGTTCGCCGATGTCGTCGTGCAACTGCCGTTCGAGGCTGTCGTCGCGAGCCGGGGGCAGCGCCATCCGCTCCATCTGGGCACCCCAGCTCCCGGCGGCGATGACGCTGCCCCGGAACCCGGCGAAGCCGACGAGGACGACGTCGTCCGTCCCGTGCCTCTCCCGCCCGAGCTGCCCCAGGTTGACCAGGCCCGCGCGCGCCATGTCCGTGGCCCGGGCGTCCCCGACGTGGGTGTTGTGCGCCCACACCACGGCCTTCGCCTCCGGCCCGTGGTGCTCGAGCAGCCGGTCGAGCGTGTCGGCCATGTGGATGTCCCGGACATTCCACGACTCCTCGTCGCCCTGGACCATCGCCCGGTAGTAACGCTCCGCATCGACCACCACGGCCGCGTTCTGCTCGGCGGCGAACCGGACCGCGGAGTCGCCGTCGTCGGGGCGGACGCTGCGGTCGGACCTCAGTCGCTGCAGCAGCGCGACCACCTCGGCCTCGCAGGAGCTCGGCGTGAGCCGGGTCGACAGGGCGTACGCCTGGGGGTCCTCCCGGTACGGCTCGAAGCACCGGAAGGCCCGCAACGCGGTGTCGGCGTACGCCGGCTCGTACTCCTGCAGATACTCGAGGATCTGCTGGAGCGACTCCCACAGGCTGTAGACGTCCAGCCCATAGAAGCCCGCCCGGTCCTGTTCCGGCCGGCGCTCGTTGTGCGCGCGCAGCCAGGTCGTGAACGCGACCACCTCCTCGTTCGCCCACATCCACGTCGGCCAGCGTTCGAAGGCGTCGAGCACCCTGCGCGGATCGTCGGCGGCGCCCTCCACCAGCCGGACGCAGCGGTCCACCTGGTAGCAGTCGGGCCAGTCGCCCTCGACGGCGACGAAGTCGAAGCCCTGTTCGGTGATCAGCCTCCGGGTCAGGGTCGCCCGCCAGGCGTAGTACTCGTGTGTCCCGTGGGAGGCTTCGCCCAGCATGACGACGTGGGCGTCGCCGATGCGCTCCAGGAGCGGCTCGAGGTCGGTGTCGGCACGCAGGGGACCCGTCGATCCAGAACCTCGGTCGCTCATCGGGTGACCCCGGGCGTTCAGCCGACCGCGCGGAGGGGCAGCGGATCGGGCAGGTGGACAGGGGGACATCCGCAGGACGTGCCCCGCGGTGGCCCGAGCGCTGCCCCGTCCACACCGGGCAAAACGCCCCGCGCACGAGGTCGCGCGGCTGGTTTCTCCCACGGCGCGAGGGGCACCTGCACCGGCGTCCGCCCCGCGGAGGAGCCATGACCAGCGACCTGCTGCAGCCGGCGGCCGACGTCGGGCCCGCCGAGGCCGGAGTCATGGCCTCGCTCGGTGTGGTGACCCTCGTCGAGGGGTCGACCTTCTGCGTCTGCGGCCGTTCCGGGGACATGGAACCCGGCGCCGCCCAGGGGCTGTTCTTCCGCGACACCCGGATCCTGTCGACCTGGCGGCTGACCGTGGACCGGGTCCGGCCGCAGGTGCTGACCGTGTTGCCCCAGGAGCCCTACCGGACGATGTTCGTCTCGCAGGTCCCGCCACCGCTGGCGATGACGGAGCTCCTGATCGAGCGGACCCGCTACGTCGGCGACGGGATGCGCGAGGACGTGCGGCTGCGCAACCTCAGCAACCAGGCGGTCATGCTCACCGTCTCGCTGACCGTCGACGCCGACTTCGCGGACCTGTTCTCGGTCAAGGAGCACCGGGCCCGTGGCGGTGGCGACGTGTCGGCCGTCCCGTGCGACGCGGTGCTCACCCTGGAACAGCGGACCGGGGAGCGCCTGAGGGGGGTGCGCATCGAGGCCGCCGGCGCGCGGGCGCACCGCGACGGCCTGGAGTTCGACGTCATCATCGCCGCCCGCGGCGACTGGCGTACCAGTGTTCTCGTCCACCCCCAGGTCGACGGGCAGGAGGTCACCGGGACCTTCCCGGTCGGGCGTCCGCTCGACGAGGCGCCGCCCGCGCAGCGGCTGCGGGCCTGGCGTGAGGGCTCACCGCGGGTGGAGACCGGGGCGCCGTGGCTGCGCCGGGTGCTGGCCCGCAGCCTCGAGGACCTCGGCGCGCTTCGCCTGTTCGACCCGGACCACCCGGGGAGCTTCGCGGTGGCGGCGGGCGCTCCGTGGTTCATGGCGCTGTTCGGACGGGACTCGCTGCTGTCGTCGTACATGGCGCTGCCGCTGGATCCCAGCCTGGCCCTGGGCACGCTGCAGAGCCTGGCGCGGCTGCAGGGCGAGAAGGTGGACCCCGCGACCGAGGAGGAGCCCGGCCGCATCCTGCACGAGACCCGGTTCGGCCTGGACTTCCCGCTGGTCCACGGCGGCGGCACCGTCTACTACGGGACCGCGGACGCGACCCCGCTGTTCGTGGTTCTGCTGGGCGAACTGCGGCGGTGGGGCATCGCGGCGGAGGAGGTCGATGCGCTCCTGCCGCACGCTGACCGGGCGCTGGACTGGATCGAGCAGTACGGCGACCGCGACGGCGACGGGTTCGTGGAGTACCAGCGCATGACGGAGCGCGGCCTGCGCAACCAGGGCTGGAAGGACTCCTTCGACGGGATCAACTTCGCCGACGGCCACCTCGCCGAGACGCCGATCGCGTTGTGCGAGGTGCAGGCGTACGTCTACGCGGCGTACCTGGCCCGGGCGCACTTCGCGCAGGAGGCCGGCGACGCCGCGGGGACCGAGCGATGGTCGCGCAAGGCCGACGACCTGAAGCGGGACTTCAACGACCGGTTCTGGCTCGAGGAGCAGGGGTGGTTCGCCGTCGGCCTGGATCGGGACAAGCAGCCCATCGACGCGTTGGCCTCCAACATGGGGCACTGCCTCTGGACCGGGCTGGTCGACGAGGACAAGGCGCCGCTGGTCGCCGAGCGGCTGTTGTCGCCGGAGCTGTTCACCGGCCGTGGGATCCGCACCCTGGCGACGACGATGGGCGCGTACAACCCGATGAGCTACCACAACGGGTCGGTCTGGCCGCACGACAACGCGCTCATCGCGACCGGTCTGATGCGGTACGGCTTCGTGGAGCACGCCCAGCGGGTGGCCCACGGGATCCTGCGGGCGGCGCAGGACTTCGACGCCCGGCTGCCCGAGCTGTTCGGGGGCTTCGACCACAGCGAGTACCCGGCGCCGCTTCCGTACCCCACCTCCTGCTCACCGCAGGCATGGGCGGCCGCCAGTCCGATCCAGCTGATGCGGGCGCTGCTGCGCCTCGACCCGTGGGCGTCCCAGCACCGGGTCTGGTTCGCGCCGGCCTGGCCCCCCGGCTACGGGCCGCTGCGCATCGACAACCTGCCCCTCGGCGGTGCCCGGGTCGCGCTCGCCGTCGACGGCTCCTCGGCGGAGCTGGCGGGGCTGCCGGACGAGATGAAGCTCATCCGGCAACCCCGGCGACCCCTGACTGCGGCGCTCCCGGCACCGCCAGGCTGACGAGCGCGCTGTAACGCCCTCGCCGCGCGTTGCGAAGCACCCTGTGCGGGACAACCCCCGTCCCTCTGGACCGTACGGGGGCGGCGGGTTGTTCGCGGAAGAGCGTCAGCGGAAGAAGCAGGTCTCGCCGCTGTCGATGAGCGTGGCCCTGCTGCCGGGCCGGGTGCCGTCGAGCAGGCCGGACAGACCGCCGGGACTCGTCCACTCCGGACCGAGCGTGCCGGTGGTGACCGTCACGGTGCCCAGCGAACGACGGAGCTGCCTCAGGGTGCTGCCGATTCCCAGGCCGTCGGCGGTCGTCAGATGGCGCCCTGGTGTTCCCTGATCGGTCCAGCCCACGAAGCGCCGTCCGTCGAGCAGCACGCTGAAGCCGGCGCGGGAGGCGCTCGTCCGTGGCCCCTGGCCGCACTCGGGCAGTGGCGTGACGGTCAACGGCCCGAGCGCGGCGGCCAGCGCCCGGCGGACCGCGGCCGCGGTGTCCCCCGCGAAAGGAACCTGTCGGATCGAGGAGGTCCCGGTGAGGAACCCGAGCCCGTCGCTCTGCAGGACGATCACCGGCCGCGGCTGCCGGCGGGCCGCCGCCAGCGCCGCCCGGGTGACCGGACCCACCACGCCGTCTGCCGGGACCCGGCTCCCGATGGGGAGCAGCTCCCCGCTCCGCGCCGGCATCTCGGGGGCGAGCGACCTGGTGGCTGTCACGGCGGACGCGGGGCCGGCCGGCGTCCCCGCGACGACGACGAGCAGCGCGAGGGTCAGGAGCGGACCGTGCAGCCGTCGAGCTGGCCTCATGGCTACCTCCCAGGCGCCGTGCCGAGCGGGACACGCACCGAAGCAGACGCCCCGGGAGGTCCCGAGATACCCCTCGCGGCGTCCGACCGCACCAGGTCCCCATCGGGATCCAGGCCGTTCGGCCTCAAGCGGGCCGCTGTGCGGCCGATAACCGCCCGAAGCCTGCGGACGCACATGGGCGTCCACAGGCCATGAGGGGGGACAGTCATGACCCAGCACCACGTAGCCGGACAGCCTTCGGGCGGGCACGCGGCGGCACCGGGGAGCTCCACCCTCACGCGGTTGTTGGGTGCTGCGGTGGTGGTGTTGTTGGTGGTGTTGGTGGTCTCGTGGGGTGCGGCGTCGCGTTGGGTGTCGGTGGGTGTGGGGCTGGCGCTGGTGTTGACGGTGTTGGTGTGGCGTTTGCTGGTGGTGCGGGTGTTGCGGCCGTTGGTGGGATTGACGTCGTTCGCGGCGGGGTTGGCG
>JAOPWV010000135.1 GCA_025965475.1 Frankiales bacterium | reverse complement strand
GGCGTTGGCCGACGTCGCGTGGCTCGGACCGCCCGTCGCGGGCATCGCCAACGCCGGCACCTGGCGGGACGCCGGCCTGCGGCGGATGACCGACGACGACTGGGACGAGGTCCTGCGGGTCGACCTGACCGCCGGGTTCCTGCTCACCCGCGCGCTGTGGCCGTCCCTGTCGGAGGCCGGCTTCGGTCGCCTGGTGTACGTCTCGTCCATCGCCAAGGACGGCAACCCCGGGCAGGCGAACTACGCGGCCGCCAAGGCCGGACTGGTCGGGCTGGCCCGGACGGCGGCGATGGAGGGCGGGCGCCGCGGCACCACGGCGAACGTCGTCTGTCCCGGCGTGATCGAGACGCCCGCGCAGGCCGCCTTCCGGGCCCGCGCACCCGAGGCCTACGACGCGTTCCTGTCCCGGGTCCCGATGGGCCGGCCGGGGCGGCCCGAGGACGTCGCCGCGCTGGTCCGTTTCCTCTGCGGTGACGCGGCGGGCTACGTCTCGGGGCAGACGATCTACGTCGACGGGGGGCTGAGCGGGTGAGCGGCGTAAGCACCGCCTCCGCCCACATGGCATCCTCGCGCAATGGCATCCTCCGCGCAGGCCGGCACAGCAGTGCGGGCGGCGCGCGAGGTCTGCAGCAAGTCCGACCGATGCCCGGCGAGGCGCCGCGCGAAGGGGTGCGCCTGATGACGGTGGAGTACGACGCCAAGCGCAGGGCCATCCTGGAGGGCGCGGCGGAGGTGTTCGTCCGGCACGGTTTCGCCGCCGGCACGACCAAGGAGATCGCCGCCGAGGTCGGGCTCAGTCAGCCCGCGATCTACCACTACGTCGGCTCCAAGGCCGACCTGCTGCGCGAGATCGCGCTGCACGTCGACCAGGACATGATGGCCGCGCTCGACGCCGGCCTCGCCCGCTCCGACGACCCGCTCGACCAGCTGCGCGGCGTCATCCACGAGTTCACGGCCGCCGTCGTACGGGACCGCCGGGTGTTCGCCGTGTTCTGGCAGGAGCTGCACTCGCTCGCCCCGGAGACGCGGGAGAAGGTCTCGAAGGACGAGCGCGAGTTCGTCGCCCGCGTCGGCCGCCTCATCACCGCGCTGCAGAAGCAGGGCCGGATGCCTGCCGGGCCGCCGGTGGTCCTCGCCCAGGCGGTCCTGAGCATGCCCAGCTGGATGTACCACTGGTACCGCCCCGGTGGGGCGCTCACCGCAGCCCAGATCGCCGACACCTACTGCCGGCTGCTCGGCCTGGAGGACGAGGCATGACGCAGGTGCAGCCCCTGGCCGGGCAGGTCGCGCTCGTGACCGGTGCCGGGCAGGGAGTGGGGGAGGCCATCGCCGGCCGGCTGGCCGCTGCCGGGGCGGACCTCGCGCTGGTGGACCGGCGGGAGGACACCGTGCGGCGGGTGGCGGACCGGATCGCCGCGGAGACCGGACGCCAGGTGCGGCCGTACGCCTGTGACGTGACCGACCGCGACGGCCTCGGTGTCGTCGTGAAGGACGCCTCGGCCCTGACCGGACGGCTCGACGTGCTCGTGAACAACGCGGGCAAGTGGACGAGCGGCGCCTTCGTCGACTCCTCGCCCGCCGACTGGCACGAGCAGCTCGAGATCAACTTCCTCGCCGTGCTGCACCTGTCACAGCTCGTGCTGCCCGGCATGCTCGAGGCGGGCTACGGCCGCATCGTGAACATCATCTCTGATTCGGCGCGCGTCGGCGAACCTGGTGTCGCGGTGTATGCGGCTGCGAAGGCGGCCGTCGCCGGGTTCTCCCGCGTGCTCGCGAAGGAGGTCGGCCGGCGCGGCGTGACGGTCAACTGCGTGTCGCTCTCGACCACGGTCACGCCCGGCGCGCATGACACGTTCAGCGAGGAGCAGCTGGCCAAGATGCCGCGCTTGTATCCGGTGGGCCGGCTCGGCCGTCCCGACGACGCGGCCGCCGCGGTGACCTACTTCGCCAGTCCCGACGCGGAGTGGGTGACTGGTCAGACGTTGAGCGTCAACGGCGGCTACGCCACCCTCTGACGTACGGCGGCCGGCGTCAGACCGGCAACGGTGCCACGTCGGAGGAGTGGCCGGGGAACAGGTCGGCCTCCGGGTCGAGCCAGGCGACCGCGTTGTTCACGGCGGTCGCCGCCTCGCCGAAGCCGACGGAGATGAGCCGGACCTTGCCGGGATACTCCGTGACGTCTCCTGCCGCGTAGACGCCCGGCAGGCCGGTGCCCATCCGCGTGTCGACCACGATGTGGCGCTCCTGGATGTCGAGTCCCCACCCCGTCATCGGCCCCAGGTCGGCCGTGAAGCCGAGGGCTGCGACCACGGTCTGCACATCGAGCGTCTCCACGCCCCCACCCGTGTGCTGCAGGTCGACCTGCTCGATGTGCCCGTTCCCGCGAATGTGGCGTACCTGCGCCGGAGTGACGATCCGCACCGACGAACGCAGCACCTGGTCGACGGTGTGCTGGTGCGCCCGGAAGGCGGCCCGCCGGTGGACGAGCGTCACCGACCGGGCGAGATTCTCCAGGGCCAGCGCCCAGTCGAACGCGCTGTCGCCGCCGCCGACGATGAGCACGTGCTGCCCTGCAAGCTTCTCCAGGGACGGTACGAAGTACATGAGCCCGCGCCCGAGGAACTCCTCGCCGGCGGGGAGCGGCCGAGGTGTGAAGGTGCCGATACCGGCGGTCAGGACCACGGCACGACAGCGCACCGTCATACCGGCTGAGGTGCGCAGGGTCATCCCGTCGCCGTGGTGCTCGAGGTCGACGACCTGCTCGCCGAGGACGTACTGCGGACAGAACGGTTCGGCCTGACGCACCAGCGCCTGCACCAGGTCCCGCCCACGGATCGACGGGAAGCCGGCGATGTCGTAGATGGGTTTCTCGGGGTACAACGCGCTCACCTGTCCGCCCGGCTCCTCCAGCGAGTCCAGGACGGCGACGCGCAGCCCGCGGAAACCGCCGTAGTAGGCGGCGTAGAGGCCGGCCGGTCCGGCGCCGATGACGGCGAGGTCGGTGGCGAGCGATCCGACAGAAGGGCTGGTGGACATGTGTTGATCGAACAATCGATCAATAGGCGCGTCAAGCTCCGGTGCAACACGACGTGAACTCGGATGCTTGCCAATCGGTCGATCGAACGGCATGGTGTGACCCATGGCACAGACTGCCGGATCCGCGACGTCGCGCGCCACGCCGATGGACGACGCCACGCGCCGCCACCTCGCCAACCTGCCCATCGGCCAGGCCCTACGCGAACGCGCCGCGCTGACCCCCGACGCCGTGTTCGTCCGCGAGCAGCAGTTCGGTATCTACGCCGAGCACACGTGGTCGGAGTACCTCGCCGACGTCGAGGCGTTCGCGTGCGGCCTCGTCCGTCTGGGCGTGCGCCCCGGCGAGACCGTGGCCATCATGAGCGACCCCAGTTACCTGTGGATGGTCGCCGACTCCGCAGTCATCAGCATCGGGGCGATCTCGTTCGGGATCTACACCACCTGCTCGACCGAGGAGGTCGCGCACCAGGTCTCGACCGCAGGCGCCGTCGCCTTCGTCTCGGAGAACCAGGAGTACGTCGACAAACTGCTCACGGTGGATGCGCAGTGCCCCAGCGTGCGGCACATCCTCGTCGACGACACGCGGGCCCTGTTCGGCTACGACGACACACGCATCGTGCCTGCCGGGCAGTTGTTCACCCCGGAGCGGCCGTACACGCTGGAGGAGAGCGACGCGCTCGCCGACCTGGTCGCGGCCACTCGCGCCGACGACGTGGCGCTGCTGGTCTTCACGTCCGGCACGACCGGGCAGTCGAAGGCCGCGATGATCACCCACCGGAACTTCATGGTCGGGGGCGCCTACCAGCTGTGCCGGGTGTTTCCCGACATGGCCGACGCCCAGGAGCGGGCGGTCATCTGCCACCTGTCCCTGGCGCACGCGTTCGAACGGATCGTCTGCCTGTACTCGCCGATCCTCACCTCGATGGTCGTGCACATCGGCGAGGAGGTGGAGCAGCTCACCGCGACGATGCTACAGACGCAGCCGTACTACTTCCACGCCGTGCCGCGCATCTGGCAGAAACTGGCGAGCCAGGCCATCACGAGCATCGACCGGTCCAGCCCGGTGAAGCGGCTTGCCTACCGGCAGGCGATGTCGGTGGCGCGGCGCTATCGCGCGCTGCACTGGGAGGGCAGCCGGGTTCCGTGGCTGCTGCGCGCGCAGTACGCCGTCGCGCGGGCGCTGGTGTTCATCCCGCTGCTGCGCAAGTTCGGCCTGAGCCGCACCGCCTACGGCCTCACAGCCGGCACGCACACGCCCGAGGAGGTGCAGCGCACCTGGCAGTGCTGGGGCCTGAATCTCATCAACGGGCTCGGCATGACGGAGGTCGGGTTCGTCGCCTTCCAGCGCCAGCGGTGCCCGCGTGCCGGGGCGGTCGGCCAGCAGGTGCCCGACCTCCAGGTCCGGGTGGCCGCCGATGGCGAGCTGGAGTACCGCGGGGCCGGGGTCTTCCGCGGCTACCTCAACCAGCCCGAGCGGACACAGGAGACCTTCACGGCCGACGGCTGGTTCTGCAGCGGCGACGTCGGCACGGTCGGCACGGACGGCGAGATCGTCCTGCGGGACCGCAAGAAGGACATCATGATCACGGCCGGCGGCAAGAACATCACGCCGAGCCTCATCGAGAACACGATCAAGGGCAGCCCCTACGTCAGCGAATGCGTGCTGTTCGCCGACGGCCACAAGTACCCGACCGCCCTCATCGAGCTGGACACCGATGCGGTCCAGGAGTGGGCGGAGAACCGCAACCTCGCCTTCACCGGCTTCACCAGCCTGACCGAGCTGCCGGAGGTCAAGCAGCTCATCGGGGCGGAGGTGGACCGGCTGAACCAGCAGCTTGCCCGGGTGGAGCAGGTCAAGAAGTTCCGGATCCTGCCCAAGGAGCTCGACCCGGAGGAGGGGGACACCACCCCCACCCGCAAGATCCGCCGTGCGCACTTCGAGCGGATGTTCCAGCACCTCGTCGACGAGATGTACGCCGACGAGCGCAAGGAGTTGCAGCAACTGCAGTGAGCCAGCTCCCGCCCGACCCACCGACGTCCGTCTGTGGGAGACCGTCCATGCACCACAATGAGGAGGACTTGGATGATGCGTAAGTGGGGGGTGCTCACCAGTGCTGTGGCGGTGGGCGCAATGGCGCTCAGCGCCTGCGGCAGCGGGAGCGGGGGAGCGTCGACCGGCGCGAGTGCGGTCTCGGAGACCGCCGCGTCCGGCGCTCCGATCAAGATCGGCTGGCTGACCGACGCGACATCGGTCACCCGCGGGACGTACTTCCCGGAGTACGAAGGCGCCAAGCTCTACTTCTCCACGCTCAACGCGGCGGGGGGCATCGGTGGGCGGCCGGTGGAGATCGTGCAGCGCGACATGAAGATCGACGCCGACCTCGCGGTGACCTCGGCCACCGACCTCATCCAGAACGAGAAGGTCATCATGCTCGCGGGCGGCACGATCGAGGGCCGGCTCCCTGCCGTCTTCGACGTCGTCCGCAAGAACAACGTCCCGTTCCTGTCCGGCCACAGCGCCCGGCCGGACATGTTCCCGCCGAAGCCCGACCCGCTGCTGTTCACCGTGGGCAACGTGTTCGAGGCCATGTCGGACGCCCGGCTCAAGATCTGGCCCAAGCTCATGGACAAGATCGGCGTCAAGGGCGGCGAGATCGGCTGCTACATCCACCAGGCGCCGGCGGCCAAGGCCGTCTGCAACCGCTGGCTCGATGAGCAGGTGAAGCAGACGCCGGCCTTCAAGCAGGGCCCGATCGTGAACGCACCGCTGCAGACCACGGACTTCACGTCCTTCGTCCGGCCGATCGCCAGCAGGAACCCCGCTGCGCTCTTCGACATCTCCATCGCCTCGCACGCCATCGGCGTCGCGGTCGCAGCCCGCAACCTCGGCTACAAGGGTCCCATCGTCTTCTCGATGACGGCTACTCCGGAGACCAACATCAAGCAGGTCGCGGACCAGGTCGGCGGCAAGGACCTCTACGCGCTGTCCAACATCACGTCGATCTCCGAGACGTCGGTCCCCGAGATCAAGAACATCGTCGACGCCGCCAAGAAGTACGGCACGGACATCGCGCCCAGCTCGGCCACCGTCAACGGCTGGCTCATGGGCATGGTGATCGCCGATTCGCTCAAGCGCTGCGGGGACAACTGCCAGAGCGCCGGGCTGCGTGACGCCCTGGAGAAGACCGACCTCGACACCGCGGGTCTGATGGGCGGCAACCTCACCTACTCGGCGGACGATCACATGGGGAAGCGCTACTGGACCGCCTACAAGTGGGACAGCGACAAGGGCGGCCTCGTCCGTGTGGTCGACGAGTGGACGAGTTTCGACCCGAAGACCGACCTGGTCACCCCGCTGAAGCCCTAGCACCACTTCACACCTACCTGCACGGCCCGGGTGGCTGCGGTCACCCGGGCCGGGCACAGGGAGAAACAGTTCGTGGACGTCTCGCTCGTCGTGGACACACTCAAACTCGCCAGCGTCTACGCGATGCTCGCGGTGGGCTTCGTCATCGTCTATCGCACCTCGCGGGTGCTGAACCTCACCCAGCCCGGCGTGGTCCTGTTGGGGGGGCTCCTCGCCCTCAGCTTGCTTCCGGCTACCGGCGGCAGTGGGGGCGCTCGCTTCTGGCTCGTGGCCGTGGGACTCGTCGCCCTCGGGGCGGTCGCAGGCTTCGCGCTCTACGGCCTGCTGCTGCGGCCCATGGCGGGACAGTCCCGCATCTCGCAGGTCCTCATGACGCTTGCGGCGTTGTTCCTCCTGGAGGCGGTTGCCGAGGCCGGCTGGCGAGGCCAGTCGAGTTTCCTCCCCATGCCCGGCAAGGAGACCAGCTGGGAGATTCTGGGCGCGCACGTGCGGCTGCTCGACGTCGTACCGATCGGCGTCACGGCGGTCGTCTTCGCCGGGCTCGGGCTGTTCTACCGCTTCTCCCCGTCCGGCGTACAGATGCGCGCAGTGGCCGAGAATCCTGCGCTCGCCGCCCGCAGGGGCATCAACATCGAGCGGATCGGTGCGCTGGCCTGGGGTCTGGCGTCGGCCCTCGGCGTGCTGGCCATGTTCCTCGCCACGACACAGGGCTCGGTCAGTCCCCTGCTCGTGGGGACCGCGCTCAAGGGTTTCACCGTCGCTCTCGTGGCGGGCCTCGACAGCATCGGCGGCCTATTACCAGCCGCCTTGCTGGTCGCCGTGGCCGAGGTGCTCACCGTGCGGTTCCTCGATCAACAGCTGGGCGAAGCAGTCCCGTACGTCGTCCTCCTGGGCGTCCTGCTCGTCAAACCCTGGGGCCTCGCCGGTACACGAGAGGAGCTCGACCGTGTCTGACACCCTCACGCGCCGCACCGGTACGCCGGTCGTGCGCCGCCGGTCGCTGCGCTCGACCAACCCGTGGCGCCGTTCGCCGTACCTGCGCACCGACTACCGCAGCGAGCTGGCGCTGTTCCCCTACAGCGGAACCCGGCTGGCAGGCATCGGCATCCTGGCCGTGCTGCTGCTCGGCTTCCCGCTCGTCGCCGACACCTACTGGCTCGGAGTGGCGAACTTCGCCGCCATCGCTGCGATCGGCGCGCTGGGCCTGCAGGTCGTCACCGGTATGGCCGGTCAGCTGTCCCTGGGACACGCGGCCTTCCTCGCGGTGGGTGGCTTCTTCGCGGCCGGCCTGTACCTGCACCTGGGGCTGCCCTTCTGGGCGGCCGTACCGGCCGCGGCGCTTGCCGGCGCGCTGCTCGGTGCCGTGGCCGGGCTGCCTGCTCTGCGCATCCGCGGCTTCTATCTCGGCATCACCACACTGGCCGTGCAGTACGTCGTCGTCGCGGCGGGGCTGCGGTACCAGAACTATCTGCAGACCTCGCTGGGCACATCCGGCAGTCTGAGTGTGCCCGCTCCCGATCTCGGTCTGTTCTCGCTCACCGAGGTCTGGCAGTGGTACCTGTTCCTGCTCGTGGTGCTGACCGTGCTCGCCCTTGGCGTCACGAACCTGCGACGCTCCAGCCTGGGCCGGAGTTTCCTCGCCGTGCGCCAACGGGAGCTCGCCGCCGAGGCGCTGGGCGTGGACGTCGCCCGAGTGAAGATCGCCGCCTTCGCGTTGAGCGGCGCGCTCGGTGGCCTGGCGGGGGCCCTGTCGACCTACTACTACCGGAACGTCAGCATCGAGGACTTCGACCTGCTGCTCAGCGTCTCCTACCTCGCGATGGTCATCATCGGTGGGCTCGGTTCGGTGCAAGGGGCCATCTACGGCGCGGTGTTCGTCACCGCAACGCCGTTCCTGGTCGGCAAGGCCGTCGAGGTGCTCGGCCTCACCGCAGTGCTCGGTACCCGCCTGCGTGCGATCGAGCTCGGCGTGTTCGCCCTGACGATGATGGGCTTCCTGCTGTTCGAGCCGCAGGGACTGGCCGGTGTCTGGCAGCGCGTGAAGGCGTACTTCGCGCGCTGGCCCTTCAAGTACACCGACATGACCACGAGCGCGAAGCGGTAGGGGGAGTCGTGCTGGAGTTGCATCAGGTCGAGGTCGCCTACAACAAGACGGCGACGGCCATCCGTGGCGTGTCGCTGAACGTGGCACCCGGCAAGATCACCGCGTTGCTCGGGACGAACGGCGCTGGTAAGACGACCACGCTGACGGCGATCTCCGGCTTCCTCGGCCTGGAGAACGCCGAGGTGGTCGGCGGCGAGATCATCTACGACGGCAAGCGCATCGACCGGTTGCCGCCGCACAAGGTCTCCCGCCTGGGCATCGCTCTCGTGCCCGAGCGCGACAAGGTCTTCGACACGCTCACGGTCGCCGACAACATCAAGATCACGGCTCGCACGCCGGCGCGGGTGCAGGAGGCGTACGCGGAGTTCCCCCGGCTTGGGGAGTTGTCGGGCCGGACCGCGGGCTACCTGTCCGGCGGTGAGAAGCAGCTGCTGGCGCTGGCGATGGCGCTGCTGACCGAGCCTGACGTCCTGCTGGTCGACGAGCTCTCGCTCGGGCTCGCCCCGCGTGTCACGGCCGACCTGCTCGGTGAGCTGCAACGGGTGCAGCGGGCCAGGGGGCTGACGGTGCTGCTCGTCGAGCAGAACGCTGCCGCGGCGCTACGCGTGGCGGATTACGGCTACGTCATGGAGGACGGGCGGGTCGTGCACGACGGCACTCCCGAGGCCCTTCTCTCGCACGGCGACATCATGGAGTTCTACTTGGGGATCGCGGAAGGCGATGGCATGCACCGGTCCTATCGGGACGTGAAGCAGTACCGGCGCAAGCGGCGGTGGGCGGGATGAGCGTCGCGCTGGAAGTCGACCGGGTACGAGTCGCGTTCGGCGGCTTGACCGCCGTCAACGACGTGTCGTTCACCGTGGACAGCGGCGAGCTGGTCGCCCTCATCGGGCCGAACGGCGCCGGTAAGACAGCGATGCTGAACGCGATCTCGGGCATCTACCGACCCGCGTCGGGTGACGTCCGCCTCGAGGGCAAGAGCCTTCGCGGGATGGCCGTTCATCACATCGCGGTCGCCGGTATCGGACGCGCGTTCCAGCACGCCGAGCTGTTCGCCGGGCTGACCGTCGTCGACAACCTGATGGTTGGCCGGCACCGCCAGCTCCGGAGCAACGTGTTCGCCCAAGCGGCGTTCTTCGGCTCGTACCGCCGGCGTGAGATCGCCCAGCGGGCCGTCGTCGAGGACATCATCGACTTCTTCGAGCTGGAGCGTTACCGACACCGGCCGGTCGACAGCCTGCCGTTCGGCGTCCAGAAGGTGGTGGGCGTGGCGCGCGCACTGTGTATGGAGCCGCGCGTGCTGCTGCTGGACGAGCCCTCCTCCGGGCTGACCCGGCAGGAGAAGGAGGACTTCGCGCGCTTCATGCTGCGCATCCACCACGACCGTGGCCTGCCGATGCTCTGGGTCGAGCACGACATGCAGATGGTGATGGACCTCGCTGACCGGCTCGTCGTCCTGGACTACGGCACGAAGATCGCGGATGGCACGCCGGAGGAGGTCACGCAGGACCCCGCGGTCCGGCTCGCCTACCTGGGCATCGGGGACGAGGCCGTACCGGCGCCCCGCCCGGCTCTGACCTGACGCGCATCCGCCACCGCACGCGCACCCTTGAACCGGGCCGGTGCCGGCAGTACACTCAATTGGTCAATCAAACGAGCGGAGTGGTCATGACTCTCACGACACCACCTCTGACCGACGAGGATGAGCGGCTCGCCCGCAAGTACGAGTTGTGGGAGGAGCTGCCGGAGGGCTACCGCGAGGCCGCGGCCCGCATCGCGTCGTTCCAGGCGCTGGCCGAGCTCGTCGGCGTCCTGCCGTTCGCGGAGTGGGTGGACCGGGCCCCGGACTACGAGCGCAAGCAGATGCTCGTCGCGAAGGTGCAGGACGAGGTCGGTCACGGACACGTGACCGCCCGGGTCGCCGAGGACTTGGGCGTCGGGCGCGAGCAGATCCTGGTCGACTTCGCCGAGGGGCGCACCAAGCTGCTCAACATCTTCCACTACGGCTTCGAGAGCTGGGAGGAGCTCGGGCCGGCCGCGCTGCTCATGAACAGCTCGGCGATCGTGCAGTTCCAGGCGCTGGACCAGGGAACCTACCTGCCGTACGCCCGGGCGTTGCGGAAGATCGAGAAGGAAGAGAGCTTCCACTACCACCACGCCATCGACCTGACGCACCAGACGATGGTCCGCGGTTCGGTGGCGCAGCGGCAGCGTGCCCAGGAGGCCTTCGAGCTGTGGCTCCCGCGGCTGCTGGCCTACTTCGGCCCGCCGGACAGTGACACCTACCAGCAGAACCCGATGTACCGGTTCGGCCTGAAGGTGAAGTCCAACGACACCCTCCGTCAGGAGTGGCTCACGAAGATCGTCCCCGTCTTCCAGGAGCTGGGGATCTTCGTGGACCCGGCGCTCGCCCGGTTCGACGAGGACCGTCAGGCCTGGGACTACGCGTCGCCCGACTGGGTCGAGACCAAGCGGATCATCAAGGAGGGCGGCCCGCGCTACGGCGACTGGCGCTCGAAGATCCAGCTCAGCCTCGAGCGGAACGGCGCCTACCGGGATGCGGCGCTTGCCCGGGCGGCGGCATGAGGCGCGGCACCGAGACGGACGTCTACGACGTCTTCGCCAAGTTCGGCGACGACGCCACCGAGCCGATCCGCTGGGTGGGCAGCGTGCGGTCGGGTGATCCCGAGCTGGCCTGGCACGCGGCCAAGGAGATCTACACGCGCCGCGAGTACTGCACGGTCCTGTGGGTGGCTCAGCGCTCCGGCATGGTCGTGAGCGGTCCCGAGGACGAAGCGATCCTGCGTACGCCGGATCGCCTGACCTATCGCCTGCCGACCGGACCCGGCCGGCGCCGTCGTGCGCGCATCAAGGCGGGTCCTGTCCAGCCGGTTCCCCGATGAGCTCGGTGACCCCTTCGCTCGACAGTTCCGGGCTGCTGTCTGCCGCCGAGGACCACTTCCTGCACGGCCATCTACTGAGCGGCTGGATCGTCGACTACATCGACCTCGAGGAGTCGCTCGCCGTCGGGTCGATCGCCCAGGAGGAGCTCGCGCACGCCGCGACGCTCATGAGCGTGCACGGCCTCGACGAGGTCGGGCGGGACGTCTTCGTCTACCAGCGGCCGGCGCAGGACTGGCGCCCGACGCGGTTGCTGGCCCACCGGCTGCACGACTGGCCCTCCACCGTCGTGCGCGCCCTGCTGCTCGCGCACGCCGCGGCGGTGCGCTCGGAGCGGATGAGCGCGTCGGACGACCCGACGATCCGCGATGCGGGCATCGTTCTGGCAGCCGAGCAGCAGCTGCACGTCATGCACTGGGAGCGCTGGGTGCAGGTGCTCGGTGGCGACGCCCGGACGGCCGACGAATTGCGGCAACGGGCTGCGGTGGTCCTGCCCCTGGGCGGTGACGTCTTCGGATCGGCGTCGTCCTCCTCGGAACCGACGCCGGATCGTGACGGGCACGCGGCGTGGATGAGCCGCGTGGAGACGGTCCTGCGGGAGGTCGGCGTGCCTGTCCGGTCGCTGGGCGACGGGCCCTCCGAGCGCTCGCCCGCGGACGAGCAGCCGGAACTCCTGCAGGTTCTCGCCGAGATCCGGATGCTGCGGGTCGAGGCCGGTTTCGGTGACGGTGTGCGCGGGCTGGACCGGTGAACCTCGAGGCGGTCCGCGAGGCCGTTGCGCATGTGGAGGACCCGGAGGTCCCGGTCACGCTGGTCGACCTGGGTGTCGTGCGTGACGTGGGCCTGGCCGACGACGGCGACGTCCGCGTCGTGTTGCGCCCGACCCGGCTGGCCTGTCCGGCCCGTGACGAGATGGCCCGTCGCGTCCGCGAGGCGGTCCGCTCTGTCGAGCCGGACGCCGGTGTCGCGGTGGAATGGGAGCTGTCCACCTGGCGCGGCGACGAGGTCTCCGGCCGGGGCACCGAGGTGCTCCTGCAGATCGGTTACTCCGACCCCGGCGCTGCCGAGACAGCGTGCCCGTACTGCGGCTCGACGAAGGTCCGGCGTGAAGGCGCGTTCGGTGGCGCGGTCTGCAAGGTCCCGTTCTCCTGCCGCGCCTGCGGCAGTACCTATGACGCCCTACGGGGATCCCGATCATTGTTGGCAGGAGCCCCGCATGTCTGACGAGGTCCTCTTCGACGTCGCCGATGGCGTCGCCCGGATCACGCTCAACCGGCCCGAGCGCCTCAACGCGTTCACCCTCGACGGCGCCCGCCGGATGCGGGCCTGTTTCGAGGAGGCCACCAACGACCGGTCCGTCGGGGTCGTCGTCCTCACCGGCACCGGTGACCGCGCGTTCTGTACCGGCGGCGACGTCGGCGATTTCGCCGAGTTCACCATCGACGTGGACCGGGCCATGAACGCAGAGCTGCTGCGGCTGTCGCACGAGATGCGCACCGGCGGCAAACCGATCATCGCGCGGGTCAACGGCTACTGCATGGGCGCCGGCAACGAGCTGAACATGCAGTGCGACCTGACCGTGGCCGCCGACCACGCGCAGTTCGGCCAGACCGGGCCGAAGATGGGGAGCACGCCGAACTGGTGGGTCACCCAGCTGCTTCCGCGCTCGGTCGGGGAGAAGCGGGCCCGGGAGATCGTCTACCTGTGCAACCGCTACACCGCGCAGCAGGCCGAGGAGATGGGCTGGGTCAACCGGGTGGTGCCCGCCGACCAGCTCGACGCCGCCGTCGACGAGTGGTGCCAGTCGTTGCTGGAGAAGAGCCCCACCGCGCTGCGGCTGGCCAAGATGGCGATCAACCAGGCCTCCGACCAGCTCTCCGGCGCGGTGACGCAGGGCATGGAGCTCATCACGTTCTTCCACGACACGGACGAGTCGCGCGAAGGCATGCAGGCCTTCGTCGAGAAGCGCAAGCCCGTCTTCCGCCCCCAGGCCTAAGGAGCCTCTTCGTGCCGTACGTGATCGGTGCCGCCTGCATCGACATCAAGGACATGTCCTGCATAGAGGAGTGCCCGGTCGACTGCATCTACCAGGGCGGCCGCAAGCTGTACATCCAGCCTGCGGAGTGCATCGACTGCGGCGCCTGCGAACCGGTCTGCCCGGTGGAAGCCATTTCGCCGCACCGGCTGGTCCCCGCCGACCAGAAGGAGTTCGTCGCCGACAACGCGCGCTTCTTCCAAGAGGTGCTGCCCGGACACGACGCGCCGCTCGGGGCGCCTGGCGGCTCACGCAAGGTCGGGCCGGTGGACGCCGACACCCCGCTCGTGCAGCTGACCGAAGCGGGGAGCGCCGGGTGACGTCTGCCGCCGCTGTCCGCATGCTGGGTGAGGGCAGCTGGTTCGACCCTGCGACCAGCTCGCTGCGTGGGTCCGTCTGCACGGTCTGCGCCGCGCCGTCGTTCCCGCCGCGGGCCTTCTGCTGGCGGTGCAGCGGCCCGATGCGTCCTCAGCTGCTCCCGCGCTCCGGCCGGGTCGTGGCCCGCTCGCGGGTCCGCGTGTCGCCGCCCGGATTCCCCGACACGTACGACGTGGGTGTCGTGGAGCTTGCCCCCGGGCTGCGGGTGCTCGCCCGTTTCGGCGGGGAGGCGCCGGACCGCGGCGGGGCGGTGACCGTGCACTGCGGGCACCTGCGGGACGACGACGACGGACCCGTCTTCGGGCCGGTGTTCGTCGATGACCCGTCGGCCAGGCCGCAGGTGTCCGACCGAGGCGCAGACCTTCCCGAACCACCGGCCCGGATCTCCCGTGGCGGGCCGCTCGGGGTGACCGTTGCCGGGGTGGCGACGACGGCGTTCGGGCGCCCGGACCTGCCGGCAGAGGAGCTGGCAGCCCAAGCCGCGCTCGCAGCCACCGCCGACGCAGGGCTCGCTGCCACCGATGTCGACGCTGTCGTGGTCGGCAGCGCGTTCTCCACCGCCGCTCTCGGCCAGAAGATGCTGCGCCACGTCCCCTGGGGCGGCCGACGCCTGGTCAACGTCGAGAACGCCTGCGCCAGTGGGACCTCCGCCCTCGCCGAGGCGGTCGCGTTGGTGCGCGCCGGCTTCGCCGACGTCGTCGTGGCCGTCGGCGCGGACACGCCTGTCCGGTCCGGCGGGGGACTGATCCCGCTCGACCGCGAGGATCCGGTCGCCGGCATCGGCGTCACCCTGCCGGCGTTGTACGCGCTCGTCGGCGACCGCTACCTGGCCGCGCATGGCGTCGGCCCGGACGCGTTTGCGGAGGTCGTCGTCCGAAGTCGCGACAACGCCACCCGCAACGTCGACGCCTTCCGCCGTTCGCCGGTGACCCGGGACGAGGTCCTCGGCTCGCGGGCGATCGCGGATCCGCTCACGCTGTTCCAGTGCGCGCCCAATGCCGACGGCGCCGCCGCCGTCGTGGTGGTGGCCGATCACCTGCGGGCACACGGTGCCCACCCGCCGGTGGAGATCGCGTCGCTGGCGCTGAACTCCGGTTTCACGAAGGACCGCTTCACGGGCGGCAGTGTCGTCGAGCGCGTGTCGCGGGCCGTCTACGCCCAGGCCGGCATCCACCCGTCCGAGATCGGCGTCGTCGAACTGCACGACGCCTTCGCGCCGGCGGCACTGACCAATCTCGAGAACCTCGGGCTGGCCGAGCCGGGCACCGCCGCGACCCGGCTACTCGCAGGCGGGTTCCGCGGTGGCGCGAGCGGGCCGGCACTGAACCCCAGCGGCGGGCTGCTCTCCCGCGGGCATCCGCCGGGCGCCACCGGGCTCGCCCAGGTGACCGAGCTGGTGCGGCAGCTGCGCGGCGAGGCGGGGGACCGGCAACTGAGTGATCCGGGCGTCGCGCTGCTCCAGACCATGGGCGGAACGGTGCTGGAGCTCGAGACGAACGCGTGCACCATCGGCGTCCTGCGGCGTAGCCGGTGACGACCCTGGACGGGCCCGGGCCGCGGTACGGGTTGTCCGGCGACGAGGTCGCGGTCCGTGAGCGGGGTGCCCGGCTGGCCGCCGAGCTGGCAGCGGAGGACTATGCCTGGGAGGAAGAGGGCCGGTTCCCCTGGGAGGAGTACCGCCGCCTCGCCGCGGAAGGCGTTCTCGGTCTGACCTACCCGGTGGCTCTCGGTGGCCAGGGTGGGTCGCGTCTGGATGCGGTGTTGCTCCAGGAGCAGCTCGCGGCACGCTCGTTCGTCATGACCGAGGCGGTGCACATCGCGCTCAACGGGCCGGCGTACGCGATCGCGGCGGCCGGACCGGCGACCCTCGCAAAGGAATGGACGCCGCGGGTCCTCGCCGGCGACTCGATGATCGCGATCGCGATCACCGAGTACGACGCGGGCACCTCGCTCGGCGACATCGCGACGACGTTCCGCCGCCTCGCGCACGGTTCGGTGCAGGTCGACGGGCACAAGTGCTTCGTCACAGCCGGGGAGCTCGCCGACGCGATGCTCGTCATCGGGCGGTTCGGCGGCCAGGGGATGCGCGGCATGGGCGCGGTGCTGGTCCCGCGCGACACGCCGGGCGTCAGCATCGAGAAGACCTACCGCAAGCTCGGCGGCAACGCCATGCCCGAGGCAGCGGTGCGGTTCGACCGATGCGTCGTCCCGGCCCATAGCGTCGTCGTGGAGGGCGACCCCACGTCCACGGACGGCGTCAAGGCGGTCCTGCACATGTACGACGCGATGCGGCTCGGCATCGCCGCGATCTGCCTCGGCGTCGCCCAGGGATCGATCGACCGCGTCGTGGAGCACCTGCGGACGCGTACGCAAGGCGGCCGCCGACTCGCAGACCACCAAGGGCTCCGGTGGACCTGGGCGCGGCTGGCGCTCCAGGTGGAGCAGGCGCGCCTGCTCACCTACCGGGCGGCACGGCTCGTCGACGAGCAGGGGTTCCCGTCGGCAGCGGAGACCGCGATGGCGAAACTGGTCGCCTCCGAAGTCGCCGTCGCCGCCTCCGACGCCGCCATCCAGGCCTTCGGCTGGCGTGGGATCGTGCGCGACGAGGCCCACCCGGCGGAACGCATCGCGCGCGAGACCCGGGGTTGGACCATCGCCGGCGGGACCACCGAGAGCGCGCTCAACTCGCTCGCTCGCAACCTCTTCGACGGGTGACGACATGTTCTTCGAGGACCTGACCGACGGCGCGGTGTTCCGCACCCGCTCTCACGTGCTGACCGCCGAGGAGCTGCACCGCTTCGCGACCGACTTCGACCCGCAGCCGATGCACCTGGACCGGGCCGCCTCCGCGGACATGCCGTTCGGGGATGTCATCGCGTCGGGCTTCCACACGATGGCCCTGGCCTGGCGGCTCTGGGTCGAGACAGGCATGGGCGACCACGGCCGTGGGGGTATCGCCCTCGGCGACGTCCGGTGGCACCGGCCGGTCTACGCAGGCACCGAACTGCGCAGCGTCGTGCACATCCTGAACACGCGGGTGACGAGTCAGGGCAAGGGACTCGCCACGATGCACTTCGAGGTCGTCGACGGTGACGATCAGCTGGTCATGGAGTTCTCCACCACCGGCCTGTTCGCCCGCATGCTGAACGAGACGCTGTCCGAGGAAGTGGCCGGATGAGCACGGTCGACGGGCGTCAGAACGGCGGCGGTGCCGGCAGCGGCCGCACCGGGATCGAGCTGCAGGGGGTGCCGGCCGGCCAGCTGACGGACGAAGAGCTCGAACGTCAGGGCACCTACGCGCACGCGACGCGTACGTGGGTGCTGCTGCACGGAACGGCGGACCAGTTCCGACGCCACACCGAGCGGATGCTCGAGCTCGAGCAGGAGTATGTACGGCGCCACCCCAAGCGCACGTGGCAGGGGATGGCCGGCACGGGGGGCGAGGCGGCCGGACAGGACGACCTGAGCCGTCTGCGGCTCGCGCTACGAGGTGTCGCCAGCCAGATCGAGGCGCTGCTCGCGGAGCCTGCCGGGACGCCGGTCCAGGTGCCGTCCGGTTCCTCCGACCGTGCTGCAGAGGTCGCGTTGCTCGCGCGCTTCGCGAGCGCCGGCGGTGGCCGGCTGCACAAGCTCGAGGTGCATCAGGCCTCCCGGGAGCTCGGGCTTGCGCCTGCCGCGCTGGCCCGGCTCTACAAGGTCGATCCCGCTCTGCTGCGTGCCGACGGCGAGTACCGGGCGATCACCGACGAGGGGCGCCGCCGGCTCGAGCAGGACTGCGCGTGACCGAGGGCTCCACGGACACAGAGGACTGGACCGCTCCTGGCGCGTTTGCCGTCGCACCAGGCGTCCACCGGATACCCCTGCCGCTGCCGACCGACGGCTTGCGTTCGGTCAACGTCTACGCCATCGAGGACGAGGCCGGCCTGGTGCTCGTGGATAGCGGCTGGGCGCTGGAGGAGTCCCGATCCGCGCTCGAGCAGGCGCTCCGCTCACTGGGGTACCAGCTGCGCGATGTTCGACAGTTCCTCGTCACGCATGTGCACCGCGACCACTACACCCAGGCGCTCGCCGTACGACGCGACTTCGGCACCCGGATCATCCTCGGCCGCGGTGAGCAGCCGGGGCTCGACATCCTGCTCTCCGGCGAGCCGCCGATGGAGGCACAGCGTGCCGAGCTCGCCGCGAGCGGGGCACGGCCGGTGCTCGAGCGGATGGCCAGGATGCTGGACGACCACCGGGGCGGTGCGGGCTATGAGCCGCCGGACGCCTGGTTCGACGGGCGCTCGCGGATCGAGCTCACGAGCCGGGTCCTCGATGTCGTACCGACCCCAGGGCACACCCAGGGGCACGTCGTCCTGGCCGACCTGGCCGCCGGGGTGCTGTTCGCCGGCGACCACGTCCTCCCGCACATCACCCCCTCCATCGGCTTCGAGCCGGCTCCGAGCGTGCTGCCACTGCGCGACTACCTCCAGTCGCTGGCCGTCGTGCGGGCGATGCCGGACATGCGGCTCCTGCCGGCGCACGGCGCGGTCTCGGCGAGCGCGCACGAGCGGATCGACGCCCTCCTCGCCCACCACGAGGCCCGGCTCGCGGAGGCGGCCGCCGCTGTTCGGAGCGGCTGCGCCACGGCGTACGAGGTGTCCTGCGCGCTGCGCTGGACGCGCCGGCTCCGGCACCTGGACGAGCTGGACGGCTTCAACCAGATGCTGGCCGTGATCGAGACCCGGGCCCATCTGCAACTGCTTGTCGCCAACGGCCGGCTCACCTCGTCGACGGTCGACGGGGTCGACCACTACAGGTAGATGGACGTCTCCTGTGACGCCATATGTGACGCCGTACGTACGGACAGAGAACGGTGCCACCGGTCAACTCAAAGCCCCACAAACATCGCTCGCGATGGCTGTGCCAGACCAGGTCGATCTCGTCCGCCGGCGGCTGACACCGTCGGTGACG
>JAOPWV010000123.1 GCA_025965475.1 Frankiales bacterium | reverse complement strand
CCGACAACGTCTTCGTTGCGGGCAGGAAGACGTGGGACACGATCGCCGAATCGGCCGTTCCCACCTGTCCCGGCAACCTAGGTCCGCTGGCCGAAGGGATGTGCACGCACGCCGCGACGGCTTGTCCCTCAACGGGCCAAGTCCAGTTCTGGATCTGGCATCAGCTGACGCACCACGAGGTAGGCAAGCCGGACGTTGTAGAGCCCTGGCACAGAGAGCCCCTGACGTACTGCCTGGGTGCGGACGATCCCGGAGTGCCGACGATCGCCCGTGTGATCGATCAGGTGCAGCGCGACTTCAAGAACCTGCCGCTCCGTCGCGAATCGGTGCAGAGCGACCCCGGCCCGACCACGTTGATCAACTTCGACACGGCCTTCTCGGCTGGCACGACCCAGCTCCAGTCCTTCGACCCGGTTCTCCTCGGCACAGGGGTCCACATCACCGCAACCCCGAGGCGCTGGCACTGGACCTGGGGGGACGGCACGACCGCAGTCACCGACACTCCGGGCGTGCCGAAGCAGCCGGTGGTGACGCATCGCTACACGCAGCCCGGCGACGTCCAGGTGTCCGTCGTCGTGGAGTGGACCGGCACGTTCACCGTCGGCAACGACCCGACGCAGTACCAGATCACGGGCCCTGCCTCCGTCCCGGCCGCACCGACAGCCGTCCGGGTCCGGACCGCGCGATCAGAGCTCGTCGCCGGCTGACCGCGCGGCCGTGCGCAGCTCGGGGGTAGCGGACACGACGCTCCGGGTGCTCTGATCGCTCCATGGAGCTGCAGTCGTACGCCAGCGGTCCCAGCCAAACGCCGCTCCTCGGCGACACCATCGGGGAGAACCTCCATCGCACGGCGCTGCGCTTCCCCGGCCGTGAGGCGGTCGTCGAGTGCGCCAGCGGGCGGCGCTGGACGTACGCCGAGCTCGACCGGGACGTCGACCGGGTGGCCCGCGGCCTCATGGCGATGGGCCTGCAGCGCGGCGACCGCGTCGGCATCTGGGCGCCGAACGTCGCCGAGTGGGTGTTCGTCCAGTACGCCACCGCCAAGGCCGGCATCGTCCTGACCAACGTCAACCCGGCGTACCGGGCCCATGAGCTCGGCTACGTCGTCAAGCAGTCCGGCATGCGACTGCTGATCTCCGCCGTCGCCCACAAGACCAGCGACTACCGGGCGATCGTCGAGGAGGTCCGCGCCGACTGCCCCGACCTCGACGAGGTCATCTACCTCGGCGAGCCGAGCTGGACCGACCTGCTCGCCCGGGCCGACGACGTCCCACCCGAGGCCCTCACCGAGCGGATGGCCGAGCTGGACTTCGACGACCCGATCAACATCCAGTACACGTCCGGCACGACCGGGTTCCCCAAGGGCGCCACGCTCTCGCACCACAACATCCTCAACAACGGCTACTTCGTGACCGAGCTGATCCACCTCACCGAGCAGGACCGGCTCTGCGTACCGGTGCCCTTCTACCACTGCTTCGGCATGGTCATGGCCAACCTCGGCTGCACCTCCCACGGCGCCTGCATCGTGATCCCGGCGCCCTCCTTCGACCCGGTCGCGACGCTCGAGGCGATCCAGACCGAGCGGTGCACCGGCGTGTACGGCGTGCCCACGATGTTCATCGCCGAGCTCGAGCACCCGAGCTTCGCGTCGTACGACCTGACCTCGCTGCGCACCGGGATCATGGCCGGCTCGCCGTGCCCGGTGGAGATCATGAAGCGCTGCATCACCGAGATGCACATGGCCGAGGTGGCCATCTCCTACGGGATGACCGAGACCTCGCCGGTGTCGACGATGACCCGCAGCGACGACGACCTCGACCGGCGAACCGCCAGCGTCGGGCAGACGATGCCGCACGTCGAGGTCAAGGTCGTCGACCCGGCCAGCGGACACGTCGTGCCCCGCGGTCGGACCGGGGAGCTGTGCACCCGCGGCTACTCGGTGATGGTCGGCTACTGGGATGAGCCGGCGAAGACCGCCGAGGCCATCGATGCGGGCCACTGGATGCACACCGGCGACCTGGCCGTGATGCGCGAGGACGGGTACCTCACGATCGTCGGGCGGATCAAGGACATGGTCATCCGTGGGGGCGAGAACATCTACCCGCGCGAGGTCGAGGAGTTCCTCTACACGCACCCGGACATCGCCGACGTCCAGGTGGTGGGCGTGCCGGACCCGCGGTACGGCGAGGAGCTGGCCGCCTGGGTGCGGCTGCGGGCTGGGGCGCCCGAGCTGACCGCCGAGGCGGTACGCGAGTTCTGCAGCGGCAAGCTCGCGCACTACAAGATCCCGCGCTACGTGGTCGCCGTCGACGAGTTCCCCATGACGGTGACCGGCAAGGTGCGCAAGGTCGAGATGCGCGAGCGGTCCGCGGAGCTGCTCGGCCTCGGCTGAGCGTCAGACCGGCGCGACACCGATCAGCCCGTTGCGCGTCACAAGCCCGGCCAGTCCGGTCTCGTCCAGCCCCGCCGTACCGGCCGGGCGACGGGGGAGGACCAGGTAGCGGGACTCCGCGCTGGCGTCCCACACGGTGATCTGGACCGCCGGGCCGAGCTCGAAGCCGAACTCGCGCAGCACGCCGCGCGGGTCCCGGACGACCCGGGACCGGTAGGCCTCGCTCTTGTACCAGGTGGGCGACGGTCCGAGCAGGGCGATCGGGTAGCACGAGCACAGCGTGCAGACGACGACGTTGTGCGTGGCCGCGGTGTTCTCGACGACCTTGAGCCGCTGCTCCTGCAGCCCACCGCCCATCGTCAGGCCGAGCTCGGGCAGCGCGGCGTTCGCGTCATCGAGCAGGCGCTCCCGGAACGCGTCGTCCACCCACGCCCGCGCCACGATCCGGGCGCCGCTGGCCGGGGACGCCCGGGCGAGGAACGCCTCCAGCGCCCGGTCCAGCTCCTGGGCGTCGACCAGCCCGCGCTGCTCGAGTAGTGCCTCGACGTGCCGCACCCGCGCCGCGATCGCCGCGTCCCCGCCGTGATGGTCGCCGCTCATCGGACCTCCTCCAGGTGGCTCTCCCAGATGTCCACCGTCACCGCGTGGTCGCCCTCGCCGAACAGCTCCCGCGCCGCGAAGCGCACCGTGTAGACCGTCTCCGGCTCGGCCGGCAGCCCCCGGGCCCGGTCGTCGGCGAGCGGGTGCCGGCCCTGCGGCTCGACCACCGTCCCCACGGCGCCCCGGGCGTAGCGGGGCAGCCGGGTGTGGTGCGGGGGGTCGGCCCGCGACGTACGGACGTGGTCGCCGGGTGCGAACCGGTCAGCCACCGTCGAGCTCCTGCGCCGTGAACACGCCCTTCTCCGCGAGCAGCGTCGTGATCGCGGAGAACCACTTCTCGTAGTACGAGGAGGCGAGGTACTCCTGCGGCGGCATCCGCTCGAAGGCGTCGCGGAACTCGTCGAGGTTGTAGATCCCGTGCCCGATCAGCGCCCGGTTGAGCGCGAAGACGTGCGCCTCCCAGTCGGCGTGGAAGGCTGGCTCGTCCAGCTCCTGCTCGATCGGTGGGAAGCCCTGCATACCGCCGACGTCGTTGATCCGGCTCATGCGGCACAGCGTGTCACCACATCGCCGGCAGTGGTCAACTGCTCGGATCAGTAGCTACT
>JAOPWV010000095.1 GCA_025965475.1 Frankiales bacterium | reverse complement strand
CGACGATGTCGACCGCGCGGCGCAGCTGGTCGATCTGCCGGCCCATGGAGGCACCGCCGTACACGGCGCACAGCTTGAGGTCGAGAGCCTGGGCGAGCGGCGCGAGCGCGTCGTGCACCTGCTGCGCGAGCTCACGGGTGGGGACCAGCACCAGGCCGCGGGGGTGACCGCCGCGACGCGTGCCGCCAGCGAGGCGGGCCAGCAGCGGGAGGCCGAACCCGAGCGTCTTGCCCGAACCGGTCTGGGCGCGGCCCAGCACGTCGCGGCCGGCGAGGGCGTCCGGGATGGAGCGGGTCTGGATGGCGAACGGCGCGGACATGCCGCGACGCTCGAGCGCGCCCACCAGCTTCGGGGGCAGGCCGAGCGACGCGAAGGTCGCGTCCGTGATCGGCGTGGCGGCGGCCGCCTCGGCGGCCGCGTCGAGCGCGAGCTCGAGGTCGGACTTCACCGGCGCGGACGCCGGGCGGGAGGGGCGGCGGGACTGACCGCCACTGCGGCTGCTGCTGCCGCGCGAGGAGGTGCGGGGGGAACGGGTCTGGCCAGGCATGAAGAAGGAACTCCGTTGCTGTGGAACCGGGGCCGCGTACGTGAGCTGCGGCGCGGACCGGTCCGGTTCTGACACCGGGGAACGAAGCACGACACACCAGCGACCGTGCGGACGGCTCGTCCGCAGGAGGGTGGCGGCCCACCTGAATGGGCCGTTGATTGTCCGAACCTACAGCGGAGGCCGGGGATTCCCTGCGCGCGGATCTTGTCGGGTGCGTCACACGGGTGCACAGTCGGACGTACCGCTCCTCGCGGCCCCCGTGCACCCGGGCCCGCCGTGCGATTCCGGGAGGTCCCATGCGCAGCCGCGCCGTGCCCCGCGGGCTCGACAGCGACCACGCCCTGGCCTTGGTCACCTTCGTCCTCGGCATGTGCGCCCTCGCGCTGCTGGCGGTCTCCCATGTGGCCGCGTCGTGGGCGGGCCTCGTCTGCGTCATGCTCGGCGCCTGGTCGCAACTGGTGTCGCGGACCCGGCCGGAGCGCTTCGAGAACGTGATCGGGCTGGGGGCGGGGGCGGTCGCGCTCGCGGTCGGTCTGGCGCGGGGCGGCCTGGTCTGACGCCGTGACCAGCGCCGCGGATGACCACCCCGCTGACCTGCCGGCCCCGCCCGCGAACCCCGCGCACCGTCATGGCGATCATCGCCACCGTCGCCGCCGTCAACCGGCAGTGGTACCGCTACCCGCTCACGCTCCGCCTCGTGCACTGACGGGCGCGACCCTCGCCCGACAGCCGTCTGGCTAGTCGACGAGCTCGCGGACCACGGCATCGGCCAGGAGCCGCCCCTTGCGGGTCAGCACGGCGCGCTCCGCGACCAGCTCGACGAGCCCCTGCCCGGCGAAGCGCCGCGCTGCTGCCAACCCGGCGGGCCGCAGGACGTCGAGGGGCAGACCCTCGCGCAGCCGGACCTCGAGCAGCACCCGTTCCACCCGCCGGTCCTCGGCGCCGAGGACCTCGCGGCCGGCTCCCGGTGACGCGGAGCCCGCCAGGCGGGCGGCGTAGGACGCGGGGTGCTTGGTGTTCCACCACCGCACGCCTCCCACGTGGGAGTGCGCGCCGGGCCCGACGCCCCACCAGTCGCCGCCACGCCAGTAGCCGAGATTGTGACGGCACGGCTCGCCCCAGTTGGACACCTCGTACCAGCCGAGCTGCGACAGGGCCTCGTCCGCCATGACGTAGCGGTCGGCCAGCACGTCGTCGTCGGGTGCCGGCAGCTCACCGCGGGCGACCTGGCGACCGAGCCGGGTGCCCTCCTCGACGATGAGCGCGTAGGCCGACACGTGCGTCGGCCCCGCCTGCACCGCGGTTGCCAGCGAGGTCGCCCAGTCGGCGTCGCTCTCCCCCGGTGCGCCGTAGATGAGGTCCAGCGAAACCTGCTCGAACCCGGCCGCGAACGCCTCCGCGACGGCTTCCTCCGGCCGGCCGTGCGTGTGCGTCCGGTCGAGCACCTGCAGGACGTGCGGGACGGCGGACTGCATGCCGAACGAGACGCGGGTGAAGCCCTGCTCGCGCAGGCGGACGAGCGACCCGGCGTCGACCGAGTCCGGGTTGGCCTCGGTCGTCACCTCGGCGGCCGGTGCGAGCCCGAACTCCTCCTCGACCGCACGCAGCACCCGGCCCAGGTCCTCGGGCGGCAGCAGCGTGGGTGTCCCACCGCCGACGAAGATGGTGTCCACGCGCGGTGCGCGGTCGCCGAGCACCCGCCGTGCCATGCGCACCTCGGCGACGGCCGTCTCGGCGTACGAGCCCTGCAGGCCACCGAGTTCGGTGTAGGTGTTGAAATCGCAGTAGCCGCAGCGGGTGACGCAGAACGGCACGTGCACGTAGATCCCGAACGGCCGCGTACCGAGCTCGGCCAGCGCGGCCTCCGGGAGGGCACCGGAGGACGGGACGGGCTCGCCGTCCGGAAGAGCGCTGGGCATGGGTCCATTGTCGCTGCCCGCGCCGTGGACCAGCTCCCCTGAGCCGGGGCAGGGACCCCGGCCCGCTAGCGTGCCGCGCGTGGAGATCGTCTTCGTCCGGCATGCCCTGCCCGTCCGCATCGACGCGACCCCCGATGGCGGGCCGGCCGATCCGGGCCTGTCCGAGCGCGGTCGCGCGCAGGCACTGCGCGTGCCTGCCGCGCTCGCCGGGGACGAGGTCACGGCGCTCTACTGCTCCCCCGCGCGACGCGCGAGGGAGACCGCCGGGCCCCTGGCGGCGGCACTCGGGCTGGAGCCGGTCGTCGAGCCGGGCCTCGCGGAGTTCGACACGGCGGACACGTCGTACGTGCCGGTGGAGGAGCTGCGGGCCAGCGGCGACCCACGGTGGGAGCTGCTGGCCCGCGGCGAGCTCTACAGCGCCGGCGTCGACCCGGTGGCCTTCCGCGGCCGGGTCGTCGAGACCGTCGAGCGGATCGCGGCCGCTCACCCGGGCGGGCGGGCGGTGCTGGTCACGCACGCGGGCGCGATCAACGCCTACGCCGGGTTCGTGCTCGGTCAGGAGCGCACCCTCTGGTTCGCGCCGGCGTACACCTCGGTCACCCGGATCGCCGCGGCCCGCGACGGCCGGCGCGGCCCGGTCAGCCTCAACGAGACCGGGCACGTGCGCGACCTGCTCTAGTCCACCGGTCAGCGCAGCAGCTCGTCGACCGTCTCCGGCTCGCCGAGCACGTGGGTACCGAGGAAACCGAGCACCACGCGGTACCAGAGCGCACTGTGCTGCGGGGTGAGGATCCAGTGGTTCTCGTCCGGGAAGTAGAGGAACCGGTGCGGCGACGCGGCCGGGTCGGCGACCCGGGCGTTGAGGTCCCACCACAGCCGCAGCGCCTCACCGATCGGCACCCGGTAGTCCTTGTCCCCGTGGATGACGAGCATCGGTGAGGTGATGGCGTCGGCGTGCGCGCTCGGGTCGTTCGCCGCCGCCATCTCGGAGGTCATCTCCCGGGCCCAGTAGTTCACCACGTCGGTGGTCCCGCCGAACTGGTCGAGGTTCCACAGGGAGGCGTGCGTGACGACGGCCCGGAAGCGGTCGGTGTGGCCCGCGATCCAGTTGGCCATGTAGCCGCCGAAGGAGCCGCCCATGGCGGCGGTGCGCTCGGCATCGAGGTCGGGCCGCTCGAGCGCCGCGTCGGTGAGGCGCATGAGGTCGTCGTACGGCTGGTCGCCCCATGCGGCCCAGCCGCGGCGCACCATGTCCAGCCCGTAACCGGTCGACAGGCCGGGGTCCGGCAGCAGGAGCGCGTAGCCCCGGGCGGCGAGCAGCCACGGGTTCCACCGCCAGGACCAGGCGTTCCACGAGCTGAGCGGGCCGCCGTGCACCCAGAGCACCAGCGGCGCCGGCCTGTCCGGCACCTCGGGCAGGACGAGCCAGGCGCGCAACGGGGTTCCGTCCGCCGCGGTCGTGGTCACCTCCTCGAGCCGTCCCGGCAGAGCCAGCTCGTCCACCGGACCCTGCAGCAGGACGGGCTCCTGGTCCGCGGTGGTGGTGTCGAGGCGGACCGGGGCGGGCGCCGCGTCGATCGCCGAGCGGATCGCGTACACGTGCCGCCCGTCCGGGCTGACGCGCAGGTCGCTGTACGCGCCGTGGTCGCCGGTCAGCCGGGTGACCGTGCTGTCGGCGACGTCGATCCGGAACACCGGGCCGCGCCCGCCCTCGTCGGCCGTCACGAGCAGCGCCGTACCGTCCGGGGTCCACCGCCGGTCGACCGCCCAGCGGTCCCACCCCGGCGCGAGTTCCCGCGGCGGCTCCGATCCGTCCAGCGGTACGACGACCAGCCGCTGGTCCTCGGGGTCCGTCGGCGTGCTCCGGGTGGACCGGGTCATCGCGACGAGCCGGCCATCGGGCGAGACGCGCGGGCCGCCGTACTCGTGTTCGCCGTCCCCGGCCAGCACGCGTCGCCCCCCGTCGGGGCCGAGCACGACCAGGGTCGACCGGCGGTCCCCGTTCGGCTCGTCCACCACCCACGTCGTGACGACGCCGCTGCCGTCCGGCGTGATCTCGTACTCCGCCTCGTCCAGCGCCCGGCCGGGCTGCGGGGTCAGGTCGGTCCAGGCCGTGTGCCCGGTGGCGTCGACGGCGCCGGTCAGCAGCCGCGGCGCGTCCGGGCCGAGGTCGTGATCCCAGAAGCGCACGGGGTAGCCCGTGTGGAGGACGGCGCTGACCTTCTTGTCCTTGCGTGCCTTGCGGCGCGCCTCGTCATCCTCCCCGGCCGCCGCTCCCGGCAGCGTCGCGCTCGACACGAGCACGGTGCCGGACTGCCCCGCCACGACCGGGCCGCCGACACCTCCGCCGCGGGTGCCCGCCACGCGGGCCTCGCCCCCGCCGGCCGGGAGGACCCAGAGAGCGGCCGGCGCGTCGTCCGGCGTCTCCTTCGCGTCCGGGTCGGGCCGCGCGGAGGTGAACAGCAGCGAGCCGTCCGGCAGGAACTCCGGGGAGGCCTCGCCCTTGCGGCTGCGGGTCAGGCGGACGGCCTGGCGTTCACCGGTCGGGTCGACCTCCCAGAGCGAGGTGACCCAGCGCACCGCGTCCTCGTCGAGGGTGGCCAGCGTCGTGACGAGCCGGGTGCCGTCCGGGCTCACCGCGAGGCCTGAGGTGCGCGGGAGGGCCAGGTAGGCGTCGAGATCCGAGAACGGCGTCTGGGGCATGTCGCTGCTTATCACCCCAGCCCCCGATCAGCCCAGGGACAGCCCGGGTCGACTGTCAGCCGACGAAGACCCGGCGCTCCCCGGCCATGCCGAACGGCTCGTCGAGGACGGGCCCCTCGTCGTACGGCACCACGACGGTGACGGCGTCGCCCTCGCGCGGTTCGAGCTCGACGCGGATGGCGTCGCGTTCCTGGCCCGCGTCGCCGGCCATCGTCACATCGCTGACCACGGCGGCGGCGCGGATCATCTCGCGGCCGTCGCGCAGGGCCTCGACCAGCAGGTCGACGACCTTGTCCGCGTCGGGCCGCTCGTCCTCGGGGTCGACGGCCGGTGAGACCAGCTCGCCGCCGTCGGTCATCGCGACGGCGAACGGGTAGAACTCGCCATCCGCGCTGAGCATGCGGCTGGCCGCCTCGATCGCGGCACTGAGCAGCTGGTCGAGGTCACCCGGGACGGCCTCACCGTCGGAGCTGGCGTTGTCGAGCGTGCCGTCGTCGGTCATGACCTGAGTCTGCCGTGCGCTCCGCCGCCCAAACGCGGGACCCCGGCGGCTACTACTTCTTGGCCGTCTCCGGCTCACCGGTGGACAGCGCAGCGATGAAGGCCTCCTGCGGCACCTCGACCCGGCCGACCATCTTCATCCGCTTCTTGCCTTCCTTCTGCTTCTCGAGCAGCTTGCGCTTGCGGGTGATGTCACCGCCGTAGCACTTGGCGAGCACGTCCTTGCGGATCGCGCGGATGTTCTCGCGAGCGATCACGCGGGCGCCGATGGCGGCCTGGATGGGGACTTCGAACTGCTGGCGCGGGATGAGCTCGCGCAGCTTGGTGGCCATGCCGGTGCCGTAGCTGTACGCCTTGTCCTTGTGGACGATCGCGCTGAAGGCGTCGACCGGCTCCCCCTGCAGCAGGATGTCGACCTTGACCAGGTCGCTGATCTGCTCGCCGGCCGGCTCGTAGTCCAGGCTGGCGTAACCGCGGGTGCGGGACTTCAGCTGGTCGAAGAAGTCGAAGATGATCTCGCCCAGCGGCAACGTGTAGCGCAGCTCGACGCGGTCCTCGGACAGGTAGTCCATCCCCTGCAGCTGGCCGCGGCGGGCCTGGCACAGCTCCATGACTGCGCCGACGAAGTCGCTGGGCAGCAGCAGCATCGCCTTGACGATCGGCTCGTGGATCTCGGCGATCTTGCCGGTGTTCGGCCAGTCGCTCGGGTTGGTGACGACGAGCTCCTCGCCGTTCTCGAGCACGACGCGGTAGACGACGTTCGGCGCGGTGGAGATCAGCGCCAGGCCGTGCTCGCGCTCCAGCCGCTCCCGGACGATCTCCAGGTGCAGCAGGCCGAGGAAGCCGACGCGGAACCCGAAACCGAGGGCCGCCGAGGTCTCCGGCTCGTAGACGAGCGCGGCGTCGTTCAGGCGCAGCTTGTCGAGGGCCTCCCGCAGCGCGGGGTACTCGCTGCCGTCCAGCGGATAGAGGCCGGAGAAAACCATCGGGCGCGGGTCGCGGTAGCCACCGAGGGACTCGGTCGCCGGGTTGCGCACGGTGGTGAGGGTGTCGCCGACGCGGGCCTGCCGGACGTTCTTCACGCCGGGGATGACATAGCCGACCTCGCCCGCGGAGAGCGTCTCGGTCGGCATCATCTCCGGGCTGACGACGCCGACCTCGAGGATCTCGTGGGCGTTCTGCGTCGACATCATCAGGCCGCGGTCCTTGGTCGACAGCTGGCCGTCGAACACCCGGACGTACGTGATCACGCCGCGGTAGGCGTCGTACACGCTGTCGAAGATCATCGCCCGGGCCGGGGCGTCCAGGCTGCCGATGGGCGCGGGGATGTCGCGCACGATGGTGTTGAGGAGGTCCTCGACGCCCTGCCCGGTCTTCGCGCTGATCCGCAGGACGTCGTCCGGTTCGCAGCCGATGATGTGCGCGATCTCGGCGGCGTACTTCTCCGGCTGCGCCGCGGGCAGGTCGATCTTGTTGAGCACCGGGATGATGTGCAGGTCGTTCTCGAGGGCCAGGTACAGGTTGGCCAGCGTCTGCGCCTCGATGCCCTGCGCGGCGTCGACCAGCAGGATCGCGCCCTCGCAGGCGGCCAGCGACCGGGACACCTCATAGGTGAAGTCGACGTGACCCGGCGTGTCGATCATGTGGAGCACGTAGTCGCGGCCGTCGTCCGCGGTCCAGGGGAGGCGGACGTTCTGGCTCTTGATGGTGATGCCGCGCTCGCGCTCGATGTCCATCTTGTCGAGGTACTGCGCGCGCATCTGCCGCGCGTCGACGACCCCGGTGACCTCGAGCATGCGGTCGGCCAGCGTCGACTTGCCGTGGTCGATGTGCGCGATGATGCAGAAGTTGCGGATGCTGGCGACAGCGGTCGGGCCAGGGGCGGTCGTGGGCACGTCCCATTCTCGCACTCCGCCGCCTCGGCGCCGCGGGTCACAGCAGCCGGTACGACGCCTTCGTCGGGCCGAGCCAGGGGTGGCAGCCCGATGGCGGGCAGCCGCGAGCCGCGAGAGGCGCGGGTTTGTCCGCCCGTCCCGGCCGCTGCTAGTCTGACCCCTCGCGTGTGCGCCGTCGGTGTTGCACGCCTTCCGAGCACCACACCCCGACTGACCCGAGGACCTCTTCGCGTGGCGAACATCAAGTCGCAGATCAAGCGCATCAAGACCAACGAGAAGGCTCGGCTGCGCAACAAGTCGGTCAAGTCCTCCTTGAAGACCGCGATCCGCAAGTTCCGTGAGGCTGCCGACGCCGGTGACGTGACGGCGGCCGCCGAGCTGCAGCGCGTTGCGAGCAAGCAGCTGGACAAGGCGGCCAGCAAGGGCGTCATCCACGCCAACCAGGCCGCCAACCGCAAGAGCGCGCTGGCCAAGCGCACCGAGCAACTGACGGGCGCCCCCAAGGCCTAGCTTCCCGTACGCCGAAACGGCGCCGGACCCTCAGGGGTTCGGCGCCGTTCGCGTTGCCGGGATCCCCGGCTCACTCACCGAACCGGTCTCCGGCTGGCGCGCGAGGTACCCGGCCAGCACATCGTGGGCCTTGACCACCACGGCGACGGCGACCGGCAGCACCAGCAGCGTCCAGGCGGTGGCCAGGTCCGCGAGGGCGAGCAGCGCCGCGAGCAGCACCACCCCCTCGCCGAGGAACGCGCGCTGCCAGCCGTTCGGGTGGATGTGCCGCAGCCGCAGCAGCCGTGGGTAGAACGGGCGACGCTGTCGCTCCCGCGGCCGCTGGGGGGGCGGGGGCGCGGCGACCTCGGCCGGTGCGCTGCCGAGGTCCGGGCCGGTCATCGACCGGCACCCCGGGCCTGGACGACCGCCAGCAGCATCCGCTCGACCGCGTAGTCCTGATCCACCGCGCCGCCCTTGACGTCCGCGTCCGCCGCGGCGACCGCCTGGACGGCCTCGACCAGCCCCTCCGGGCGCCAGCCGCGTACCTGACGCTGCGTCTTCTCGACCTTCCACGGCGGCATCCCGAGCTGACCGGCCAGGACCCCGGGCGGCGTCCGGCCGGCGGAGGCCACCATCGCCATCGAGCGCAGCGTGCTGGCCAGCGCGCTGGTGACCAGGACGTGCTCGAGCTTGATCATGCTCCACCAGCGGACCAGCTCCAGCGCACCCGCGAGGTCCCCCTCGACGGCGCGCTCGGCGACCGCGAAGCCGTTCGCCTCGGCCCGCCCACGGTGGTACCTCGAGACCGCCTCGACCGTGATGGGGCCCTCGGTGTCCGAGAGCAGCTGGCTCGTGGCGGAGGCCAGTTCACGCAGGTCGTTGCCGACGGACTCGAGCAGCGCGTTGACCGCACCCTCCTCGACCGACCGCCCGTCGGCGCGCAGTTCGGCGCGGACGAAGTCACGCCGGTCCCCTGGCTTGGTGATCTTCGCCGCCTGGACCGTCCGGCTCGCGATGGCGCTGAACGAGGTCAACAGGGCCTTGCCCTTCTGGCCGCCCGCGTGGCAGACCACGAGGGAGACCTCGGGCAGGGGGTCGCTGGCATGCCCCAGCAGGGCGGCGGCGGCGTCCTTCGCCAGGTCCTGCGCCGCGCGGATGACCAGCACCCGCCGCTCGGCGAACAGCGACGGACTGAGCAGCTCGACGAAGTCGCCGGCCTCCACGTCCCCGCCGTCCAGGTCCCGGATGTCGACGTCCGGGTCGGCGTCCCGCGCGGCCTTCATGACCTGTGAGACCGCCCGGCTGACGAGCAGCTCCTCGTCACCGACAACGAGCGTCAGGGGCGCGAGAAGGTCGACGGGCATGCCTCCATCGTCCCACGCGACGGCCTCAGCGCGGAGCCGCGGCCACCAGCGCCTCGACGTCGCCGAGCACGTTGTCGCCCCACTGCGGCGCCATGTGCCCCAGCTCGACAGGGCCCTCCGGGTCGTCCAGCAGCAACCCGAGCACCCGCGGCGGGGTGAGCGGGATGCGCTGCACCCGGCGCCCGGTCGCGTCCGCCACCGCGCAGGCGACCGCGGCCGCCACCGGCAGGATCGGGACCTCCCCCGCACCCTTGGCCCCGAGCGGGCCGTACGACGGCGCGCCTTCGTACAGGTCGGCCTGCACGGCGACGACGTCCCGCAGCAGCGGGAGCCGGTAGGACTCGAAGCCGCGCTGACGGAACTGGCCGTCCTCGCCGATGGTGATCTCCTCGTGCAGCGCGTACCCCAGCCCCTGCACGACGCCACCCTGGATCTGCCCGCCGATGGCCCGCGGGTTGATCGCGCGCCCGACGTCCTGCACCACCCGGTACGCCAGCACCTCGACGTGCCCGGTCTCCGGGTCCACCGCCACCTCGCACTCGTGCACGGCGAAGATCGGGATGTCGAGGGCGTCGATCATGTGGCCGGCGGCGCAGCCGGGCAGGGCGGTGGCGCTCCCGCGGCCGGTGAACGACCCGCTGCCCGAGATCGGACCGACCCGGTCCTGGGCGTGGGCCGCCACCGCCGCGATGGTGAGCCGCTGGTCGGGGTCGCCGACGACGCTGACGTGGCCGTCGGCGAGGAGCAGATCCTCCGGCGCCGCCTCCAGCATGTCGGCCGCCACGTCCAGCAGCTTGCGCCGGGCGTCGAGGCCGGCCGCCGTACCCGCCGCACCGAGCGAGACCGTCGAACGCCCGCCGCCGACGCCGGCGTCGTACCCGGCCGCGTCCGTGTCGGCGGCCTTGACCACGACGTCCTCGGCACGGACCCCCAAGGTGTCCGCGACGATCTGCGGGATGGCCTGCACGGTGGATCCGGAGCCGATCTCCACGCCGGCCGTGATCAGCGTGACGCTGCCGTCCGCGTTGATGTTGACCGTGGCGGCGGACGGCCCGACGAAGACGAACCAGGTGCCCACGACGGTGCCGGTCCCGCGCAGGCGGCCGTCGTCCGCCGGCAGCTCCACCACGGCGCTGCTCTCGCGCAGGGCGACCATGCGGTCGAGCATCGGCCGCAGGACGTCACCGTCGAAGACCTGACCGGTGCTGCCGATGTCGCCGTCGCCCAGGACGTTGCGCCGCCGGAACTCGAGCCGGTCCAGGCCGAGCGCCGCGCAGATCTCGTCGGTGTGCCGTTCCAGGGCGAAGGTGCTGTACGTGCCGTTGCACGCCCGGAAGGCGCCGGTCGGGGCGGTGTTCGTGTAGACCGCGCGGCTGACCAGGCGGACCGCGCCGAGCCGGTAGTTCCCGAACAGCGTGTGCGCGGTCATGGTGGTGAGGAACGGCTGCTCACCGCCGTACGCGCCACAGTCCATGAGGACGACGGCCTCGCGCGCGACGATCTCACCGTCGCGGGTGACCGCGGAGCGGATGCGGATCTCGGCGTTCTCGCGGCACAGGGCGGTGAGCATCTCCTCCTGGCGGCTGTTGACGATCCGCACCGGCCGGCCGGACGCACGGGCGAGCAGGGCGGCGAACGGCTCGCTGCTCACCTCGAACTTGCCGCCGAATCCGCCGCCCACCGCGGGGACGACGACGCGGACGGCGGACGGGCTGATGCCGAGCAGACGAGCGGTGCCGTTGCGCACCGCCCAGGGCACCTGGGTCGACGTCTCCAGCACGAACCGGCCGTCCTCGTACGTCGCGACGCAGGCGCGCGGCTCGAGCGCGGCCTGGTTCTGCCGGCCGGAGGTGAACTCGCTGGTCACGATCACCACGTCGTCACGGGCGAACGCCGCATCGGCGTCGCCGCGGACGACGGTGGCCTCCCAGGCGACGTTGCCGCCGCGCTGGGCGCCCTCGACGAGCTCCTCGTAGTCGCGCCAGTCCGGGTGCAGCTCGCGGGCCTCCGGCGCGAGCGCCGCGGCCATCGTCAGGTGCGCCTCCAGCGGCTCGACCTCGACGACCACCGCTGCCGCCGCGGCCCGCGCCTGCTCCACGGTCTCCGCGGCCACCGCCACGATCGGCTCGCCGTGGTAGCGGACGACCCCGGTGGCGAACAGCGGGTGGTCGGCGATGCCGACGCCGTACAGGCCTGGAGCGTCGACCGCGCCGACGATCGCGCGGACGCCGGGCATCGCCCGCGCCTGCGTGGTGTCGACCCGGACGATCCGGCCCGCGGCCACGTCCGACCGGCGCAGGGCGGCGTACAGCATCCCCGGGCGGCTGCTGTCGACCGTGTACCGGGTCCGGCCGCGCAACTTGTCCTCGGCATCACGCCTCGGCAGATCCGCACCGACTGCTGCAGGGGACATCTGCTCGTCACGCTCCTCGTTGTGCGCGCACACGGTCCGGCAGGACCATGTCAGTACGACGTCAGTACGACGCTGCCGCCGCCAGCCGGGCTTCGACGTCGCCCAGCACGTTGCCGCGCCAGTCCGATGCCAGGTGCGTCAGGTCGACCGGGCCCTCGATGTCGTCGAGCAGCAACCCGAGCACCCGCGGGGGGGTGAGCGGGATGCGCTGCACCTGCTGGCCGGTGGCGTCCGCGACCGCGCAGGCGATGGCGGCCGGCACCGGCAGGATCGGGATCTCGCCGGTCCCCTTGGCCCCGAGCGGGCCGTACGACGGCGCCCCCTCGTACAGGTCGGAGTGCACCGTCACGACGTCCTTCACGAGCGGCGGACGGTAGGACTCGAAGCCGCGCTGGCGGATCTGCCCGTCCTCGCCGATGGTGATCTCCTCGTGCAGGGCGTAGCCGAGCCCCTGCACGACGCCGCCCTGGATCTGGCCGGCGATGGCCCGCGGGTTGATGGCGATGCCGACGTCCTGCACGACCCGGTACGCGAGTACCTCGACGTGCCCGGTCTCCGGGTCCACCGCGACGTCGCACTCGTGCACCGCGAAGATCGGGATGTCGAGCGCGTCGACCATGTGCCCGGCCGCGCAGCCCGGGATCGCGGTGGCCTCGCGGCGGGAGGCGAACGAGCCGCTGCCCGAGATCGGTCCGACGCGGTCCTGCGCGTGCGCGGCCACCGCGGCGACGGTGAGCCGCTGATCGGGGTCGCCGACGACGCTGACGTGCCCGTCGGCGAGAAGCAGGTCCTCGGGTGCGGCCTCGAGCATGTCGGCCGCCACGTCGAGCAGCTTGCGCCGGGCGTCCAGGCCGGCCGCCGTGCCCGCCGCGCCCAGGGACACCGTCGTACGGCCGCCGCCGACACCGACGTCGTACCCGGCCGCATCGGTGTCGGCGGCCTTGACGACGACGTCCTCGGCACGGACGCCGAGGGTGTCCGCGACGATCTGCGGGATGGCCTGGATGGTCGAGCCGGAGCCGATCTCCACGCCCGAGGTGATGAGCGTGACGCTGCCGTCGGCGTTGACGTTGACGGTCGCGGCGGACGGGCCGACCCCGACCGCCCACATGCCGACCACCGTCGAGGTGCCACGCAGCCGCCCGTCGGCGGGCGGCAGCTCGGGGCCGGCTTCCCGCAGGGCCACCATCCTGTCGAGCATCGGCCCGAGGACGTCGCCCTGGAAGACCTGGCCGGTGCTACCCAGGTCGCCGTCGCCGAGCACGTTGCGCCGGCGGAACGCGAAGCGGTCCATGCCGATCGCGGCACAGATCTCGTCGGTGTGCCGTTCGAGCGCGAAGGTGGCGGACGGCCCGTTGCACGCCCGCATCGGGCCGGTGGGTGCGGTGTTCGTGTAGACGGCCCGGCTGACGAGCCGTACCGAGCCGAGCTGGTAGTTACCGCAGAGGGTGTGCGCGGTCATGCTGGTCAGGAAGATCTGCTCACCGCCGTACGCGCCGCAGTCGAGCAGCACGACCGCCTCGCGGGCCACGATCTCGCCGTCGCGGGTGACCGCGGAGCGGATGCGGATCTCGGCGTTCTCGCGGGCCACCGAGGTGAGCATCTCCTCCTCCCGGCTGTAGGCGACGCGCACCGGGCGTCCCGACGCGCGGGCGAGCAGCGCCGCGAAAGGCTCGCAGCTCACCTCGAACTTGCCACCGAACCCGCCGCCCACCGCGGGCACGACGACGCGCACCGCGGACGGGCTGATGCCGAGCAGCGTGGCCGTGTTGTTGCGGACCGACCAGGGCACCTGGGTGGAGGTCTCCAGGACGAACCGGCCGTCCTCGTACGACGCGACGCACACCCGCGGCTCGAGGGCCGCCTGGTTCTGCCGGCCGGCCGTGAACTCACTCGTCACGATGACGACGTCGTCGCGGGCGAACGCGGCGTCGGTGTCACCCCGGACGACGCTCGCCTCCCAGGCGATGTTTCCCTCGCGCTGGCCACCCTCGTGCAGGACCTCGTAGTCCCGCCAGCCGGGGTGCACCTCGCGGGCCTCCGCGGCGAGCGCGTCCGCCATGCTCAGATGCGCGTCGTACGGCTCGACCTCGACGACGACCGCCGCCGCCGCGGCGCGCGCCTGCTCGAGGGTCTCCGCAGCGACAGCGACGAGGGGCTCACCGTGGTAGCGGATCTCGCCGGTCGCGAACAGCGGGTGGTCGGCGATGCCGACGCCGTACCGGCCAGGGGCCTCCTCCGCGCCGACGATCGCGCGGACGCCGGGCATCGCCTGCGCCTGCGTCGTGTCGATGCGGACGATCCGGCCGGCGGCCACGTCGGCCCGTCGCAGCGCGGCGTGCAGCATGCCCGGCCGGCTGCTGTCGACGGCGTAGCGGGTCCGGCCGCGCAGCTTGTCCTCGGCGTCACGCCTCGGCAGATCCGCACGGATAGCAGTCGGGGACATCGCCGATCACACTCCTCGTTCTGCCGGGACGCAGACGGAGAGAGCGGCGTCGACGATCCGCGCGTAACCGGTGCAGCGACAGAGGTGGCCGGACAGGGCCGTCCGGACGTCGTCCTCCGTCGGCTCGGGTTGGCGGGCCAGCAGCGCGGTCAGGCCCATCAGGATGCCCGGGAAGCACATCCCGCACTGGACGGCGTCGGCGTCCTTCATGGCCTGCTGCAGCGGCGAGAGCTCACTCATGCCGGGGGCGAGCGACTCGATGGTGCGCACTGCCTTGCCCGCGGCCATCCCGACCGGTGTCAGGCAGGACGGCGCGGCTGCGTCGTCGAGCAGAACCGTGCACGAGCCGCAGAAGCCCTCGCCGCAGGCCTGCTTGGTGCCGGTGAGGTACAGCTCCTCGCGCAGAACCTCGGCGAGCGGGGTCAGCGGCGCCGCCGTCACCGTCCTCGTCTCGCCGTTGACGGTGAGTTCGATCGTCACTGGTTCCCCTCCTGTCCTGACAGAGCCGTCAGCGCGCGTCGTACCAGCGTCGGTAGGACGCTCACCCGGTACCAGCCCGGAGCCTCGATGCCCTCTCGTCCGTGAAAGGTGGCGGAGAGCGCCTTGGCTGCAACGGCCGCCGCCTCCGCGCCGACCGGCTTGCCGACGAGCTCGGCCTCGAGTTCGGGCCACCGGCGCGCAACGGCTTCGACCGACCCGACCGCTACGGCGGCCCGGGCGACGGTGCCGTCGGCGGCCACGTCCAGCGCCACGCTCACGATCGCGACCGGGTAGTCGCCGGCGACGCGCAGGGGCAGGCGCGCGTGGGCGGTGCGCAAGCGGCCGGCCGGCACGTGGACCCGGGCCAGCACGGTGCCGGGCGCCAGCTCCGACCGCAGCTGCAGGAAGCGCTCCAGGCTCACCCGCTCGTTGCCGTCAGGGCGGGCCAGCTCGACCTCGGCGTCCAGGCAGAGCAAGGCCGGTACGAGGTCGGCTGCCGGGAAGGCGGCCACGCTCAGGTTGCCCCCGACGGTCGCCGCCTCACGGACCGCCGCATTCGCCGCCTTCGTCGCCGCATCGTGGAGCCCCCGCAGGTTGGGCTGGTCAGCGACGGCTTCGCCGAGGCGGGCGTGCGTCACGCAGGCCCCGATCGCCAGCGAACCGTCGGCCGCGACCTCGACCGTGCGCAGTTCGTCCAGGCCGCTCAACGCGACGTAGCGTGCGGCCAGCTCCTCGCCCCGGAGGACGGCGCGCATCGCCCAGGTGGCGCCGGCCAGCGGGACCGCGGCCCCGCCCCCGTCGGCGAGCACGCGGAGCGCATCCTGCAACGACGACGGCAGATAGAGCTCTGCCTCGGCAACAGCAACCATCCGGACGGTCCCCTCCCCCCACGACGTCCCTGGAGCGTCGCGGCAGCCACACCCAGGAACCGTCACTGGCACACACCACGACGAACTGGTGGCGAACGTAACAGCGTCGACACACGCCCTGACACTGAACACGCCAAGGTGTCGACACTTTCGCACGACCAGCCCGGCGGTGGCACTGCGGGGGTCCGTCCTGCTGCCTGCGACCGCGGTTGCCGGCAGCTGCGGCTCGGGTGAACGGAGTACGACAGACGCATCTTTGCGACCCCGCCACGCTCTGTCATGGGTGGCAAGGCGGGGACGTCAACGCCGCGCTTACTCGGCGAAGGACGCACCCGAAGGCGGCCACGACAGCCGGCTGGCGTACCTGCGTCCCCGCACTGCCACCAGCACCTCCGGGCCGGCTCCACCGACATGGCGCGTGGAACCTCGTCACTCCCGACGCCCGGGGGGAGGTTGACCGCCGGGCCGTGGCCGGGGAAGCACACGGTCCTGCGGCCCGCCCCCGCTCGCCCGCCCGGCGGCCCGCGCGCCTCCCCGACGTGGGTGACGGCCCTCTCGCCGTCGGGATCCACGTGCGGTAGCGACGTCCCAAGGACGGCGGGCCAGCCCCGGTCGCGCAGCACCCCCACCGCGCGCGGAGCAGGGCTGCCGGCGCTGTCCCGGTCGCCCACGCGCGCCCCGGCCTGCGGTCCGCCGACGGTGCCGGTTCCGGTGCGCCCGGCCGTGAGCAGCTGCCCGCGGTCCTCGACGAGCGCGGTGTCGCCATCCCGGTCCGTGCGGTAGGACCGGGCCCCCTCGGCCATGACCCGGGTCAACGTCGCCGCAGAGGGGTGGCCGTACGTATTGCCCGCACCGACGGAGGTCAACGTGACCCGCGCGCCCACCGCGTCGAGGAACGCCGGCAACTGATGGTCCGACCCGTGGTGCGGGATCTTGAGGACGTCGGCCTGCAGTTGCTGCCCGGACTCGAGCAGGTCGCGTTGTGCCTCCGGTTCGACGTCGCCGGTGAGCAGCACGACCACACCGGCCGTCTCGAGCCGGAGCACCAGCGAGGCGTTGTTCGGGTCCGACCGGGTCCCGCGGTAGGTCCGGCCGGGCGCGAGCACCTGCCAGCGCAGGGCCCCCACGGACCGGATCTCCCCCAGGGCGGGGCGACGCACGGGCAGCCGCCGGTCGGCCGTCCAGCGGACGACCCGCTGGTGCTCGGCCGACGGTTCGTCGAGCGGGCCCACGTCGACCTCACCCACGGCGCGTCCGCGAAGGGCGCCCGGCAGCCCCTCGACATGGTCCGCGTGCAGGTGGGTCAGCAGGACGAGCGGCAGCGCGTGCACGCCCAGCCTGCGCAGACATCGGTCCACGGCCGCGGGATCAGGACCGGCGTCGACCAGCACGGCGGCGTCCGGTCCGGCCCGGAGCGCGATCGCGTCGCCCTGCCCGACGTCGCACGCCACGAGGAACCAACCCGGCGGCGGCCAGCTCGGCGCGGCGGTCTGCAGCCCCGCGACCGCGACCAGGATGCCTGCTGCGCAGGCCACCGCGATGCGACGGGAGGCCCGGCGAACGAGCACGAGCCCGCCGACCACCGTTACCGCGACCAGGAGCAGCGCGCCGCGCTGACCCGACGGCCAGCCCACAGTGGCACCCGGCATCGAGGCCCCGGTCCGGGCGATCAGGACCAACCAGGCGGTCGGGACCCAGGCCAGCCACGCCACGGCCTGCGCCAGAGGCAGGCACAGCGGCGCCAGCAGTGCGGTGAGCACCCCGAGCACGGTTGCCGGGGCCACAGCCGGGACGGCCAGCAGGTTCGCCGGGACCGACAAGAGACCGAGCTGACCGGAGATCGCCACGATCACGGGGCCACAGGCGACCTGCGCGGCAGCCGGTACGGCCAGCGCGTCGGCGAGCCACCCCGGCATCCGGGCCGCCAGCCGCTCGCGCCACGGCGGTGCCAGCTCCACGAGCCCGGCCGTCGCCAGCACCGACAGCGCGAAGCCGGGAGCGGCCGCGAGGTCCGGCGCCAGCAGGACGAGCACGAGAACGGCCCCGCACAGCGAGGGGAGCGCGGCGCGGCGGCTGCCCGAGACGAGCGCGGCCAGTCCCACGAGTCCCATGACCGCTGCCCGCAGCACGCTCGGCGACGGCCGCGCGAGGACCACGAAGGCCATCAGGGCCAGGGACGACACGACCGGCGATCCGACGAGTCCGAAGCCAAGAGCCCGGCTCAGGAGCAACGCCGCGCCGAGCACGACCGCCACGTTGGTACCGCTGACCGCGACGAGATGTGTCAGCCCGGTCGTACGGAACGCGTCACGCAGCTCAGGGTCGAGCCGACTGGTGTCCCCCACCACCAGGCCGGGCAGCAGCCCGCGCTCGGCAGCCGGCAGCGGCGCGACGGCGGTCCGCAGGCCGCTGCGCAGGTGGCCCGCAAGGCGTTGCACCGGCGTCGGCGGGGACGCGACGACGGGTGGGCCCCTCCCGGACAGCACGGCTGCGACATCGTCCCCGGGTTCCGCCGGTCGCAGCCGCCCCTCGGCCCGTACCCGCTGGCTCGGCAGGAGCGGCAGCCAGCGCTGATCGGAGGACATGACAAGTACGGGGACCCGCAGGCGGTACGCGCGGCCGGCCGCCTCCAGTCGCTCGACCCTCAACGGAACCACCGCCAGGTCCGTCGGCGGCCCGAGACCCGAGCGGGAGACCACCCGCCGCGGGTCGTCGGTCACCACGCCGACCACGGCGACCGCGGATTGCGTCGCGGCCAGCCGGGGCAGCGGACCCGTTGTCCGCCCGTCCACACGGGCAGCCGTGGACAGCCCGGCCGCCGCCGCGCAGATGCACACCGCCGCGACCGCGGCCGAGCGGCGCAGCGCCATCACCGCGGCCCCGACAAGCAGGCCCAGGGCCGAGACCGCGACCAGCCAGGACACCGGAACCAGCCGGCCCTGCCAGGCCACCAGCCAGGCGGACGCGGCAGGCAGGACGAGCCGGCGGTCCTGGCTCACACGGTCACCTTGGACTTGAGCTGGGCGTACTTGCTCTCGCCGATCCCGGGGACCTCGCGCAGCTGGTCGACACTGGCAAACCGGCCGTGCTCGGTCCGCCAGTCCACGATGCGCTGGGCGAGCACCGGCCCGATGCCGGGGAGGCCGTCGATGGCGTCGGCCGTGGCCGCGTTGAGATCGAGCAACCCCCCCGCGACGGCCGCTCCCGACGCGCCGGTCGCACCCGCAGCCGCCACCCCGACGAGCACCTGCTCGCCGTCCACGAGCCGCCGGGCGAGGTTGAGCAGCCCGACCTGCCCGCCCGCGGTCAGGCCCCCGGCGGCGCGGACCGCGTCGTCCACCCGGCTCCCCGCCGGCAGGTGCACCAGGCCGGGCCGGCGGACCGTGCCGGCCACCGAGACCACCACCTCGGCGGTGGGAGAGGAGCTGGCTGCGGGCGTGCCCGCCCGGACGAGTGCCGGCGGCGCAGTCAGCTCGTGCGGCCGTCCGCGCAGCTGCACGGCGCCCGCGACCAGCGCCGCCACCGCCCCGACCAGCAGCAGCGCGAGTACGCCACGTCGGCCGGGGTCCAGACCCGCCGTGGCAACACGCGCCCGGACCGTCCCCATGAGGTCGCCCGCGCCGGTCGTGAACTCCGGCGGGCCGGCGTCCGGCGGCATCTCGTCCGGTGGCCCCACATCCTGCGGAGCCGGTTCCGCCGGCGGCACCCAGCCGGCCGGGCCCGACGGCGGCACCAGGGCGGCGAGGCGCAGCGCTGCGGTCTGCGGATCGGGGCGGGCTCGTCGGGGCACGCGCTGACGCTAGGAACGCAGGGAGGCCCGACGCCGCGGTGGATCCGGACCTGTGGAGGCGGGCGCGGGGTGTGGACGCGCGCGACGCGCAATCAGCCGCGGGCGAGCCGGCGTACGAAGTTGGCCTGGTGCCGCCCGATGACCACGAGCGCGAGGAGCGCAGCCCACACCACGTCCTGATCCAGGACGAGCGCCACGACCAGCAGCGACAGGGCCGCGCACACCGACGCCAGCGCGATCCACCGGGACGCGGCCAGGGTCAGCAGCCACACGACCAGCACCACCGGCGCCCAGAGCGGGTGCGACCCGAGGACGGCACCTGCCGCGGTGGCGACACCCTTGCCGCCCCGCCCGCGCAGGAACGGCGAGCTCACGTGGCCGAGCACGGCGGCGATGCCGGCCACCAGCCCGGCACGGTGGTCGACGAGAGCGAAGCCGTACGCAGGCGCCCAGCCCTTGGCGACGTCGAGGACCGCCACCGCGATGCCGGTCCGCCGGCCCAGCGCCCGGCCGGCGTTGGCGGCGCCCGGGTTGCCTGAGCCGACACCGCGCAGGTCCACACCCCGTCGCCGGGCGATCAGGGTGGCGGGCGACACCGCCCCCGCGAGGTAGCCGACGAGGGCGGCGGCGAGCAGCAGCAGGTTCACCGGCGCGAGACCACGACCCCGAGCAGGCCGGGGCCCACGTGGGCGCCGACGACCGCACCCACCTCGGAGACGTACAGGGACTGGAGCCCGGGCACGGCCGCCCGCAGCCGCTCCGCCAGCGCGCCGGCCTTGTCCGGGGCCGCCAGGTGGTGCACGGCCAGGTCGACCGGGCCGTCCCCGGCGCGCGCGATCGCGAGGGACTCCAACCGGGACAGCGCCTTGCCCGCCGTACGGACCTTCTCCAGCAGCGCGATCCGGCCGTCCACGACGTGGAGCAGCGGCTTCACGGCCAGCGCCGCCCCGAACAGCGCCGCGGCCGCGCCGATCCGGCCGCCCCGGCGCAGATGCTCGAGGGTGTCGACGTAGAACAGCGTGGTGCTCGCCGCTGCGGCCGTCACGGCGGCCGCCTCCACGTCGTCGGCCGAGGCTCCACCGGTCGCCGCCTCGGCCGCGGCGATGACCGCGAACCCGAGGCCCATGGCGATGGTGGCGGTGTCGACGACCCGCACCTCGACGCCCTCGCCGGCCACCTCGGCAGCCGCGAGCTGTGCCGCATCCACCGTCCCGGACAGCGCGCCCGACAGGTGGACGGACACGACGCAGGATGCGCCGCAGGCGCGGTAGGCGGCCGCGAACTCCGCCGGCGTCGGCCGCGAGGTCGAGACCGACACACGTCGTCCGGCCAGCGCGGCCGCGACATCAGCCGGCTGGACCTCGACGCCCTCGATGCCGGTGTCCGTCCCGAGGACGACGTGCAACGGCACCACGCCGATGCCGTGCTTGTCGGCCACTCCCGCAGGGAGGTACGCCGTACTGTCGGTGACGACGGCGACCCGGCTGCTCATGGCGGCAGGCTAGACCGCGATCAGGTCGGGACGATGTTGACGAGCTTGGGGGCGCGCACGATCACGGTGCGGATCGCCTTGCCGTCCAGCGCGCGCACGACGGCGTCGGAGCCGAGAGCGAGCGCCTTGAGCGCCTCCTCGCCGATGGCGGGCGGCACCTCGAGCCGATCACGCACCTTGCCCGCGACCTGTACGACGCAGGTGACCGTGTCCTCCACGAGCAGTGCCGGGTCCGCCTCGGGCCAGGTGCTCGCGTGCACCGAGTCGCCGGCGTCCACGTCGTGACCGAGCCGGGACCAGACCTCCTCGGCGGTGTACGGCGCGTACGCGGACAGCATCACGGCCAGCGCCTCGGCGCCGTCGCGAAGCGAACCCGCGGCCGGCGTACCGCCGTCGACGGCCTTACGCAGCAGGGAGGTCAGCTCCATGAACCGGGCGATCGAGACGTTGAGCCGGTGTCCCTCGGTGAGCCGGGTGACCTCGTCGACCGTGTGGGCCACCGCCCTGTCGAGGGCGAGATCCCGGTCGTCACCGGTCAGGCCACCCACGTCGGCGGCCAGCCGGGCGACGCGGGCCAGCCACTTCACCGAGCCGGTCGGCGACACGTCGGCCCAGTCGATGTCGTCCTCGGGCGGACCGGCGAAGACCATGGACAGCCGGACGGCGTCGACGCCGTACCGGGACAGCTCCGAGCCGAGCTCGACCAGGTTGCCCGTCGACTTGCTCATGGCCTTGCCGTTGAGGATGACCTGGCCCTGGTTCATCAGGGCGGAGAACGGCTCGCCGAAGTCGATCATCCCCATGTCCTGCAGGACCTTGGTGAAGAACCGGCTGTAGAGCAGGTGCAGGATCGCGTGCTCGACGCCGCCGACGTACTGCGCGACCGGCAGCCACTGGCGGACGGCCTCCGGGTCGAACGGTCCCTCGGTGTAGTCCGGCGAGGCGAAGCGCAGGTAGTACCAGGACGAGTCGACGAACGTGTCCATCGTGTCCGTGTCCCGGAGGGCGGGACCACCGCAGGACGGGCAGGTCGTGTTGACCCAGGCCTCGTTGCTGGCCAGCGGCGACTGCCCCTTGGGCTGGAGGTCGGCGCCCTTCATGTCGTCGGGCAGCCGCACCGGCAGCTGGTCGTCCGGGACGGCCACCTCGCCGCACACCGCGCAGTGCACGATCGGGATGGGCGCGCCCCAGAAGCGCTGCCGGGACAGCAGCCAGTCGCGCAGCCGGTAGTTGACGGCGCCCTCGCCCGTCTGGCGCTCGCCGAGGATCTCGACCGCCCTGGCGATCGCCTCCTCCTTGCGCAGCCCATCGAGCGGTCCGCTGTTGACCAGTACGCCGTCGCCGCTGGTGGCCACGCCGGTCTGCGCCGGGTCCGGCTCGCCGGTGTCGACGACGACCCGCACCGGCAGGCCGAACTCGCGGGCGAAGTCGAGGTCGCGCTGGTCGTGTGCCGGCACCGCCATGATCGCGCCGGTGCCGTAGTCGGCCAGCACGTAGTCGGCCGCGTAGACCGGCAGCTCCTCGCCGTTGAGCGGGTTGACCGCCGTCACGCCGAGGTCCACGCCGGTCTTCGGCCGGTCGGTGGACTGGCGGTCGATGTCCGACAGCTTGCGGACCTGCTCGCGGTACGCCTCGAACGCCTCGCGCCGCTCGGACGCGACCAGCTGGTCGGCGAGCGGCGCGTCCGCCGCGACGACGAAGAAGGTGGCGCCGTACAGGGTGTCGGGCCGCGTGGTGAACACGCTGACCTTCTCCCCGCCGACGGTGAAGTCGACGTGCGCACCCTGCGACCGGCCGATCCAGTTCTTCTGCATCAGCAGGACGCGCTCGGGCCAATGACCCTCCAGCTGCTTCATGTCCTCGAGCAGCCGGTCGGCGTAGTCGGTGATCTTGAAGTACCACTGGGTCAGCTCACGCTTGGTGACTTCGGTGCCACAGCGCTCACACCGGCCGCCGACCACCTGCTCGTTGGCGAGCACCGTCTGGTCCTGCGGGCACCAGTTGACCGCGCTGGCCTTGCGGTAGGCCAGCCCCCGCTCGCGGAACCGCAGGAACAGCCACTGCGTCCAGCGGTAGTACTCAGGGTCGCTGGTGTGCAGGCGGCGCGACCAGTCTGCGGAGATGGCGTAGCGGCGGAACGACTCGGCCTGGGTCTCGATGTTGGCGTAGGTCCAGGTCGCCGGGTGCTCCCCGCGCTTGATGGCGGCGTTCTCCGCCGGGAGGCCGAACGAGTCCCAGCCGATCGGGTGCAGCACGTCGTACCCGCGGCGCATCCAGTAGCGGGCCACGACATCACCGATGCCGAACGCCTCGGCGTGGCCCATGTGCAGGTCGCCGCTCGGGTACGGGAACATGTCGAGCACGTACTTCTTCGGCCCGTCAGTGCGCCCGGCCCGGTTCAGGTCGAGGCGGTCCCACACCGGCAGCCAGCGGTCCTGGACGGCGTGCGGGTCGTAGGCCTCACGGCCCTCGCGCTCGGCGGTGGTCTCGCTCATGCCGTGGTCTCCTCGGTCGCTCCGGGCAAAAAGAAAGCCCCCGTGGTCACGAGGGCGCCGCGCTGACGTACTGCGTTGTCAGCGCGGCCCGGGAAGGAGACCGGTCTGGTGCGTCATGGCGTCCATCCTACCGCCAGGGCCACCCCCCGTAGGCTGTCGTCCGAGGAGGACGGTTTTGACGGACACGGTCGCGACGCACACCCCTGGTGAGGCGTCTCCCCCGCCCCTGCCCGCCGAATCACCCTGGCGCAGCGCCGGCCCTGAACAGCGCGCCCGGCGCCGGCGGCTCCTGCTCGTGGTGTCGGTGCTGTTCGTCGTGGTCTCCGCGGTGTTCGGCTTCCCGACGGGCCGCGAGGTCATCTGCGGCTGGGTGCTGGCGTTCCTGTGGGCCGCCCTCGCCGGCGAGGGCCGCGTCTGGGCCCGCGTCGTGGTCAGGGACTGGCTGCCGCTCATCGCGGTGCTGTTCCTCTACGACTTCCTGCGCGGCGTGGCCGACAAGCTCGGCGGCAAGCTCGCCAACCTGCCCGCGCTCCACAACGGGCGGCCCGGCGAGATGGGGATCGACCACGCCCACGTGCTCCCCCAGCTGGACGGCGACAAGCTGATGTTCGGCGGCCAGGTGCCGACCGTCTGGTTGCAGCACCAGTTCTACGACCCGGCCCACGTGCACTGGTACGACATCGTCGCCGTACCGGTCTACATGTCGCACTTCATCGTGTCGATGGCCTTGGCCGTCCTCCTCTGGGCCAGGTCCTACACGCTGTTCCGGCGGTACGTCTGGACCCTCGTCACGCTCACCTTCATCACCCTCGTGACGTACGCCGCGTTCCCCGCGGCGCCGCCGTGGATGGCCAGCCTCAACGGCTACCTGCCCGCAGGCATCGACCGGATCGTGACCAACACCCTGGAGGCGACCGGGGTCGGGACGATCCACTCCGCCGTCGAGCGCGGGGAGGCGTACGCCAACGCCGTGGCGGCGATGCCGTCCCTGCACGGTGCGGTGCCGATGATGCTGCTGCTGTTCGCCTGGCCAGTGGTCCGGCCAGTCACCCGGGCACTGCTGGGGCTCTACGTCCTCGCGATGCTGCTCACCCTGGTGTACAGCGGCGAGCACTACGTGACGGACGTGCTCGTCGGCTGGCTGTACGCCGCGATCTCCGTCGCCGGCGTCGCCTGGTGGCTCGGCCGCGACCGCACCCCGAGTCCCCGGGCCCCGCTCCCCTAGACACCCCGCAGCTCGCTCACAGGCGGCGTCCAGGCTGGGAGCGCAAGGTCCTGTCATGGACAACGACGCCTCCCTCACCCAGTCCCCGCCGAGCACGACCTGGTGGATGCCGCAGCCTCCGCCCGCCGCCACCGCGCCGGCCCCTCCGCCCCCGGCCCGCCCACGCGGCCGCGGCATGCTGCTCGGCGTGGCCGGCATCGCGCTCGCCTCCGCCCTCGTCGGCGGTGCGACCGGCGCGACCCTCGTCCACGGCGGAAGTACGACGGCCTCCGGCCCGATCACGATCAGTGGCAGCATGGCGCAGTCCGCCAGCCTGCCGACCGGATCGGTCGAGCAGGCCGCCACCACGATCGGTGCGAGCGTGGTCACGGTCGAGGTGACCGGCGCGGCGACGTCCCAGGGCTTCGGCGGAAGCAGTGCCACCACCTCCGACACCGGCTCGGGGGTCGTGCTCCGCAGCGACGGCTACATCCTCACGAACAACCACGTGGTCTCGGCCGCGGCGGGCGGCGGTTCGGTCTCGGTCACGTTGAGCAACGGCAAGACGTACGGCGCGAGCATCGTCGGCACCGACGCGACCAGTGACCTCGCCGTCCTCAAGGTGAGCGGCGTGGGCGGCCTCACCCCGGCGACCTTCGCCAACTCCGACCAGGTGCGGGTCGGTCAGGCGGTGCTCGCCGTGGGCGCACCGCTCGGCCTGTCCAACACCGTCACCGAGGGCATCGTGTCGACGCTGCACCGGCCGGTCCGGACCGGCGAGGCCGGCGCGTCGGCACAGTCCGTCATCGACGCGCTGCAGACCGACGCCGCGGTGAACCCCGGGAACTCCGGCGGCGCGCTCGTCGACCTCAGCGGCCGGGTGGTGGGTGTGCCGAGCGCGATCGCCACCGTGGGCAGCAGCTCCTCCGGGCAGAGCGGCAGCATCGGCGTCGGCTTCGCCATCCCGTCCAACGACGCGGTCAAGGTGGCCAACCAGCTCATCGCGACCGGACACGCCACCCACCCGCAGATCGGGATCAGCGCCACCGACGCTGCCGGTGGAACGACGGGGGCGCCCGGTGTCGGTGCGCTGGTCCGGCAGGTCAGCAGCGGCGGTCCCGCGGCCGCCGCGGGTCTGCAGGCCGGCGACGTCATCACCAACGTCGGTGACCGGGTCGTGACCGACGCCGACAGCCTCATCGTGGCGGTGCGCAGCAACAACCCGGGTTCGACGGTCGCCGTGACGTACACCCGAGGCGGAGCCAGCGCCACCGCCCAGGTCAGGCTGCAGTCGAGCAGCTGACCGGAGGGTTCACACGCCTGAGCGCACGGACGCGTGGACCAGGCCATGGGCCACATCGGCCGGTGGGACCTGCCGGGTCCAGGCCGCTGTCGCGCCGGCCTCGAGCATCGCGGTCACACCGTCGGCATACGCGACATGCGCACCGACCACCGTGTGCGGCGCAAGGCGGTGCACCCTGCGGACGACCTCGAGGCCCGGCACGGTCGGCAGGGCGTCCTCGACGAGCAGCAGGTCGGGTTGCTCGACGACCGCGACCCCGATGCCGTCGGCGCCGTTGTCGCGGTGGGCGATCACCTCGACCCCGAGCTCGATCAGCCGGCTCGTGACGCGCTCGCAGAACCAGGCGTTGCGATGGATGAGAACCGCCCGGGGTCGCGGGCCGCCGAGTCTCTGACGTCCCTCGAGCAACTGCGCGGCGGCGCAGTCCAGGAGCGCCTGCTGCTCCCGGCGGCGGGCCTCCATCCGGCGGGAGACGTCCAGGCGCATCTCGCGGGTCAGCGTGCGACTCTCCGTCGCCTGTTCGGCAGCCCGCCGCGCCACGTGCCATGCCTCGATCGCCTGCAACTGATCGGCCAGCAACTCGAGGTCGCTGCGCCGTTCCCAGCTGGCAGGCGGGTCCCACGTCGTCGACGGGATGTTGCGATCACTCACGTCGGTCTCCCTGCGTCACCTGGTGACAGGAAGGCGTCCGCGCGCCATGAGCACCAGCGTCGCCCGAGACGCCGCCCCGGGGATGGCTGTGTACTCAACCGCGACCGACTATGCCGCATCCGGGCGTGACGCGGAAGGCATGGCCTGCGCGTATCTTCCCGCCGGCCGGCCTACGCGGGGTCGCCGCGTCGGCCGACGGGCCGGATTCCCTTGAAGGGAGGGGGATCAACCCTCCCGGGCGATCGCCATCACGACCGCCTTCGGCTCGGTGAAGAACTCGCGGCTGAAGGTCCCGCCCTCACGTCCGACGCCCGAGTCGCCGACGCCGCCGAACGGCGCGCGCAGGTCCCGGATGAAGAAGCAGTTGGCCCAGACCGTGCCCGCCTTGAGGGCGGCCGCTACGCGGTGGGCGCGTGACAGGTTCTCGGTGAACAGCATCGCGTTGAGGCCGTACGGGGTGTCGTTCGCGGCCGCGACCGCCTCCGCCTCGGTGTCGAAGGGGTGCACGACCACCACCGGGCCGAAGATCTCCTCGCGGCAGACCCGCGCGTCCGCGGGAGCCCCGGTGACGATGGTCGGGCGTACCGACCAGCCCTCGCCGAGCCCGCCGGTGTGGATCGTGCCCCCGTCGGCCCCGATGCCCTCGACGAACGAGCGCACCTTCTTGTAGTGCTCCTCCGAGGCCAGCGGCCCGACCTGCGTCCCGGCCACCTTCGGATCGCCCATCACCAGCGCGTCCGCGGCGGCGGTGAACCGGCGCAGGAACTCGTCGTACACCTCGCGCTGCACGTACAGGCGACTGCCTGCGAGGCAGACCTGGCCGGCGTTGGAGAAGATCGCCTTGATCGACCAGTCGACGGCGACCTGGAGGTCGGCGTCGGCGAAGACCAGGTTGGCCCCCTTGCCGCCGAGCTCGAGGCTCACCGGGGTGAGGTTGGCCGCGGCCGCGCGCGAGATGATGCGGCCGGTCCCGGACTCCCCGGTGAACGTGATGCGGTCGACGCGGGGGTCCTCGGTCAGTGCCTGGCCGGCCGAGTCCGGCCCGAATCCGTGTACGACGTTCAGGACGCCGGGCGGCATCCCCGCCTCGAGGGCGAGGCGGGCGAGGATGGTCGCGGAGTACGGCGTGTCCTCAGCCGGCTTGAGCACCACGGTGTTGCCCCAGGCCAGCGCCGGGGCGACCTTCCAGGTCTCCATCATCAGCGGGAAGTTCCACGGCGCGATCGCCGCCACGACACCGGTCGGCTCGAAGCGGGTGTACGCGTGGTGCCCGGAGTCCATCGGCAGCGCCTCACCGGCGGCCAGCTTGGCGTGGTCGGCGAAGAACCGGAAGTTCAGCGCCGAGCGCGGTACGTCGTGACCCCGGGTATCCGCGAACGGCTTGCCCATGTCCACGGTGTCGGCCATCGCGAGCTCGTCGCCGCGCTCGTCGATCAGGTCCGCGAGCCGGTGCAGGATCGCGCCACGCTCGGCGTACCCCATCCGCGGCCACGGGCCCTCGTCGAAGGCCCGGCGGGCGGCGGTGATCGCCCGGTCGGCGTCGTCCTTGCCGCCGAGGGCGACCTCGGCCCACTCCTTGCGCGTCCACGGGTCGACCGACGCGAAGCGGCCACCGCCCGCCGACTCGGTCTCCAGGCCGTCGATGACGTGCGGAATGAAGTCCATGGGGCTCAGCCCTTCCTGCGTTCGGCGATGGTGACGTCACCGGCTGCCCAGTGCGTCGGCGGCAGCTCCCGCAGGATCACCCGGATGGAGTCCTTGGGCGCGCCGATGGAGGTCTCGACGGCGCTGGTCAGCGCCGTCATCAGGGACCGCAGCTGCTCGGGGGTGCGGCCCTCCACGAGGGTCACCTCGACGAGGGGCATGTCAGCCTCCGCTCAGGACGAGAGAGCCCAGCGACGTGAAGTGCACGCCGATGGTCGAGCCCGCCGGGGCGAACACGGCGTCGGTCATCCCACCCGTCAGCACGATCCAGCCGGCCTCGATGGCGAGGCCGCGACCGGCGAGCGCGTTGGCTGCCAGGGCAAGCGCCTCGGCCGGGTGGCCCTGCACTGCGGCGCCCGTGGCCGAGTCGACGATGCGGCCGTCGACTTCCACCAGGCAGGCCTCCAGGGAGAGGTCGAGCCCCTCCGGCCGGAGGGTCACAGGTCCGGTGAGGAACGCACCGGACGAGGCGTTGTCGGCCACGACGTCCGGCATGGTGAAGCGGAAGTCGCGGTAGCGCGAGTCGATCAGCTCGATCCCGCCACAGACACCCGCGACCGCGCGCATGGCGGTCGCTGCGGTCACGCCGGGGCCGGCCAGCCGCTCCCCCATCACGAAGACGATCTCGGGCTCGGCCCGCGGGTGGATGAGGAGGTCCTGCGGCACCGGCGCGCCGGCCGGCAGCACCATGGCGTCGGTGAGCCACGCGACCAGCGGCGACGAGATCCCCATACGCTGCTGCTTGGCCCGCGAGGTCAGGCCGAGCTTGACGCCGACGAGCTGCTCGCCGCGAGCCAGCCGGCGGCGCAGCGTCTCGTCCTGGATGGCGTACGCCGTGTCCAGGTCCATCTCGGGCCACTCGTCGGTGAGCGGCTCCCGATCGGTCCGGCTGTCCTCTGCCGCGAGCAGCGCGGTGGCCGCCCGGTCGATGTCCCAGTCGCTCATCGGGTGCCCGCCCCGGTCAGGTTGCGGTCGCGCTCCGCGGCCAGTTGCAGGGCGATGTCGATGATCATGTCCTCCTGGCCGCCGACGTAGCCGGCCTCGCCGACGCGCTGCAGGATCTCGTGAGCGGGCACGCCGTAGCGCGCGGACGCGCGTTCGGCGTGCAGCAGGAACGAGGAGTAGACGCCGGCGTAGCCCTGGACGATGGAGGCCCGGTCCATGAACGGCAGCCGCGGGATGAACGGGCGTACGACGTCCTCGGCCGCTGCGGCCGCCGCCGACGCGTCGACGCCCGTGACGACGCCGAGCCGGTCGAAGACCGCCGCCAGCACCTCGGTCGGCGAGTTGCCCGCGCCGGCGCCCAGGGCGCACAGCGCACCGTCGACCTGCCGGGCGCCGGCCTCGTAGGCCAGCACCGAGTTGGCGACGCCGAGGCTCAGGTTCTGGTGGCCGTGGTAGCCGACCTGCGCCTCGTGACCGATCTCGGCGACCAGGGCGGCGACCCGCTCCTTGGCGTCGCCGAGGACGAGCGCCCCGGCCGAGTCGACGACGTAGACGCACTGCGCGCCCGCGTCGACCATGATCCGGGCCTGCGCGGCGAGCTCCGCCGGGCCGATCCGGTGAGACAGCATGAGGAACCCGACCGTCTCCATCCCGAGGTCGCGGGCAGCGCCGAAGTGCTGGAGCGAGACGTCCGCCTCGGTGCAGTGCGTCGCGATGCGGGCGACGGACGCACCCGCACCGTGTGCGTGGCGCAGGTCCTCGACGGTCCCGAGGCCGGGCAGCAGCAGCACCGCGATCTTGGCCTGGGTGGCCTCGTCGACCGCCGCGGCGATCAGCGTGATCTCGTCGGTGCGGGAGAAGCCGTAGTTGAACGACGACCCACCGAGCCCGTCGCCGTGGCTGACCTCGACGACCTGCACGCCCGCCGCGTCGAGCGCCGCCACGGTGGCCCGGACCTGCTCCTCCGTGTACTGGTGCGCCATCGCGTGCGAGCCGTCGCGGAGCGTGGAGTCGGTGATGCGCAGGGGGGCTCCGCCCTCGGGAGTCGCGCTCATGCGGAAGCCACCTTCGTCTGGGCCATCAGCTCGCCCACGCGGGCTGCGGCGGCGGTCATGATGTCGAGGTTGCCGGCGTACGGCGGCAGGTAGTCCCCGTTGCCGCGGACCTCCAGGAAGACGGCCACTCGGGCGTTGCCCTCCCAGCCCTCGCGGGGGTCGTCGAACTGCGGATCGGCGCGCAGGGTGTAGCCGGGGACGTAGACCTGCACCTGCTCGACCATCCGGTGGACCGACTCGGTGATCGCGTCGCGGTCCGCGTCGGCCGGGATCGCGCAGAAGACCGTGTCCCGCATGAGCATGGGCGGTTCCACCGGGTTGAGGATGATGACCGCCTTGCCGCGGGCCGCCCCACCGATCTGCTGGATGGCCAGCGACGTCGTCTCGGTGAACTCGTCGATGTTGGCGCGGGTTCCTGGCCCGGCGGAGCGGGACGCGATGGACGCGACGATCTCCGCGTACGGCACCGGGACGACCGAGGAGACGGCGTACACGATCGGGATCGTGGCCTGTCCACCACAGGTGATCATGTTGACGTTGGGCACGGTCAGGTGCTCGGTGAGGTTGACCACCGGGCAGACCAGCGGACCGACCATCGCCGGCGTGAGGTCGATCGCCTGGATGCCCGCCTCGGCATAGCGGACCGCGTTCGCGTGATGCGCCTTGGCACTGGTGGCCTCGAAGACCAGGTCCGGCAGCGGCGAGCGCTGGAGCAGCCAGTCGACCCCGCCGGCCGAGGCCTCCACGCCCTTCGCCCGCGCCTTGGCCAGGCCGTCTGACTCGGGGTCGACACCCACCATGTAGGCGACCTCGACGTTCTCCGAGCGCTGCAGCTTCGCGAGCAGGTCCGTACCGATGTTGCCGGGGCCGACGATGGCGGCCACCGCCTTCGTCGCAACTGCCTTGGTCATGCGGTCTCCTGTCCGAAACGTGCGGTCACACTGCCGATGCCCGCGAACTGCGCGGTCCAGGTATCGCCGGGCCGCACCGGCTGAGCCGGTGTCACGGAGCCCGGCAGGACGACGTGCCCGGCGCGCAGTGTCACGCCGTGCCGGCCGACCGTGTTGGCCAGCCAGGCCAGCGACAGGAGGGGCGAGCCGAGCACGGCACCGCCGGCGCCGGTGGCCACCAGTGCGCCGTTGCCGTAGAGGTTGCAGCCCGCGAGCCGCAGGTCGACGTCCGACAGCCGGGTCGGGGTACTGCCGAGCATCACGCCGCCGGAGGAGGCGTTGTCGGCGATCGTGTCGAGGATGGTGATCTTCCAGTCGCGGATGCGGCTGTCGATGATCTCCAGAGCCGGCAGGACGAAGTCCACGGCGGCAGCGGCCTCCGCGACCGTCACCCCCGGGCCCGTCAGGTCCCGGGACAGCACGAAGGCGATCTCGGGCTCGATCCGGGGCGCGAGGAAGATCCCGGCCGGAACCGGGGCGTCCTCCGGATAGAACATGTCGTCGCGCAGGACCCCGTAGTCCGGCTGGTCGACCCCCATCTGGCGCTGCATCGCGCCGGACGTCAGGCCGACCTTGTGACCCTGGATCACCCGGCCCTCGCCCAGCCAGGCCTGCACCTGGTGCTGCTGGATCGCATAGGCGTCGTCGAGCTCGAGACCGGCGTACTTCTCGACCAGTGGCTCGATCGGCTGTCGGGTGCGGTACGCCTCGAGCAGCGAGGCTGCCACCTCTACCCGCGTCGCGTCATCCACTGCTGCCTCCCTTGTTGCTGCGCACGCTAGGTGCCTGTTTCCGCTGTGTCCGCGGGCGTTCTCGACGGCGGAACGGCGGCCTCCCGCCGCACCGACACCTCGCCGGCGCCGGCAAAATCCGCCCGGATCCGTGCGCCCGATGGCAGCGGCACGGCGGCGGTGAGACCTCCCGTGAGAACGATGTCGCCGGCCCGCAGGCGGCTGCCCTGAGCGGCCAGCGCGTCGGCCAGCCAGCCGAGGGCGTCGAGCGGGTGACCGAACGCCGCAGCGCCGGTCGCCTCCGACCGTTCCCCGTCAGGGCCGATGAGCGTCACCCCGACCTCGGCGAGGTCCACGCCGGCCGGCAGCAACGGACCGATCACCGCGTGGGCCGCGGAGGAGCCGTCCGCCGTGTTGTCCTCCAGCCGGAACCGGTAGTCGCGCCACACCGAGTCGACCACCTCCAGGGCGCCGCGCGCCTCGCCGACGGCGTGCGCCACACGGTCCCGGTCCGAACCGCCGGGGAGGTCGTCGCCCAGGATCAGCAGGATCTCGGGCTCGACCCGGGGTTGCGTCAGCGCGGTGCTGACCGGCTCGCCGCCGGCCAGCAGCATCCGGTCGGTGAGCGGACCGAAGTTGGGGGCGTCGACGCGCATCTGGGCGCGCATGGCGGCCGAGGTGTACCCGATCTTCCAGCCCACCAGCCGTTCCCCCGCCGCCAGCCGGAGGGCCAGCCCCTCGGCCTGCACGGCGTACGCGGTCCGCAGGTCGATCGGGCCGACGGTCGCGCCGGGGTCGAGCAGGTGCCCCGCCTCGTGCGCGGCCATGAGGACCGCCGCCAGCCGGCGGACTGCGGCCGGAACGGGGTCTCCCGCTAGAGGCACAGCTCGCGGGAGAGCTTCTGCGCGGCCATCTGGACGAGCCGGGCCGGACGCTCGAGGTCGGCCAGCACGCGGGCCGTCGGACCGACCACGGAGATCGCGGCCCTGGCCGAGCCGTCGTGTGCCTTGACCGGAGCAGCCACGGAGGTCAGACCCTCGACGGCCTCGTCCACGCTGACCGCGAAGCCGCGCTTGCGGGTCTCGGCCAGCGCCAGCGCGAACTGCCGGGCGGTGTGGATGCTCCGGCTGGTCAGGGAGGTGAAGCCGGCCGTGGACCGGGCCGCGGCGAGGTCCGGCATGAACGCGGCGATCGCCTTGCCCGAGCTCGTGCAGTGCGAGGGGAGCCGGCGCGAGACACGGGAGAAGCGGGCGGTCGCCGAGCGGCTGACCAGCCGTTCGAGGTAGACGACCTCGCTGATGTCCGGCACAGCGAGATGGATCGTGCCGCCGGTGGCCTGCTGCAGCTCCTGCAGCAGCGGCAGCGCCGCATTGCGGATGTCGTTGCGGCCGACCGCCAGCTGGCCGAGCTCGTAGAGGTGCATGCCGAGCCGGTAGCGGCCGGTCTCCTCGTTCCGCGAGGCGAGCCCGCGGGCGCACAGCGTGGTCAGGAGCCGGTGCGCCGTGCTCTTGGCCACGCCGATGCGCTTGGCCAGTTCGGTCACGCCGAGCTCATCCTCGTCCGTGAAGCAGTCGAGAAGGTCGAGCGCCGCGAGCACCGATCGGAGTCCGCCCTCGACCCCGGTCTCACGTGTTGTTGCCGTTTCGGTCACGCACCCGCCCAACAGTCGACGTGTTTGCCTTGTGCAACAGGACGGTGACACAGGTCACGTGCATGATGAAAGCCATGCGGTCCATTCAGCGGAACGACGAGGCCACCGACTCCGTCGTGGGCCGGGCCATGACGATCCTGACGGCGTTCGGGCCGGCGGACACCGTCGTCGGGCTGGCGGAGCTCACCCGGCGTACCCGCCTGCCCAAGGCCACCGTCCACCGGCTCCTCGGCGAGCTCACCGCGTGGGCCGCCGTGGAACGCACCGAGGGCGGCTACCGCCTGGGCATGCGCCTGTTCGAGCTGGGCCAGCTGGCACCCCGGCAGCGCGGTCTGCGGGAAGCGGCGCTCCCCCTGCTCAGCGACCTGTACGAGGCCACCCACGAGACCGTGCACCTCGGGGTCCTGGACGGCCTCCAGGTGGTCTACGTGGAGAAGCTCGCCGGCCGCGGCGGACCGGCACTCGCCTCCCGGGTCGGTGGCCGGATGCCGGCGCACTGCACAGGCCTGGGCAAGGCGATGCTGGCCTTCTCACCGCCCTCGGTGCTGCACGACGTGGTGGCCGCCGGTCTGACGCGGCTGACCGCCCGCACGATCGTCATGCCCGGCATCCTCGAGCGGGAGCTGACGACGGTGCGCACCCGCGGGGTCGCGTTCGAGCACGAGGAGTCCACCCCGGGGGTGGTCTGTGCCGCCTGCCCCGTGCTGGGCCCCGACGGGACCGCACTGGCTGCGATCTCCGTCGCCGGCTGGGCCGACCGGCTCGACACGGCGCGGCTCGCACCGGCAGTGCGTACGGCGGCCCTGGGCCTGTCCCGCCAGCTCGGCGGGGGGCCGTCCGCCCAGGTCAGTCGGACTCGCTGAGGAAATCCGACACCAGGGAGCTGAAGCGGGCCGCGTGCTCGATCTGCACCCAGTGGCCGCAGCGGCCGAACACGTGCAGCTGGGAGCGGTCCACGAGCTCGAGCAGCCGGAGCGAGGTGGCCAGCGGGATCACCTGGTCGTCCCGGCCGTGCACGATGAGGGTCTGGTGCGGCAGGGTCCGGATCTCGTCCTCGGGCACCGCGAGCGCTTCGACCCAGCGCTGCCGGGGCGCCGGGAACATGCTCGCGTAGGCCTCCTGCACCCCGGGCCGCGACGAGGCCTCATAGCGCAGCTGGGCCAGCTCGGGCGTCAGGAGCGAGCGGTCGTAGGCGAAGACGTCCATGAGGCCGCGCATGTTCTCGACCGACGGCTCGTAACCCCAGACGGCGTCCAACCCCGCGGTGATGGGGAAGTCCACCCCCGCGGCGCCCATGAGCACCAGCCGCCCGACGCGGTCCGGGTAGCGGGTGGCGAACCGCAGGGCGATGGCGCCACCGAAGCTGTTGCCCACGAGGGAGACCCGGTCGAGCCCGAGGGTGTCGAGCAGGTCGGCCACGAACTGCGTCCAGCTCTCGACGTCGTACGTCGCGCCTTCCGGCCGCTCCGTGTAGCCGAAACCCGGCATGTCCGGAGCGATGACCCGGAACCGCTTCGACAGCTCGGGGATCGCGAGGCGCCAGTTGGCCCAGGCCGAGACGCCCGGCCCGGAGCCGTGGATCAGCAGGACCGCCGGTCCATCGCCCTCGTCGTGCACGTTCGCGGCCAGCCCCTTGACGTCCAGGGTCGTGCCGATCTCGCTGCCACTCATGTGTGTTCCCGTCACCGCTTGAGCAGCGGGCTGTTCAGCCCGCCGGAGGCCTTGTCGGACTCGTCGAAGAAGTCCTCGCGGTAGATGTCGCGAGGGAAGAGCCGACGGCCCATGAGCAGGCGCATCGCGGCATCGACCATGGGCGGCGGGCCGCACACGTAGCCGACGTGTCCGGCGCAGCGCTCGAAGTCCTCGCCCAGGACGTCCGTCACCAGACCGGACCGGAAACCCTCGCCGCCGTCCTCCTCGGACAGGCACGGGTGGTAGTGGAACCGGTCCGGGTGCGCGGCGTGCAGCGCCTGGAACTCCTCGACGCCGTACAGGTCCCCCCGGGTCCGCGCCCCCTGGTACAGGTGCAGCTCGTGCGTGTCCTCCGGGTCGGCCAGCAGGTGCCGGATCATCGACGTCATCGGCGCCAGGCCGGTACCGCCGGCGATCATGATGGCCGGCTCGTCCCGCGCCGGGCGGAAGACGAACCGTCCGTACGGCCCGGACAGCTCGACGCGCTGGCCCACGTGGATGCCCTCGAACACCCAGCCGTCGGTCGCGACGCCGCCCGGGGTACGCCGGATGTGCAACTCGATCATCCGGGTCTCGCTCGGCGGGTTCGCCATCGAGTAGGTCCGGGTCGTGTCCGTGCCCGGGACCGTGATCGACACGTACTGCCCGGCGGAGAAGGTCATGTCCTCGTCGAGCTCGAGGCGGACCCGGCGGGTCTCGCGGGCGATCTCCTCGACCTCGACCACGGTGGCGGTGTGGTCGCGGACCGGCGAGAAGTCGAGGCCCTCGTCGACCTCGACGTCCCCCTCGATCACGACGTCGCCACGCGGGCGGGCCTGGCACAGCAGGACCTTGCCCTCGTCACGTTCGAAGTCCATCAGTGCGAACCCGGAGGAGGTCCCGTAGTCGACGTCACCGTCGAGAAGGTCGGCCTTGCAGGTGCCGCAGGTCCCGTGGGTGCACGAGTGCGGCAGCCAGACGCCAGAGCGCAGGCAGGCGTCGAGGATCGACTGGTCCTCGCGGCACGTCACCTGCCGGCCAAGTGGCTCGACGGTGACGAGGTGGTTCGACGGCACGGGGCCTCCTCCAGGTTTCTTCGATCAGGTAAGGACGGATGTGAAGCGCTCGTTGAGCTCGCGCGACACGTAGAAGATCCCCTTGCCGATCTGGTCCACCGTCCAGGTGACACAGGGGCGGTCGGGGAAGGCGACGTAACCGCCGGCGAACACCTCATTGCGGTTGCCGGACGGGTCGAAGAAGTAGATCGTCCGGCCGCGGGTGATGCCGTGCTGCGTCGGGCCGACGTCGACGGAGACGTCGTCCATCGAGAAGATCGCGCCGGCCCGGCCGATCTCGTTCCAGTCGCCCAGCTCGAAGGCGAAGTGGTGCAGCTTGTTGTCCGGGCCCTCGATGAACGCGATGTCGTGGACGGTGTTCCCGGCGGTCAGCCAGGTACCGATGACGTGCGCGTCGTCGTCGAGCGTGGTGGCCACCCGCTCGGTCGGGTAGAAGTCGAGCACGTCCTTGAAGAACCGCTCGGTGGTCGCGACGTCGCTCGTCGTGAGCAGCGCGTGGTCGACACGGGGTACGCCGACACCGACCAGGTGCCGCGGGAAGACCTCCGGGTTGTGGGAGCCGACGTCGGTCCCGACCGTGGTCATCTCGTGGTACAGCTCCACCACGTGCGAGCTCGGCAGTACGACGCGTACGCCGTCACCGACCTCGAGGTTGTCGCCGGCGCTCATCCGCTCGGTGATGCAGCCGAACTGCTGCGCCCGCTTCTCGTAGAGCTCCAGGTCGGTCAGCTCGGAGACCTTGTAGCCGAGCTTGACCAGCCCGACGCCGCCCTCCTCGACGACGACCGAGTGGTGGTCGTACTCGTCCCAGCCCTTGAAGTAGACCTTGCCGGGCTCCTCGTGCACGGCGCGAAGACCCAGGGTCTCCCCGTAGTGCTGCTTGGCGTCAGCCAGGTCGGTGACTCTGGCGTGGACGTATCCCAACCGCATGACGGACATCAGATGTTCCTCTCGACAGCAGGAGTGACTCGTCCGGCCAGGGCGGCCAGAAAGGACGAGGTGCAACGCAACCGGTCGTCACGCAGACGGATGACGACGTCGCCGTGCGGAACCGCGCGGCAGGTGAGACAGGCCCCGCCGGCCTGCTCCTCCGCGGGCAGCACGCTGTCCGCGACCACGACGGGGTAGGACACCTCGCCGGACACGAGGTCGGCCTTGCACAGCGCGCATCCCCCGCGGCGGCAACCGGTCCGGTAGCCGTACCCGGACCGGTTGAGCGCCGACAGGATGCATTCGCCGTCACGGGCCTGCACCGTGATGCCGTCCGGGTCGACAGTGACACTGGCCAAGTCAGGCCTCGAAGGTCAGCAGGCTCTTGTGGCCGACACCGAGCTCAGCGAGCCCCTTGCCCGGGTCGGGCTGGAGCGGCTGACCGTCGAGGGTCCAGCCGCTGCCGCTGCCCGGGACGTAATCGGGGTCCGACGCCGCCCAGGGGTCCACCAGGGCACCGAGGAAGTCGGCCCACGGCATCGCCTTCGGCGCGCGGAACGTGGCGGCCGCAGCCATCATGCGGTTGCCCTTCCAGAGCACGTGGACGAGCTGGTCGTCCCCGTAGAGCTCCTGGCGGGAGCGGGACGGGAACGTGTAGTTGTCGGTGAGCGCGACGACAGGCATGTCAGCTCCCCACCGGCGCCGTGGCGTGCCACGCCAGCCAGTCCTTGTGGTCCAGCGAGCCGATGTACTCGCCGCTGTCACCTTCCTGCAGGCCGTACCAGGCGAGAACCTCCGGGACGGAGGGACCGCCGCAGACGCCCTGGTAGATCTGGTGGACGGGAAGCCAGGCCTGGACGTACTTCTCCGGCTCGCGCTCGAAGACCCACTGGCAGCCGTCCGAGCAGAAGTCGTACCGCTCGTCCTCGTAGACGACCTGCCGCTGACAGATCGTCTCCGGGTCGCCCACCTCGGTGAAGAGCATCGGGACCTGGCAGACCTGGCAGAGCTGGGGCAGCCCCTGGAAGAAGAACCGGCCACCCTCCTCCTGGATCTTCTTGGCCTTGGCCCACTGGGGGGCGAACAGCTTGTCGAAGGTGTCCGGGTACTGCTCACGCAGCCAGGCCTGGTGCTCCTCGTCCGGCACGGTCGTGTTGAAGCCGGCGGCGAAGGAGAACTGGTACAGCGTCCACGCGACCTGGTGGGAGAGGATCTCCTTCTCCTCGATGGCCTGCTGGACGTGCATCGGGGGACGGATGCCGTAGAACTCCAGGTCCTTGAACAGACCGTTCAGCATCTGCTCCTCGAAGTAGAGCTCGAAGGACTCCTTCCAGCTCATCACCTTCTTCGGGAGCATGTAGTCGATCATCTGGGCGATCAACGCGACCAGGCGGTAACCCCGCCAGAACCACTTGTCGATCCACGCCTGGATGATCGGCACGTTGGCCTCGTCCTGCTCGAGCAGGAATTTGATGGCCTCGAGGCCGAGCGTCATGTGCCGGCTCTCGTCGCTCTGCGCCGAGAAACCGAACGTCATCGACGGCAGGTCGCCGTTGAAACTCGCGCCGCTCATGAACGGCACGAACAGCAGGTTCGTCAGCAGGTACTCGAAGGAGAAACTGATCGCGATCAGCGACTCGAACGGGCCCGCCGACATGGCGTCCTCGAAGTACGACTTCGGCACCGAGAGGTACCAGACGCGGTCGAACATCTTCCAGTTGCTGTGCATGCCGCCGTAGTACTTGTTGTACTGCGACAGCGTGTGCACCTCGGTCTGCGTGTGCCGCAGCTCGTCGATCGACTGGCAGAGCGCCGCGAAGCGCGGACCCGGACCGTCGAAGTGGCGGGCCAGCTGGGCGAAGTGACGGTGGGCCGCGTACTCCAGCGGCGTGACGCCCTGGATGAACAGCTTCATGGCGTTGAGGTACTGCGCGTCCGAGAGGGACAGGTGGCCCTGGCCCTGCGCGAACCCGTCGATCACGGCGTACAGCCGCTTGTCCTTCTCCGCCTGGTACTTGTGGTAGGTGTCCACGGTCAGGCGGAACGGGTCCGACCACGCCGACCAGTCGTGGACCTTGATGCCCTCGAACGAGGTGAGCGGAAAGACCTTCGCCGGGTCGACGTAGTCGGGGGTCCAGTCGAGGTCACGGGTCAGCGCCGCGTACCGCTGCTGCATGGACAACTTCTTCGACATCTACGCGCTCCTCAGTGGTCCCACTTGATGACGATCTGGTCGTCGTCCCACTCGCCGATGTGGCCGTAGTAGGAAACGATGACCAGCTGGAACTCGTGCGTCTCCCACGGACGGCCGAGCAGTTCCTCGACGGTCTCCCGCCGGATCACGAGCTCGCCGGGGGACTGCACCTTGACGAGGCCCGGCAGGTAGCTGACGACGACGTCCGCGTTGTCCCGCTGGATCGCTTCGATCACCATCCGTGCGTCGTCGCTGCTCTCCTGCAGCTCGACGCCGACGCTCTTGACGGGCGTACCGGTCGTCATGCCTTCCCCCCCACGGTCAGGCCGGCCCCGGTGAGGGTGGCGGTCAGCTCGGCGGTCGAGCGGGCAACCGCGTCCTTCGCCCCGGCGTCGACGAGCGCGTCGACCGCGTCCGCCAGGTCGGCCACGGCCGCCTGCGCCTGCGGGAGCCAGCGGGCGACGATGGCGTCCAGCTCGCGACGGTTGTTGTCGGCGTGCACCGGGTCGTTCAGCCACGCCGTGATGAGCGCGTCGAGCCAGCGCCGGTGGTCGGTGAACCAGGTGCCGAAGTGCTGCCCGACGAGCGAGTACGCGCCGGCACCGCCGAGCAGCGCCGCCTCGTCCAGGTGCTGGTACAGCAGCGGGTAGAGCATGCGGTCCGCGAGGTCGAGACCGATCGTCTGGACCGCCCAGTCCTGCTCGACGAGGAGCTCCTCGATGAGCCGGCGCAGCCCCTGCAGGGCAGGGTTCTCGATCCAGGACTTCTTGGCGCTGACGAGCAGCTCCGCGGTCCCCTCCCCGAGCGTGATGCCGACCCGGCTGAGCATCTGCGCGTTGCCGATGCGGTCGAACGCCGCGTAGGTCAGGCACTGCTCGACGGTCGTGCCGTAGGCGAACCGGGCGCCGTTCACACTCAGCAGCTGGCCGCCCGACTCGTAGTGGCGCAGCGGGAGGACGAGGTCCCCGAGCAGCTTCTGCCACTCCTGCGGCATGCGCGACAGGAGGTCGCGCTGCCCCAGGTAGTCCACGGTCTTGCCGAACGCGTCGTGCAGCCCGGCGCGGGCGGTCACGTAGGTCGCGTAGTAGTACTGCCGCGGGTCCCGGTACGTGTACGGGTCGTCCAGGCGCAGCGCGCTGTAGGTCTCGTCGTACAGCTCGTGCTCCGGATCCCACAACGGCCGGTAGTGGAAGTTCTCCGTCGGCTGTACATCGATGCTGCCCTCTTCGTACCGGGATGCCGGCTTGTCGCCGTACCGGTCGATGAGGTGCTGGAACGTGTGGCGGCGGGGCTCGATGACCTGCTGCCTGAGTTCGTACTCCACGAACGCCTCCTCTCGGCTGACGTCAATGTGCTCCAGGACACATCGGTGTTCCTCCCTCGTTCCGCATGCGAGAACGGCAACTTCGCCGGACCGGCGCCGGGCCCACAGTCGCCTCAGGAGGAACTCGTGATGACACCTTTCATGCATCAGGTCAGCGTTCTGCTGGACGGCGGACAGGCGGTCCAGGCCGCCCTCGTGCCCAGCGCGCCGCGCACCCTCGGCGAGGGCCTGCACACGCAGGTCGAGCTGCGGTCGCTGGCCGAACAGCTGGTCTGCGAAGGCAACACCGTCCTGCAGGGGACGGGTCGCGAGCTGAGCCTGCTCGACCAGGCCGGCGGCGAGACGCTCTCGTTCGTCCTGCGCTCGGGCGGCGCCCGCGCGGAGGTCGTGACCTCCGTCAGCGGCCGCCAGGCCTGGGCGCGGGTCGTCTCGGACGAGAGCTCGCAGGACGTCCGGGAACTCGAGGGGCCCGACGCCCTGCCCGATCTGTTGCTGTGGCTGGTGCAGTCCGGCAGCACGTCCGTCGGGGCCTGACGTGGGGCTGCTCTCCCACCGGACACTCGACCTCGCCTCCGCCCAGCGGATCGCCGCCGCCTGCCAGGCCGCCGCCGGCGCGCTGGAGGTCGCCGTCTGCATCGCCGTGAGCAACCGCAACGGCGAGCTGTTGGCCTTCTCCCGCATGGACGGGGCACCGATGCTGTCCGCGCAGCTGGCCCAGGACAAGGCGTGGTCGGTGGCGTCCTTCAACGGGATGCCGACCGACGACTGGTGGCCGATCCTCGAGAAGGAGCCGTCGCTGCTGCACGGCATCGTCAAGACCGACCGGCTCACGGTCTTCGGGGGTGGCCGTCCCGTGCTCGTCGACGGCGAGCTCGTCGGGGCGGTCGGGGTGTCCGGTGGCACGGCCGAGCAGGACACGGAGATCGCCGCGGCAGGCGCCGCGGACTCGCTCCCGTCCTAGCGCCGGCGTCCTAGAGTGGGCCGCATGGTCGAGCCCCTCAGCGACGACGAACTGGCGTTCCTGCACGCCGCGTTCGACCTGGCACGCACCGGCGACGCCGAGCAGCTCGCGGCGTACGTCGATGCCGGCCTGCCGGTCAACCTGACGACGAGCACCGGCGACACCCTGCTGATCCTCGCGGCGTACCACGACCACCCGCACGTGGTGCGGGCCCTGCTCGCCCGCGACGCCGACACCTCGAGGGTCAATGACCGGGGACAGACGGCGCTGGGTGCCGCCGTGTTCCGGCGCTCCGAGCCGAGCGTCCGCGCGCTGCTGGCCGCAGGGGCCGACCCGGGACTGGGTGGACGGACGGCCCTCGACATCGCGACGTTCTTCGAGTTGCCCGACATGCTCGCCCTCCTGACCGCGCCGCAGGGCGACGAGAACACCTGAGGGCAGGCGGTTCCGCCGTTCCGGCACGCAGCCTCCCGGTCTGAGTCAGACTGGTGGCTTCGGTCGGTACGGGAAAGCGGTGCAGGGCAGTGGTCGGACGCACGCTGGTGGTCCTCGGTGGCGGCGGCGCACTGGGCGCGTTCCAGGCCGGCGCCCTGCTGGCGCTGGCCGAAGACGGGGTCCTGCCGGACGCTCTGTACGGCTGCTCCGCGGGTGGCCTGAACGCCGCCTTCCTGGCCGCCGGACCCAGCCTCGACCGGGCCGTGGAGCTGGTGCACTGGTGGGGTGAGCTCAGCACGACCGGCGTCCTGCTCCCGTCCCGGTGGTCCCGTGCGCGCGGGCTGATCATGGCCGCGACCGGCCGCTCCGACGGTGTGCTCGATCCGCGGCCCCTGCGCGCACTGGTCGCCCGGCACATCCCCGCGCACGACGTGTCCGAGCTGGCCGTGCCGCTCAGCATCACGACGACCTGTCTCGACTGCGCCGACGCGCGCCACCACCACCGCGGCCGGATCGCCGACGTCCTCGTCGCCAGCTGCGCCCTGCCCGGCCTCTTCCCCCCGGTACGACTGGCGGACGGGCACCTGCACGTCGACGGCGGGATCGTCTGCGGTGTACCTGTCCAGGCCGCGCTCGACGACGCGGGCCCCGACGACCGGATCCTCGTCCTGGACTGCGGCCTCGCTCCGGTGACGGGAACGCCGGGCGTGTGCGCCGCCCGCGGCGGAATGTCGCTGGACGAGCCGGTCGCGCGCGGTTGTGGGCTCGAGGCGACCGAGCCTCGCCCGTACGTCGCGCCGGTCGAGTCCTCGCGTGGGGTGATCGACGTGGTGCTCAAGGCGTTCACCGTGGCCCGTGCGGTGGCCAACACGGCCAGCGTGCGCAGCGCCCTGGACGACCCGCGCGTCAGCGTGCTGCCGCACGTGGCGGACGCCTGGGCGGCCGGTCTGCTGCGCGAGCTGCCGTCCGGACCACGGGACCTCAGTCGTACGGATCAACTGGCCGCGGGCGGGCGCCGGGCCACCGAGGTCTGGCTGGCGGAAGGCGCCGGCGTCGGGGCCTGACCCTCAGGCCCGCGCCCCGGCCGCCATGGAGACGACCGGCAGCACGACGTGCCTGGTGTGCGACGCCAGCCAGGGGACGGCATGCCGGACGAACCATCGGCCTTCGGCCAACAGGCCCGCCGCGCCCGCCTCCACCGGAGCCGGTAGCTCCCGGACGGTCATGCCGGCGGCGGCCAGCGCGGACGCGGCGGCCGTCGCCATCGCCGCCTGCCCGAACACGCTCGGGTGCAGCCGGTCCACAGCCCAGGCTCGCCGCTCCCCCAGTTGCGGCACCGCAGCAAGGTCGACCGCGAGCACCCCCGGATCGCAGGCCGCGGCGTCGATCGCCGCGTTGACCACGGCCACGCGATCCTGCACCCGGCGCCGGAGGAACGGCGTTAGCGGCAGCAGGCGGGTCGGGTCGTGCAGCCGGCACAGGACGACCAGGACGCCCGCGGAGCGCAGGCGGACGACCACCGCGGTCAGATCCGCCTGAACCGCGGCCGGGCGGAAGTCCGACCGGATCACGTCGTTGAGGCCGGCCAGCACGGTCGCCACGGCCGGGCGGGCCCACAGAGCGCGGGGCAGCTGCCCGGTCCGCACGTCCCGGATCCGGGCACCGGGCGCGGCCAGCGCGACCAGCGAACCGTCCAGCGCCGCGGCCACCCGGGCGCCCCATGTGTCGGCCAGGTCGGTGCGCAGCCCGACCCCCTCGCCGCAGCTGAAGCTGTCGCCGAGCGTCGCCACGAGGGTCACGCTGCACCTCGGGTGGCCCGTGCCGGCTGGAGCCGGTGGACCGCGAGAAACCCGTCGACCGTCGCCGACCAGGGGAACTGCTCGGCACGGCGCCGGGCCGCCGGCCGCCGCTCCGCCGGTGCCCGCTCCAGGACGGCGCGTACCGCGCGGGCGAAGTCGGCGCCGGTAGCCCCGGCGAGCGGCGCGTCCGGGCCGAGCACCTCTCCGAGCGCGGAGTGCACCGAGGCGACCACCGGGGTCCCCGACGCCAGCGCCTCCAGCGCCGCCAGGCCGAACGTCTCCACCGGGCCGGGCGCCACCACGACATCCGCGGTCGCGAGCAGCCGCGCCATCGCCCCGCGGCCGGGGACGAACCCGAGGAACGTGACGGGCAGATCCTGCGCCCGGCGCGTCAGGGAGCGGCGGAGCGGACCGTCGCCCGCGACCGCGAGCCGGACCGGCACACCGTCCGCAGCCAACCGCTCCGCCGCTGCAACGGCGAGCTGCGGGCACTTCTCGCGGGACAACCGGCTGGCCATCACGAGCAGTTGCTCATGCGGCTCGGCCAGCTCACCGCGCAGCTGCGAGTCGGTGACCCGCGGGCTGAAGAGCTCGAGGTCGACGCCCAGCGGCACGCGGACCAGGTTCCCGACGCCCAGCCGCTCGAACTCTTCGGCGGCCCACGCCGTCGTGCACACCACGGCGTCGAACGAGGCGGCCGTCGCGGCGTTGGCCCGGTCTGCCATCCGCCCGAGGGGCAACGTGGGCGGCAGCCACTGCGCGAGCCAGCGGTCGAGCCGCTCGTGGCTCACCGTCAGCGACGGCACCCCGCGTGCGGACGCCCACCGGCCGAGGCCCCGCAACGTGGTGCGGTCATGCACCTCGAGGCGGTCGGGGGCGAGCTGGTCCAGCGTCCGTGCAACCCCCGGTCCCCTGAGCACGCGGTACCCGGTGCCCGGAACCTCCCGCCCCCGCCGTACGACGCGGGCGCCCCACGGCTGCTCCTCCACGACCTCCGCCGGTCCGGGCACCACCTGCACGACCTCGTGACCGGCGTCCGCGTAACCGGCGGCGAGCGCGTTCAGCGCTGCCCGCAGGCCCCCCGAGCGCGGGCCGAAGAAGTTCGCCACCTGAACGATGCGGGTCACAGCGAGACCACCTCCCGATAGTGCTGCTGCAGCTGGTCCCCGATGACGTCCCACCCACGACCCTCGACCGAGCGGCGCGCCTCGACCGCCATCCGCTCCCGTACCCCAGGGTCGGCAAGCAGCCCGACCTGCTCCCGGAGCGAAGCTCCGGAGGCTGGGACGAACAGCTGTCCGGTCACGCCCGGCTCGACGAGGTCGAGCAGGCCACCGGCCCGCGGACCGACCACGGGCACCCCGCTGGCCAGCGCCTCCTGAGCCGCCTGGCAGAAGGTCTCGTGCGGGCCCGTGTGCACGAAGACGTCGAGGCTGGCGAAGGTCTCGGCCAGCTGGTCGCCGGACTGGAAGCCCAGGAACGTCGCCTCCGGGAGCCGGCGCTGCAGGTGCTGACGTCGCGGGCCGTCGCCGACGATCACGAGTTTCGTCCGCGGCTGGCCGCGCAGGGACACCAGCAGCTCGACCTGCTTCTCCTGAGCCAGCCGGCCGACGTAGCCGACGATCAGTTCTCCGCCCGGAGCAAGTCGGGACCTCAGCTGCGTGTCCCGGTGCAGCGGGTGGAACCTTCCCAGGTCCACCCCGCGCGCCCAGCGGTCGACCCGCTGGACACCGTTGCGCTGGAGGTCGAGGACCGCGTGGCGGCTCGGCGCGAGAGTGCGGCCGGCCGCTCCGTGCACGCGCCGCAACCAGCGCCAGATGGCACGCTCGGCGGAGGAGAGCCCGTAGGGCGACGCGAATCCGGCCAGGTTCGTCTGGTAGACCGCGACTACCGGGAATCCCAGCCGCCTCGCGGTGAACGCGGCCTGCGCACCGAGCACTGCCGGCGAGGCGAGGTGCACGACGTCGGGCCGGAACTGCCCCAGCGTTGCCGCGAGCCCGGGCCACGGGCGCGCCAGTCGGAAGTCCCCGTAAACCGGTAACGGCACGGAGGGCGTACGCACGACCCGTGCACCAGCCCACGTGGTGGGGCCGTCCCCCGGCGCCACGACCAGCACCTCGTGGCCGAGCCGGTGCATCTGCTCGCACACCCTGAGAACCGAGTTGGTGACGCCGTTGACCTGAGGGAGGACGGATTCGGTGACCAGGGCCACTCTCATGCACACAGCGTCACGGTCAAGAGCGGCGCCGCGGCAACGCGCACGGGCGCGTCACATGAACGGTCGGCAAAGGGATCGCCTCGAATGCACTTGAGTGCCATCCGAATGCAGCCGATCGCCGTCCGACATCACGGCAAAGGACTAGATCGCACGCGCGCGAGCAAGGGGCGCCGGCGCCCGGTCGTCCTGAAACTCCGGTCCGGCGGATGACGGACCGGCCGTACACGTCCCCAGACGCAGCAGGCCCCCGGACTCCTCGCGGACCGGGGGCCTGTGACGTGCGGCCGCTACGCGACGGTGACCGAGACCGGCTTGGTGCTCGCCGGCCGGTAGCTCGAGTCGCCCGAGTACTTGGCCATCAGGCTGTGACTGCCCTTGGCCAGCTTGGTCTTGAAGTCCGCCGCCGCGGCGCCCTTCTTGTCGACCGCCAGCGGCGAGCAACCGAGCTGCGTTGCGCCGTCGAACCAGCAGACGCTGCCGGTCGCCTTCGTCGTCGCGGGGGCCTTGGGGATGACGGCCGAGTGCAGGCGGATCTGCTTGGTGGACACCGGGGCGCTCGGCGTGACGTGCAGCCCGACCCTGGCCACCCCCGTCCCCGCCGTCGTCGCCGTCGTCGCCGCGCCCGCTGCCGGCAGGCCCATCATCGGCACCGCCACGAGCGCCGCGCCCAACGCCACAACACGTCCCGTAATTCTCATCTACGTGACCCTCCGGTCGCAGACGACCCCTTTGTGGAGCCGCGGACACACACGCAAACATGCAGTCACGTTGCGTAGATGAATTGTTCCTGTAGATGACCGACTGTCTCGAGGTGATCACCGAAAGGCATGTCCGCTGTCGTCCGGAAGAGGGCGCCGCCATGCGAAATGGCCATGGAGAACCGGGGCGGACGGCACGGGGATTCGCCCGGGCCGAAGAGCGGTGAGCCCTTGCCGCCCCGGGCACCGGAGCCGACCATGGTCCTGGCGTCGCGCCTCGCGCGCGACCCCGGTCCGGGCCGATTGACGTGACCGCGACGGGGCAGACGGTGGATCAACCAGCGAGGGCGGCGGCGGCAGATCGGTAGGTGCGCGATGGTGGACGAGCAGGCCGGCACCTCCCGGGAGGGCGCCCTCGCCGAGGACGACCAGGGCGGCGCCACCGGCAAGGCCCTGATCATCTCGTTGGTGGCCGCCCTCGGCGGCTTCCTGTTCGGGTTCGACACCGCGGTCATCAACGGCGCGGTCGACGCCATCCGGGACGACTTCCATCTCGGGCCGTTCGCCCTCGGGTTCACGGTCGCCGTCGCCCTGCTCGGCTCCGCGGTCGGAGCGTGGTTCGCCGGACAGGCCGCAGACCGGGTCGGCCGGGTGCGGGTCATGGTCCTCGCCGCGTGCCTGTTCGCCGCGGGAGCGATCGGCTCCGGGCTGGCGTTCGCCGCCTGGGACCTGGTCATCTGGCGCTTCGTGGGGGGCGTCGGCGTCGGCGTCGCCTCGGTGATCGCGCCGGCGTACATCGCCGAGATCGCGCCCGCCCGTTACCGCGGACGACTCGGTTCCCTGCAGCAGCTGGCCATCGTGACCGGCATCTTCATCGCCCTGCTGACGGACGCCTTCCTCGCGTTCCTCGCCGGGGGCGCCCTCCATGTGCTGTGGCTCGGGCTCCCGGCCTGGCGCTGGATGTTCCTCAGCATGCTGGTGCCGTCGGTCGCGTACGGCCTCCTGGCCCTGCAGATCCCCGAGTCCCCGCGCTACCTCGTCGCGAAGGGCGAGACCGAACGGGCCGGCGCGGTCCTGCGCGAGGTGCTCGGCACATCGCGGGTGCAGAACAAGATCGCGGACATCCAGCGCACCCTCCGCCGGGAGCACCAGCCGCGACTGGGCGACCTCCGCGGTACCTCCGGCGGTCTGCTGCCGATCGTCTGGGTCGGGATCCTGCTGTCGGTGTTCCAGCAGTTCGTCGGCATCAACGTGATCTTCTACTACTCGACGACCCTGTGGCGGTCCGTCGGTTTCACCGAGTCGCGCGCCCTCGAGATCACGGTGATCACGTCGGTGACGAACGTGGTGGTGACCCTGGTGGCCATCGCGCTGGTCGACCGGGTGGGGCGCAAGCCGCTGCTGCTCGTCGGCTCAGCCGGCATGGCCATCAGCCTGGGCACGATGGCGCTGTGCTTCACGCACTCCACCGGCTCGGGCGACAACGTCTCGCTGCCCGCGCCCTGGGGCACCGTCGCGTTGATCGCAGCCAACGCCTACGTCGTGTTCTTCGGCGTGTCCTGGGGACCGGTGGTGTGGGTGCTCCTCGGGGAGATGTTCTCCAACCAGATCCGGGCGGCCGCGCTGTCCGTCGCCGCGGCCGCCCAGTGGATCGCGAACTTCGTCGTGTCCACGACCTTCCCGGGCCTGGCGAGCATCGGGCTCTCGTTCGCTTACGGCCTCTACGCCCTGTTCGCCATCTTGTCGTTCTTCTTCGTCCTGGGCATGGTCCGTGAAACCAAGGGCCGCGAGCTCGAGGACATGGACAACGCCGTGGGCCGTAGGCGCACGGCGTCATCCCCTCCGGGCGCCTAGCTGCCGGAGCGCGACAGTTCCGGGTAGTAGTCGCGGGCCTGCCCCGAACGGTCGCGCAGGCTGCGCAGCTTGCTGGTCGGGTACTCGAGTGCCCAGTAGCTCAGGAAGCCCACGCCCAGCGACGTCACCAACACCACCGCGATCGTCCACGGCAGGGCCGACGGCTCGCGGCTGGTGATGCCGAGGTGGTTCAGCAGCAGCAGTGTCGGCTCGTGCCAGATGTAGACGCTGTAGCTGATGAGTCCGACCCACGCGAGGGACCGCCGGGACAGGGCACGTGACCACGTCTGGTCGGGCGAGCCGGAAACCGTGCTGGCCAGCAGCAGCACCCAGCCGATGGCGGCGATGTCGTGATACGCGATCTGCCCCCACGAGTTGGGCCGGTCCAGCCAGGCAGCCCCGATGATGACGGCCAGGGCCGCAAGGCGGACGACCGCCGGCCAGACTCCCTGCAGTAACGGAGCGGAGCGCCGGGCCGCGACGACGACCGACAGCAACATGCCGAGCGCGAACGCCCCGAAGCGGGCCTGGGGTCCGAAGTAGACGGGCCAGTTGTTGAACGGCTGGTGGAAGACGAAGTACGCGACGTTGTTCCAGGCCACCGGCACCGCGTAGAGCACGAGACAGCCAGCAGCGAGCGCGACGACCCTCGACCGCCGCGTGGCCAGCCGGCCGGCGAGTCGGTACGCCAGCGGGCCGAGGAACACCAGCAGCCCGTAGAAGAAGATCTCCAGGCACATCGACCACGCTGGTCCGAGCGTGTAGAAGATCCGCTCCCGGTCGAACACGTGCGTGAAGGTCAGATGCTCCACCAGGTCGCGCCAGTCGCCCGGGAGCGCCGGGTTGCGGCAGGCCCAGACCACCAGCACGGCGATCCAGTACAGCGGCAGGATGCGGACGGCACGTCGGAACAAGAACTGTCCCGCCGACTGGTGCGAACCGCGGTCGATGGCCGCGCGGGCGTACGGCAGGGTCAGCAGGAAGGCGGACAGGACGAACAGCACGTCGACGATCTCGAACCGGGCGAGCTGGGTCACCAGCGGATTGGCCGGGTTCGGCTGGAAGACGTACTGGCAGACGTGGAAGATGATGATCGAGAGGGCGGCGAGGCCGCGATAGCCCTCGAGTTCCCGGGAACGCGCCTTCGGCGGTGCGCCTTCAGGCGTCTGCGGTCCACCGGCCCGGGGGTTCGTGGGCGAAGGTGCCGGGCTGCGCCCGATCGTCGCGGTCGTCACAGAAAACTCCTTCGGTTTGCGGGCGTGCCGCCAAACGACGGACGACAGGCACTGACAGGAGATGGCGGGTCAGTCGACCGAGGCGCGCGGGGTCACCGTCCACTGGTGCTCCCCGAGCAGCTCCTTGATCTGGGCGACCCGCGCGATGACGTTCTTCCACTCCGTGTAGACCAGCGACGAGACCAGCAGGTAGCTCCAGAACCAGGCGCGTTCACGTCGCAGCTCCGGAACGGCGAGCCGGTAGGCGAACAGCGTCTGCGCCGGTCCGACGGCCAGGGTGAACAGGGTCGCGAGCACCAGTGCCGGGACGGTCCACCTCAGGTGCGTGATGCCGCCGTCCCGGTAGGCCATGTAGGCCAGCACCGGGAACATCTGCAGCGACAGCCACGGGTAGATCTCGCGCCAGCCCAGCAGGAAGCCCAGGCCCAGCTTCTGCCGCAGGCGCAGGTTCGGCGAGCGGAGGGTGGCCACCAGGTGCTTGCGCGAGACCTGGAACCAGCCCTGCGCCCAGCGGGCCCGCTGCTTCCACAGCGCACCCCAGGTCGTGGGTGCCAGCTCGCGTGAGATCAGCGCCGGGTCGGAGGCGATCCGGGATCCCGAGGTGAGGATGCGCAGGGTCGAGTCGATGTCCTCGGTCAGCATCGACCCGTGCATGCGGGTGCGCGCCAGCAGGTCGGTACGCCAGAAGCCGTTCGAGCCGCCGAACAGTCCGAACCCGTGCAGGGCGGCCCGACCCGGGTGGCTCACCGCGTAGATGGACTCGAACTCGACAGCGACCATCCGGGCGACCTGCGACGCGTGCCCGTTGCGGATGACGCAATGGCCCTGCACGACGTCGTACCCGTTGGACAGCCAGCGCCAGGCGCGCTTGAAGGCGGTCGGGTCCGGGTGGTGGTCGGCGTCGAACATGCCGACGAACTCCCCCGTCACGTGGCTCATCGCCGCGTTGACGTTCTGTGCCTTCGACGTGCTGTCGGGGACGAGCAGCGGAACCACCCGCGGATCCTGCCGTGCCAGTGCGCGCAGGTCGTCCTCGATGGCCATCGGCTGCGGGGTGTTGTAGGCGACGAGGATCTGCAGCGGGCCGGGGTAGTCCAGCTTCCGGAACGCCTCGACGGTCTCGAGGATGGTGGCGGCCTCGTTCGGCAGGTACGCCGCGATGATCGCCGTGGCCGGCGGGTAGTCGGCGCCCGGCTCCGCCGGTGGCTGCTTGGGATCGAGCGCGAAGAAGCCCTCGGCCCATATGGAGGCGGCCGTGATCAGGAGCGAGGCCATGACGACCCAGTACGCGGCCCGGGAGAGGTCCAGCCCCAGCTGGCCGACCAGGACGTAGAGCAGGAACGGCAGTCCCATCCCGATGACGAAGGTCGCGAGAACCTGCGCCGGCAGCCGCAGCCGGTAGCGCAGACCGGCGGACCGCGCGGCCGGCACGTTCTGCCCGAGGTCCGGGGTCCACGGGACCGGGAGCAGGTCGAGATGGAGGCTGGACGCCTCCGTCGCGACGCGGGCCCGGTCGAGCAGCTGCTCCCCACTCGTCGCGTCGGCGAAGCTGGCCCAGCCGGTCAGGGGCGTGACGCGGACATGCTCGCCCGCGATGGTGAAGCGGCTCGCCGCCACCTGCGCGGCGAGCACCGCCAGCCGCTGCTCGCTGTCGACGTCGGTCGTCTCGGGCAGCAGCACGAGCACCTGCCCCGAGCTGTCGAGCCCGATACGTGCGAGCGGAAGCGACGCGTCCCGAAGCAGGTCGGCCAGCTGTTCGGCGAGTTGTGGACTGGCCTGCTGCCCGTAACGCGAGACCAGCGCCGGCATCTCCTGGAGATGTACGACGGCGAGCGCACCCGGCCGCCCGACACGAAGGCCGCGGACGAGCTCGCGGTCCGCCTCCTCGATCAGCGCGCTCTCGGAGAGCAGACCGGTGCGCATGTCGCGGCGCAGCATGTCGGCGGGCACCGGCGGCCGGACGCTCTTGGTGCGCACCCGCGCCACGAGCTCGTCCACGGACAGCGGCTTGGGGACGCAGTCGTCGGCCCCCAGCCGTAGCCCGGTGAGGACGTCGTCGTCCGCGCCGTCGGTGAGCAGGATGACGGGCACGGAACGGCCGGCCGGCTGGGCGCGCAGGCCGCGCAACAGTTCGAAGCCGTCCACGTCGGGAGTCGCGACGTCAGCCACGATGATGTCCGGCGTGTTCGCCGCGAACACGGACTGCGCCTGCAGGCCGGTGGCCACGGCGGTGACGGAGTAGCCGGCCGCCTCGAGGGCCGGCTGGGCGACGGCGACGAAGGTCGCGTCATCGTCCACGAGCAGGACGCTCCCCAGCGGAGGGGTGCGCGCGATGCCGGGTTCGGCCAAGGCGGTCAGGATGTCCTCCCAAGACGGAGCGGTCAGGACGGGACGATGGACGGGCTCGCACATGCCGTGCGACGCCTCGCGGCACGGCACGCATGACACGCTGTCCCGATGCAGCCCAGGGGCATGAGCCCGGGCTTTCGTGGCTCTCGGACGCGGCAGCCTGCACCGCGCGACGGACGCCGCCGGCTGCTGCCGGCTGCTGTGCTGGTGTCGCTGGTCGTGATATCGCTGGCGGCCTGCACCGGTGGAGGTCACGCGCCGGAGACACCTGCGTCCCCCACCGCCACGACCCCTGCGAACCGGGTCCATGTGTGGCTGACTACCGCCGACCAGAGAGCGCTGCTCTCCTCAGAACCCTCGGTGGGCCCCGCCGGCGTGCAGGCCGGTGGCCTGCGGGTGTTCGTTGACGAGTCCCGACACTATCAGCAACTGATCGGCTTCGGAGCGTCAGTGACAGGCGCCTCAGCACGCCTGCTCGGCAGCCTGTCGGCCCCGGCCCGTGATCAGCTGATGACGCAGCTGTTCGGTCAGGCCGCCGGCATCGGCCTGTCCGTGCTGAGACAACCGTTGGGGCCAAACGACTTCTCGGCCGACAACCGCTCGTACGACGACCTGCCGCCAGGCCGGATCGACCCGACGCTGCGCGGGTTCTCACTGGGCCGGGAAGCCTCCCTGGTCCTCCCGCTGCTGCGACAGGCCCGGAGCCTCAACGGGTCGCTGTACGTCGTCGCCTCGCCGTGGTCGGCCCCCGCCTGGATGAAGACCGGCGGGGCGCTGGGGGGCGGCACGCTGCACCGGGCGGCGTACGGCCCGTACGCCGACTATCTCGTCCACGCCCTGCAGGAGTACGCCGCGGCGGGAGTCCCGGTGAACGGCCTGACCCTGCAGAACGAACCGTCCTTCGCGCCGGGCCGCTACGCCGGGATGACCCTCGACGTCCGGCAACAGCGCGCACTCCTGGACGACTACCTCACCCCCGCCCTGGCCACCGCCGGGCTGCACCCCGACGTGTACGCCCTGGACGACGACTTCGACCGGGCAGCCGATGCCCTTGCCCTGCTGGCAGATCCGCGCACCCGTGCGCACGTGGCCGGCGTGGCCTTCCATTGCTATCGCGGGGACGTGAGCAGTCTGCTGACCCTCCGCGAACGTTTCCCCGACCTGCGGCTGGCGATCAGCGAATGCACCGGCGGCCAGTGGGACTCCGACTTCGCGCGTGCCCTGCGATGGGACGTGCACAACCTGCTGATCCAGGGGTTGCGCGACGGCGCCTCCTGGATCGTCAAGTGGAACCTGGCTCTGGACCCGTCCGGCGGGCCGCGCAACGGCGGCTGCAGCAACTGCCGCGGCATGGTCACGATCGACCCGTCCAAGGGCTCGATCGCCTACAACGAGGAGTACTACGCGATCGGGCACGTCAGCAGGTTCGTCAGGCCAGGGGCCACGGTCGTCGGATCCACGACGTACGGCGCGGACAGCGTCGAGACCGTGGCGTTCCTCAACCCGGACGGCGGTCACGTCCTGCTGGCCATGAACTCCAGCCCGGACGCCAAGGCCATCGACGTCTCAGGCAGCGGCAGCGGGTTCGGCTACCAGCTGCCGTCCGGCGCCGTCGCGACCTTCACCTGGTGAGCAGGCTCACGTCACCCTGAGGTGACGACCCCGTGCCGCCCCTCAACTGGGCGTTGACGGAGCCGACCGGGAAGGAGAACGAGCCGGTGACCACTTGCTTGTCCCTCCGCTTCCTGGAGCCGTCCGCGTGCCCCGCCGTCTTCTCGCCCTGAGCTGCTCCCTGGCGGCCCTCGCCTCCACGCTCGGCGCCGGGCCCAGCACAGCGAACACCAAGCCCGTCGTCCACAAGCCGCCGGTCACGGCACCGGCTCCCGCCGCGCACGCCTGGGTGACGACCCCCGACCGCCGGTTCGCCCTCAGCGACCTCGGCCGGATCCCGTTCCGGACCGGCCCGGTCCCGGCGCAGGAGACCATCATGGTGGACACGACGCGGACCTACCAGACGATGGACGGCTTCGGGGCGTCGCTCACCGGGTCCGCGGCTGCGGTGATCTCCGGGCTGGACCGGACGCGGCGGAACGCCCTGATGGCGACGCTCTTCGGGCCAGGGACCGGCAACAGCCTCAGTTATCTGCGCCAGCCGATGGGCGCCTCCGACTTCGTCGTCGGGCCGGCCTACTCGTACGACGACCTGCCGGCCGGGCAGACCGACTTCGCGATGGCGCACTTCACGATCGCCCGCGACCAGCGCCAGATCCTGCCGCTGCTGCGGCAGGCGCGTGCGCTCAACCCGCGGTTGAAGATCATGGCGACGCCCTGGAGCACCCCGGCCTGGATGAAGACCAGCCAGTCCCTGACCAGCGGTCGGCTCCTCGACGACCCACGGGTCTACCGCGCCTACGCGGCCTACTTCCTGCGGTTCCTGCAGGCGTACGCCGCCGCCGGCGTTCCCGTCGATGCCGTGACGGTCCAGAACGAGCCGCAGAGCGGCGCCCCCGGCGGCTACCCGGCCATGGACATGCCCATCGCCCAGCAGATCGCCTTCATCGACGTCCTCGGCCCGGCGCTGCGGGCCGCCAAGCTGACCACGAAGATCGTCGCCTTCGACCACAACTGGGGCGTGCACCCGAACGACGTCGGGGCCGAGACCGACTACGCGGCGCGGGTCCTGTCGAGTGGTGCCGCGCGGTGGATCGCCGGCGCCGCGTTCCACTGCTACTCCGGCGACCCGTCAGCGCAGTCAGCGCTGCGTGCCCGCTTCCCGGACAAGGGGGTCTGGTTCACCGAGTGCTCCGGCTCGCACGCGGCGAGCGACACCCCGGCCCAGGTCTTCTCGTCGACGCTGACCTGGCACGCCCGCAACCTCGTGGTCGGCGCCCCCCGCAACTGGGCCCGGACCGTCGTCACCTGGAACCTCGCGCTCGACCCGTCCGGCGGGCCGCACACAGGGGGCTGCTCGACCTGCAGCGGCATGGTGACGGTTGGGCCGGGCCAGCGTGTGCGCCTCAATGCCGAGTACTACGCCCTGGGGCACGCCAGCCGGTTCGTACAACCGGGCGCCCGGCGGGTCACCAGCACCGATCCGGGCGGCCTGCTGAACGTCGCCTTCCGCAACCCGGACGGCTCCGTCGCACTGATCGTGCACAACGACCGCGGGACGCCGCGCACCCTGGCGGTCACCAGCAGTGGCCGGTCCTTCGCCACCACCCTGCCGGCGGGCGCACTCGCGACCTTCACCTGGGTCCCGTCAGCCGCCACGGGCTGAACCGGGACCGCGTTTCCGCGATGTCGGCGGTTTCCGTCCCACTCCCCTGTCACGCGCGCTCCCTCCCCCTGGCCGCAGCCGTGACGGCCCGACCGGCGCGGCCGTCATACCCCTCCACCGGCACCGTGCACGCACGACCCGGTCAACGACCGGTCGTGCGCCGGCTCTCCTCGGGGAGCGTGAAAAGGCACCACACGGTCTTGCCGTGGCTCGTCGGCCGGGTCCCCCAGCGATCGGCGAGCAGCGTCACCAGCTGCAGCCCGCGGCCGTGCTCGTCGTCGCCGCTGGGCCGCATACGCCGCGGCAGATAGGTCGCGTGATCCTCCACCTCGAGCACCACGTGGTCCACGCCCTCCCGCAGCCGCATCTCGACCGGAGCCTGCCCATGGAGCAGAGCGTTCGTCACCAGCTCGCTCGTGAGGAGGACGACGTCGTCGACCAGAGCGTCCGGCATCGACCACGCCCGCAGGGTCTCCCCGGCGAAGCGACGGGACGACTGCACGGACCGCTCCTCGACGGAGATCTGCTTGCTCGCGGTACGCGCATGCTGGGCCTGCTCGTCGACCTGGGCGACCAGGACCGCCACATCGTCGTCCGGCCCCGTGGGCAGCAGGGCCCGGACGAACCTCTCCGGAGCGTGCTCGTCCATGATCTCGGCCAGCTTGTCGACCTCGACGGTCAACGCGTCGATGCCCTCGTCGAGGTCGGTGCCGGGATGCTCGACCAGCCCGTCGGTGTAGAGGACGAGCACCGCACCGGAAGGCAGGGCAACCTGTTCCTCGGCCAGGGGCGGGATTCCGGTTCCCAGCGGCGGGCCCTGCGCGCCGGTGAGCCGGCGCGCCGGTTCGCCGGGGAGCCGGAGCAGCGGCGGAAGGTGGCCGGCGTTGGCGTAACTGATGCTGCGCTCGCCCGGGTCGTACACGGCGTAGATGCACGTGACGATCTGGTCCTCGCCGAGGTCGCGGACCACCGCGTCGAGGAACTCCAGGACGTCGGCGGGCGGCAGATCCAACCTGGCGTAGGCCCGGACCGCCGAACGAAGCTGACCCATGACGGCGGCCGCTCGCACGCCACGGCCCATGACGTCGCCAAGCACGAGGGCGGTTCGTCCGGCGCCGAGGTCGATCACGTCGTACCAGTCGCCGCCGACCTGGGTCCCCTCGACGCCGGCCTGGTAGTACGTCGCCACCCGGAGGTGGTCGGGGTCGAACGAGCGCTCCGGCAGCAGGCTGCGCTGGAGCTCGTCGGCGATCTGGTGTTCGCGAGCCGCCGCCCGCTGCTCGGCGGCCGCGGCCGCGAGGGCCTCCTCGGCCTGCCGCTGCTCGGTGATGTCCTGGTTGCTGCCGCGGATTCGCATCGGCGCGCCCTGCTCGTCGAGCTCGAGCTCGCCGAGGCTGCGGTAGGTGCGCATCTCGCCGTCGGGACCCACGAGACGCACCTCGTACGCCAACGGTCGGCCCGCTGTGGCAGAGGCGAGCGTCGTGCGGACCCGGTCGACGTCATCGGGGTGGACGCGCCGCGCGAATGCCGTCTCCAGCCCGTGATGGGCGAGCTCGTCGGCGTCCATCTGCAGTTGGCGATGGAACTCCGGTGAGCCGATGAGCGCACCTGTGGCGAGGTCGAGCTCCCAGCTACCCACGCGGGCCAGCCGCTGGGCCTGGTCGAGCAGGCGCTGACTGTGCTCGAGCTGGGCGCGGGTCTGCCGCACCCGGTCGAGCTCCAGGTTGGCCCGAACCCGGGCCAGCAGCTCGCGGGCCCCGAACGGCTTGATCAGGTAGTCGTCCGCGCCGGCCTCGAGGGCCTCGATCGTCGCCTCCTCGCCGGCCCGCGCGGACAGCATGACCACCGGGATGTGCGCCGTGGCGGGCTCGGCGCGCAAGGCCCCGAGCAACTGGAAGCCGTCCAGGTTCGGCATCATCAGGTCTGTGAGGACCAGGTCCGGTGGCTGGGCGAGTGCGGCGGCCAGGCCCTTGGCACCGTCCTCCGCCGCCTCGACGTCGTACTCGACGGCCAGCAGACGGCTCACGTAGTCGCGCATGTCCGCGCTGTCGTCGACGACGAGGACGCGAGGCCGCTCGTGTTCGCCGCTCCCCGAGGCGGCGGGAGTGGCGGCGCCGTCCAGACCCGTCCAACGCATCGCCTCCGCGAGGAAGCCGGTCGCCCGGGCCTTCGCGTCCACGGAGGACACGCCCGGCGTCGTGACCAGCTGGTCGGCGGGGAGGTGCGCGCTGCCCAGGGGCAGGCGCACCACAAAGGTGCTGCCCTGCCCGGGGGCGCTCTCGACCGCCACGGAGCCGCCATGCACCTTGGCGAGCTCGGCGACGAGGGCCAGGCCGATGCCCGAACCCTCGTACGAGCGCGACTGCGATCCTGTGACGCGCCGGAACCGCTCGAACAGCCGTTCCTGCTCGGACGGGGCGATCCCGATGCCGGAGTCCGTCACCTCGAGCCGCACGGCTCCCGCGTCACCCTCCTGGAGCAGGCGGAGTGTGATGCCGCCGCCGAAGGTGAACTTGAGGGCGTTGGAGAGCAGGTTCAGGACGACCTTCGCCCACATCTCGCGGTCCACCCAGACGGGCTCGGCCAGCGGCGGGCACTCGACGGTCAGGCTCAGCCCGACGCGGTCGGTCGCGGGAGCGAAGGCCGCGGCGAGTTCCGCGGTGTAGCGCGCCAGGTCGACCGGCTCGAACTGGGCCGGCAGGTCGCCGGCTTCCAGCCGGGAGAAGTCGAGCAGGGTGTTCACGAGCTTCAGCAGCCGCTGCGCGTTGCGCTCGATGAGTTCGACCCTGGTCCGCTGCGGCGCCGGCAGCGGGTGGGCCTTGTCCTGGAGGGCGTCCTCGGCCGGGCCGAGGAGCAGGGTGAGCGGCGTACGGAACTCGTGGCTCACGTTGGTGAAGAAGGCGGTCTTGGCGCGGTCGAGCTCGGCGAGCTCCTGGGCCCGGTGCCGTTCCGTCTCGTAGGCGCGCGCGCTGGCGATGCCGGACGCGAGCTGTCCGGCGACCAGTTCCACGAAGCCGAAGTAGTCGTCGTCCACCGGGCGGAAGGGGTTCAGCCCGGCCACCAGGAACCCGTCCGGAAGGCTCTGGCCCTGCTGCCGGAAGGGAACGACGAGCACCTGCGACGGTGGCGTGTCCCACGGCCCGGCAGGAAGTGCCGGCACCCGAGGATCGGTCGCGTCGACGACGATGGGGCCCGCCTCGGACAGGGCCGCCGCCGCCCAGGGGCTGTCGCCGGCGCCGAGGTCCAGCTGCGCCGGGGCCGCGGGGTGGTGCTCCGGCAGGCCGGTGCTGCACACGAGCCGCGCCGACCGCGGGCCGTCGAGGAGGTAGGTCAGGGTGAACGGCAGCGACCATGGGTTGTCCGCCAGGTGGCGCGCCATCGCCGCGAGCAGGTCGGCCTCCGAACGCAGCGACGTCGCCTCCGACCCGAGGTCGCGCAGGGTGGCCATCTGCCGCGCGCCGATCACCCGCTCGGTGTCCTCGCTGACCACACAGAGCATTCCGGCGATGGAACCGTCGTCGCCGGCGAGCGGGCTGTAGGAGAACGTGTGGTAGCTCTCCTCCTTGAAGCCGCTGCGCTCCAGGAACAGCAGGAGCGCCTCGTCCCAGGTGGCCTCGCCGGTGCTCATCACGTGCTCGATGCGCGGGCCCACGTCCGGCCAGATCTCGGCCCAGACCTCGGCAGCCGGCTTGCCGAGCGCCCAGGGGTACTTCTTGCCGAGGGTGTCGCGGCGGTACGCGTCGTTGCAGAAGAAGGTCAGGTCCGGTCCCCAGGCCATCCACATCGCGAACCGCGACGACAGCAGGACCCGCACCACGGCGATCAGGCTCTGCGGCCAGGTGTCCGGGTGTCCGAGCGCGGTCGACGCCCAGTCCACCGCCGCCAGATCGTCCCCGACCTGGCCGCCCCCGTGGAACGGGTCGAGACTGTGCCCCGTCACTTCAGCGACCTCCGTCCGCATGGCGTATGTCGAGGTGGCTGTTCCCGCGTTCGCCCGGTTGTGCTCGATCGTGTTTGGACTGTATTCGACGAGGGGGGACCCCGTGGGCGCAACGCGAACGACTGTGCCCAGATCGGTACGCCAGCCCGGTCCGTGAGCCGGACGGCGCAACCGGGTCGGCAGCCGTTTGGCGCAGACCCGGGCCGATGCCGTCCTTAGCCTTGTTGAACATGCAAGGAAGAGATGCGCGTGGAGGGAGACCAGGATGCCGCCGTTCGTGCGTCTTGAGCGGACGGAGCCTGGCTACGTGCTGGTCTGCGCCGGGTGCGGCCACCGCGAGCGCGTGGTCGCCGAACTCGCCTACCAGCCGCAGGTCATGCTGATGCACCGGGAGCACCGTGAGTGCTGCGGCGACCACGAGTCCACCGGCATCGCCTACCGGCGGACCGGCTGAACCGCACGGTCCAGCGCCCTGAGCAGGTCGGGCCCGGACGCCCAGTACGCGTGGTCGGCGGAGTTCGTGCTCGGGCGGGCAAGCAGGTAGCCCTGACCCAGGTCCACCCCGAGCTCCGCCGCGGCCCGGAGGTCGTCGCGCCGCTCCACGCCTTCGGCGACGACCCGGCCGCCCAGGTCGAGCGCCAGGAGGACGAAGCCGCTGACGACGCTGCGCCGCGCCTTGTCCGCCGCCAGGCCGTTGATGATGGACCGGTCGATCTTGATGAGGTCGGGCTGCAGTTCGATGATGTGCTGCAGCGAGGCATACCCGGCGCCCGCGTCGTCGATGGCGAGCCGCAGGCCCCGCTCGCGCAGCGGCTGGAGCCGGTCGCGCAGGCCGGCGTAGCTGTCGACCGCCTCGTGTTCGGTGATCTCCAGCACGAGCTGCTCCAGCGGGGCATCGAGGTCGCCGTCGGTCAGCGTCATCGCAACGCCCGGCGTGAGGTTGATCCCGAGCGCCTGGTCGGCGGCGATCGCGGGCCGCAGGGCGAGGGCCCGCGCCGCCGTCATCCGCTCCAGCTCAAGGCCGAGGCCGACGTCGTGCGCCCCGGCGAACACCGCTTCCGGCGAGCCGGAGCCGGCGGGGAACCGCGACAGCGCCTCGACGCCGATGCAGCGGCCGGTGTGCAGGTCGACCACGGGCTGCAGGGCGATGGTGACCCGCTCCCCGAGGATGAGGTCGGCGATCTGGGCACGTCGCTGATCGCGCTGGCGCTGTTCCTCGAGGTCGTCCACGACGAGCTCGGCGAGCATGCGCAGGAAGCTCGCATCCCGGCGGTCCAGCCCTGGCTGTTCGTCGTGGCTCAGGCCACAGAACGACCCGTAGACCGTCCCGTCGGGCAGCCGCAGCGGCACGCCGACGTACGCACCGATCGAGCCGTCCACGGTGATGCGCAGGGGCCGGACGCGAGCGTCTGCGGCGATGTCCGGGATGACGTTCGGGATCAGCTCGTCGAGCATCAACCGGCAGTACGTGTTCTCGAGCGGGACGCCCTCATCCACCGCCAACCCGAAGGACTCCCCGTCGCCGTCGATCGCCCGAGGCACCTGCCGGCCGCCGGTGAACTCCGAGACGAAGACCACGTCCATCTCCAGGTGACGCCGGGCCAGCTCCATGATCCGGTCGATGCGCGGGCTGACGAGCCCGGACAGCTCGCTGATCGTGCACGCTCCTTGGGCCGCAGTCACGCTGTGTAACGAAGAGCTTACAGAGAATCACGCCTGATGTGGTCACGAATCGGCCTCAGACGAGCGCGGGCCGCCGCGAGCGGACGCGTTGACATGCCGGCGCGGCCCAGCGCCGGTGCTCCACTCGGCACGGGCTCCAGCCCTTGGCCCTCACGCGCGGGCAGGGGCCGGTGCCTGCACTGTCAACCGTTCTCGTACTACGGTCCCGTGCTCCCGCGAGTGACCTGTAGAGCGTCTGGAGGATCCGTGGCCCGAGGTGTTGCGCACAGAGGAGCGCGTGAGCCTCGAACGTCCTGCGCTCATCGCCGGCCGTGACTGTGCGTACCGGATGACCACGCCCCGTTCACGCGGGCTCGCCAGGGGGGCGCCCGCGGCGTTCGTCCTGCTGTGGAGTACCGGGTTCGTCGGGGCGAAGTACGGCCTGCCGTACGCCGACCCGTTCACCTTCCTCGCGATCAGGCTGGCCGTCGCGTCCGCCCTGCTCATGCTGCTCGCCGCCGCGCTGCGCTCCCCCGTGCCCGCGTCCCGGGCGCAGTACGGGCATGCCGCCGTCGTCGGGACGCTGCTGCACGGCGGCTATCTCGCCGGCGTGTTCTGGGCCCTCTCCCGCGGCGTGCCTGCAGGGGTCTCAGCCGTCGTGGTGAGCCTGCAGCCGGTGCTCACCGCCGTGCTCGCGCGCCGGCTCCTCGGTGAGCATCTCGCGCCGCGGCAGTGGGGCGGGCTGGCGCTCGGCCTCGGCGGGGTCGCCCTCGTGCTGGCACCGGGCCTGGCGGCGGCGGCCTCGGCGCCCGGCTCGCTGCCCGCGGCCGGTCTGGTCGCCTGCCTCGTCGCCCTCGCCTCCGCCACCGGGGGCACGCTGTACCAGAAGCGGCACGGCGACCAGATGCCGATGCTGTCGGGTACGGCGGTGCAGTACGCCGCCGCGGCCGCGTTGCTGCTCGTGGCCGCCACCGCGACCGAGCCGATGCACGTGCAGTGGACGCGGGAGTTCGTCGTCGCGCTCGCGTGGCTGGTGCTGCCCCTGTCGCTGGGTGCGGTGCTGCTGTTGTTCCTGCTGCTCCGCCGCGGCACCGCGGCCGGCGTCTCGAGCCTGCTCTATCTCGTTCCACCCGCCGTCGCCGTCGAGGCCTTCCTCCTGTTCGGCGAGCGGCTGCGCGTCGTGCAGATGCTCGGGGTCGCGGTCGTGGCAGTCGCCGTCGCACTGGTCGTCGCGCCGGTCCGGCGCCCCACCGGCTGAGCCGCATCAGCCGACGCCGAGCAGCCGTCGTCCTCGCTCGCCGTCGCTGCGGAACTCGGCGGTCGTCGAGTCGTGCACGATGCGCCCCTTCTGCATGACGAGGATGCGGTCGCTGAGGGCGAAGGCCGCGTGCAGGTCCTGCTCGACGAGGAGCACGGACAGCCCTTGCGCGCGCAGGCCGGCCACGATCTCGACGACCTGGTCGACGACCGCGGGAGCGAGCCCCTCGGAGGGTTCGTCCAGCAGCAGCAGCCGCGGCTCCCGCAGCAGGGCCCGGGCGATGGCCAGCATCTGCTGCTCGCCGCCGGAGAGCTGGTCGCCGCGGTTGCGCCGGCGTTCGGCGAGCCGCGGCATCAGCTGGTAGACCCGCTCGAGCGACCAGGCGCGCGGCCCACCGGCAGGAACGGCGATGCGCAGGTTGCCCTCGACCGTGAGCGGCGCGAAGACGCGGCGTCCCTGGGGGACGATCGCGATGCCCGCCCGGGCGATGCGATGCGTCGGCAGCCCGGCGAGCTCCTGCCCGTCCAGCGTGATCGAACCCGCCGTCGGGGTCACCCAGCCCACGACCGTCGACATGAGCGTGCTCTTGCCGACACCGTTGCGCCCGAGCAGCCCGACCACCTCGCCCGCGCCGACGGTGAGGTCGACGCCGTCGAGGACGCTGCTGCCGGCGTATCCCGCGCGCAGGTCCCGGACGACGAAGTCGCCGCTCACGGCGAGCCGGGCGACGTCAGGAAGAGCTCGCGCGCGGCGCCGCTGCCGAGGTAGGCCTGCTGCACGACCTCGTCCGCGCGCACCTGCTCGGGCGTGCCGTCGGCCAGCAGCTTGCCGAGGTGCAGCACGCTGATCCGGTCGGCGAGCCGGAAGACGACATCGAGGTCGTGCTCGATGAGCAGCACCGTGACGTCGGGAGGCAGGGACTCGACGAGTCCGACGAAGCGGCCGCTCTCCGCCGCCGACATGCCGGCCGTCGGCTCGTCGAGCAGCAGCAGCCGCGGACGGGTCGCCAGCGCGACGGCGACCTCGAGCTGGCGGCGCTCGCCGTGCGAGAGCGCGCTCACCCGCACCTGCGGCCGGTCCGCCAGGCCCACCAGGGCCAGGCAGCGCTCCACCTCCTCGGCGACACCGGGGCAGTGCGCGGCACGTGTCCGGATCCGCAGCCCGTGCCCGGTCAGGCGCTGGGCCGCCAGTGCGATGTTGTCGGCGACCGACAGCGACAGGAAGAGCGACGAATGCTGGAAGGTCTTCGCGACGCCGACGCGGGCGCGCCAGCTGTCCGAACGCCTGGTGATGTCCTCGCCGGCGAGCGCGATCGTCCCCGCCGTCGTGGCGCTCGTCCCCGCGATGAGGCCGAACAGCGTCGACTTCCCGGCGCCGTTCGGCCCGATCAAGGCGTGCCGCGCCCCGCGCTCGATGCCGAGCGTCACCCCGTCGACGGCCATGAGGGAGCCGTACTGCTTGGATACGCCGTCCAGCGCGAGCAGCGTGCTCATGGGTGCCCCTGCGTGCGCGCCCGGCGCAGCCGGAGCCCCGCGAAGCCGTGCGGCAGCAGGTAGACCGCGGCGATGAAGGCGATGCCGAGGAGCAGCGGTCCGCGCCCGCCGAGCTGCGGACCGAACTCGTCCCGGATCACGCCGACCAGCGCGGCCCCGAGCACCGCCCCCCACAGGCTGCCACGTCCGCCGATCACGACGGCGAGCAGCGCGAAGGCCGACACGTGGAAGCCAAGGTCCTCTGGCGAGGCGAATCGGGTCTGCGCCATCCACAGCGCACCGGCCAGGCCGGCGACCGCACCGGAGATGACGAAGGCCGTGTACTTGACCCGGAACGTCGAGTAGCCCAGCGAGCTCATCCGCGCCTCGTTGTCGCGGATCCCGCGCAGCGACCGGCCGAAGGCGCTGCGGGACACGACGACCACGACGAGGAAGCCGACGACCGCCACGGCCAGCACCCACCAGTAGACGAGCCCGGCGAGCCGGACCGGTTCACCACCAGGGGCGAACGTGAGCGCCGGGACGCCGACCAGGCCGTTCGTCCCGCCCGTGAGCGCGTCCCACTTGCCGGCGAGGGTGTGGACGAGCTCGGCCAGCGCGAGGCTGAGCATGAGCAGGTACGTCCCGCGGGAGCGCACCACGAGCCAGCCGAGCAGCGCCGACAGGAGGGCCCCGGCGGCCACCGCCACCAGCACCTGCACGGGCGCGAACGGCGTCAGCTCGCGCGCCGTCAGGCCGGCGGCGTAGACCCCGACGCCGAACGGCGCGGCCTGCCCGAGCGAGGGCATCCCGCCGACCCCGACGAGCAGGTCCAGGCTGACCGCGAGCAGCGCGAGCGCGAGGATGCGCGTCGCCGTGGCTGCCACGTCCGCGGGCGCGACGAACGGCACGAACGCGAGCGCGACGACGACCACGCCGTACCAGCGCAGCCGGGCCGGCGGGTCGAGCGGCTGCGGCTGCAGCCTCGTGCCGGCCGACACCGGCGCTGCCACGACCGGCTCCTCGAGCCGTGACGTCATGCCGAACGCCCCGTGGCCAGCAGGCCGGACGGGCGCACCAGGAGGACCAGGGCCATCGTGCCGAAGACGAGGAACGAGGCGTAGGTCGGCAGCAGGCTGACGCCGAGCGTCTCGACCTGGCCGATGAGCAGCGCGCCGACCAGCGCCCCGGTCACCGAACCGAGGCCTCCGATGACCACGACCACGAGGCCCAGGATGAGCACGCGGGTGTCCAGCCCCGGGTACGCCGACAGGATCGGCGCGCCCAGGACGCCCCCCAGCGCCGCGAGGCCGCCGCCGGCCGCGAAGACGCCCGTCACCAGGCGGCCGGTGTCGACGCCCAGGGCGCGCACCATCGGCGCGTCGGCGACGCTGGCCTGGACCAGGGCGCCGACGCGGGTGCGCTCGATGAGGACGTACGCGCCGATCGCGAGCAGCAGTCCGACGGCGATCACGACCAGGCGGTAGGTCGGGTAGGCGTCGCCCAGCAACGAGGTCGACCCCGCGAAGGCGGTCGGCGGGTCGATGGACTTCACGTCGTTGCCGAAGGCCGCCGACAGCAGGTCCGCGACCACCAGCGCCACACCCAGGGTGAGCAGTGCCTGGTCGAGATGCCCCCGGCGGGCAACCGGCCGCGTCATCACGGAGAGCCCCGCGCCCGCCAGGCCACCGATGAGCAGGGCGAGCACGCCGGCGCCGGCGAAGGCCAGGAGCGAGGCCGATCCCCCACCGAGCACCTGCACCGCGACGTACGCACCGATGAGGTACAGCGCGCCGTGGGCCAGGTTGAGCACGTCCATGACCCCGAAGACCAGCGACAGCCCGAGAGCGATGGTGAAGAGCAGGACACCGAGGGCCACACCGTCGATCATCGTGATGTAGTTGGCGCCCAGCCAGGTCAGCACGTTGCGGCTCCACTGCGGTCGGCGGGACAGAGCGGTGGCCGACCGGCCACCCCCGTCAGGGCGAGGCCAGCTCGCGGACGACCGCGTTCACGAGCGTCCCGCCCGGACCCTGCTGCACCTTGCGGAGGTAGAACGCCTGCTTGGGGTTGTGGCTCTCGTCGAACGTCCACGGGCCGCGCGGGCTGTCCACGGTCCCGACGCCCCGCAGCCCCTCGACGACCTGATCCCCGGTGGTGCCCTTCTCGAGCGCCTTGTCCAGCACCTGCGCCGCGTCGTACGCCTGGACGGCATAGACGGTCGGGGGCTCCGAGTACTTGGCGGCGTAGGCCTGGACGAACTCCTTGTTGCGCGGCGTGTCGAGCTGGTCGCTGTAGTGCAGCGAGCTCTCGATCCCGGCGGCGGCGGCACCGGAGGCCTTGAGCACGCCGCCCTCGGTGAGGAAGCCGCTGGAGTACAGCGGGATGGAGCCGGCGAGCCCGAGCTCCTTGTACTGCTTGGTGAAGCTCACCGCCTCGGACCCGGCGAAGAAGGCGAAGACGCCCGTTGCACCGGACTGCTTGATCTTGGCCAGGTAGGGCTGGTAGTTGCTGGTCTTGCCGAACGGCGGGAGCTCCTGGCCGGCCACCTTCCCGCCGGCCGCGGTGAAGGTCTTCTCGAAGCCGGACAGGAACTCCTTGCCGGCCGCGTAGTCGGGCGCGATGAGGTAGACGCTGCCGCCCTTTGTCTTCTCGGCCACGTACGACCCCATCGCACCGGAGACCTGCGAGTTCGAGAACGACGTGCGCCACACGTAGTCCGACTTCCTGGCACCGGTGATGGCGTCGGCGCCCGCGTTGGCGAGGACGAGCGGCAGCTTGGCCTGGTCGAAGACGTCGCGGACGCCCAGCGCGACCCCGCTGTTCACGATGCCCACCACGGCCGACAGGTCGCTCTGCTGGGCGAGCTTCTGTGCCGCGGGGACGCCCGTCTCGGGCCCGGCACCCTCGTCGACGACCTGCAGGTCGACCGTCTTGCCGCCGAGCTTGCCGTTCTTCTGCTCGAGGTAGAACCGGAACCCCTGCTCCATGTCCGCGCCGAGCGGCGCGTACGTCCCGGACTGCGGCACGAGCAGGGCGATCTTCGCGGAGCCGGCCCCGGCGGAAGGCTGGGCCGTGCTGCCGCCCGCGCCCTCCTTCAGGCTGTTCGATCCACAGGCGGACAGGACGACGGCGCCTGCACCGAGGGCGGCTACGGCGGGCAGGACCTGCGACCAGCGACTGCGACCCATGAGAGCACCCTTCAACAGTGGCAAGAGCGACTGGAGTGATGTTGATCACTCAGGTTGGGCGCATGTGTACGGGAGATTCGTTCTACGGTCAAGACGTTGTGCGTCATGTCTTTGATGTAAATCAGAAAACTTGCGACAGGACATGAACAAGTCGAGTGACGGGTTCGGCACTCAGGGCGGCGGGCTCTTCGTCACGCACGGTGCTCGCACCGCGACAGATCAGCTCAACCAAAAGGGCCTCCGATCCGGTTACCCGGTCGAAGGCCCTTCTCGTGCGGGTGGAGCTGAGGGGACTCGAACCCCTGACCCCCACACTGCCAGCGGGACCCATAGCGGATGTCTAGGTCTGTCTGGACCGGTCCTGAGCGTGAACAGAGTCTCGGCGGGCTGTCTGAGTAGGTCTGGGGCTGTCGAGTGTTGCCAAGAACTGCCACCACAACTGCCCCCACGGGGCTGGGGGTACAGCCCTCTGCCATCATCCCGCCCCATCTGCATGGTGACGAGATTGACCGACCCGAGGGACCGCCCGAGAAGGCCAGCGCGCATGTCCCAACAAGGGAAGCTGTCCCCGTCGAGGTTGCCGAGTTCAGCCGGAAGCTGGCGGGGCTCCTGCGCGACGAACGTCGAGAGGTTCCGGGCGGCTTCACCGGCCTCCTGCTCGGGTCGGTGTCCAGAGCCGTCGTGCACCACGCACCATGCACCGTCGCCGTCGTGCGTCCGCCGTCCTGACCCAGCACCAAGCTGGCTGCACCTGCCGTGCGGTGGCGCCATGAAGACAACACAGAGATCGCTTGTGGTGGCCGGCCCTGGTGCCCTCGGCGCAGCCTGACGCCGCGGTGGTCGGTTCCACTTCTCGTCGCCGGTGCCAGGACGGGACCAACGTCCCCGCAGCAGGAAACGAACGTCTCTGCCGGTCGGCGGGGGGACCGCGCCAGCCTGGCGGCATGTACCGCGACGGCAACCCCCATGACGTGGTCGAGCACGGGCTGCCCCCGGAGGCAGGCTTGGCCGAGGTGCTGGACTGGGCAGTGGCGCACGCCGCCCTGGCACCCAGCGAGCACAACAGCCAGCCCTGGTCCTTCCTGGCCTACCTGCCGGAGGACGAGACCGAGGCCAGGGTGGAGCTGTACCTCGACCCATCCCGGCAGCTCCCCTTCGTCGACAGCGACAACAGGGAGGCGCTGCTCGCCTGCGGAGCGGCACTGCTCAACCTGCGCCTAGCCCTCGCCGGGGCTGAGTACGGGACACAGGTCACGCTGATGCCAGATCCCAGTCGTCCGGAACTGCTCGCCCGGGTGGTGGTCCAGGGTCCGCCGGTCGAGGGCGACCTCGCACCCGATCTCCTGTTCGCGGTACCGCGCCGCGGTACGCATCGTGCGCCGTTCCAGGCGACCGCCGTGCCGGTCCACGAGGTGGACCGCTTGGTCGCCGAAGCCGCTGCGGAGGGGGCGGTCGTCACCCCGCTGGACGTTGCGGGGCAGGAGGCGCTCGCCCGGCTGACCGCCGCCGCCGAGACCGAGCTCTGGGAAGACGGCGCCTACCGGCGCGAGGCGGCAGCCTGGTCCCGTGCCAACGACACCTCGCAGCGGGACGGGGTGCCCGGCTACGCCTACGGACTCGGAGCGATCCGGTCGTGGCTGCGGCCTACCCTCTGCCGCACTGCCGGGCTACCCCCCTGGTCGGCGCAGGACATCGCCGAGGCAGAGCGCGGCGCGCCCCTGGTGCTGGTCATCAGCGCAACAGGCGATGGCCGCCCTGCGGTCCTGCGGGCCGGTGCCGGTATGCAGCGACTGTTGCTGCGCGCCTGCAGCGACGGGCTGACCGCGTCCTATGTCAACGGGGCCCTGCACGTCCCGGCGCTGCGCCGCCAGCTCGCAGCGCTCACCCAGAGCGCACGCCCGCAGGTCGTGCTACGGCTGGGCTACGGCCAGCTCCCCCGACCGACACCCCGGCGCACCGTCCCCGAGATCCTGCGCCTAGAACATCCGTCTGAGTGAGCTGCTGGCCAAGCCAGGGGTCGGGACCGCTGACGATCAGAAATGCGGTCCGGCCACGACCGCTACCGGGCCACGCGCATGCTCCGCGCAATACCGGCCCGTCGTTCCCGGCCCGTGCCCGCGTGCGGCGGCGTGACCGCCCAGGACGAGCAGGTTCCCCTCCGTATGACGGGTGAGCGCCTCCCCGGGCCGCCCCACCAGCACGGTGGACGTCACCGCGACTCCGGCGCAGCAGCCAAGGCGCGCCGGACCCCCTCCTCCAGCACCCGCTCGGACGCGGCCTGCCCGAGGGATAGGCCGGCCAGGTCCCACTGGTGTGCCGGTAGCACGGCCACCAGTTCGAGCCCGGCCCCGCGGGCACTCGCCTCCTGCGCGGCCCAGCGGACTGCGTGCTGCCAGTGTTCGTCCTCGTCAAGACCCGCCACGACCCGAGCCGCTCCGTCCTTCAGGCGGGCCCGTTCGGGCACGATCACCACGACGCCGTGCGGGTGGCGCAGGCAGGCGAGCGCCACCGACCCGAGTGCGACACGGACCATCGGCCAGGCGGGCCGTTCGCCGACGACCAGGACGTCCGCCCGCTCGGATGCGCGTTCGAGTGCGCGCGCAGCCGAATCGGCCACGATCGTCACGGTGCAGGGCGGCGCATCGTCCGGGCTCTCGTGCCCGGCTCGGAACAACATCGACCGAACCGCCGCTGCGCAGGAGCGCAGGGCTTCCTCCGGAGGCCCCCAGGCCAGAGGGTGTGCCGGATACCCGCCGTACACGGGCGGCTGCCAGGCGTAGAGCACCTCGATTGAGGCGCCAGTCCGGGTGGCGTCGTCCAGTGCCCACTCCAAGGCCGACTGCGACGCCCCCGACTCATCGACTCCAACCAGGACGAGACTCATCACCGGCCCCCACCGCTCGGACGTTCGTCAAACAGGGATGGCAGGCAGTGAAGGCCGCAATGCCTTCTGCCCTCCGATCGCCCGGAACACTGCCCGTCAGCCGGCATGTTGAACGAACACCGGACACGCGGCATGGTGCAGCAGCGCATGCGTGGTCGAGCCCAGCAGCGCTCCGCGCAGGCCGCCGAGGCCGCGGGTGCCCACGACGACGAGCTGCGCGTCGTCTGAAGCGGCCACCAGTTCCGCCGCCGACGAGCGGTCTCCCAGCCGCAGCTCGACCTCGACGTGGGGAAACGACGCCGTGGCTTCGGCCACCGACTTGTCCAACAGCTCCTGTCCAGCGCGCCTGCCCTCGGCGTACAGCGCCTCGTAGCCGTCGTCCACGGCCTCTAGGTGCAGCGGGAACGTCCAGGCATGGACCACCATCACACCGACGCCGCGCCGAGAGGCCTCCTGGAACGCCGTGACGAGCGCCGCGGCGCCCCGCGGTGAGCCGTCTACCCCGACCACGACCGGACCCTCGGGGTGCGCCTGCGGCCCGCGCACGACCACGACGGAAGACGGTGCGCAGGCGGCGACGGTGATCCCCACCGAACCCAGCAGCAGAGCAGTGAACCCGCCCAGCCCCCGGTTGCCCACCACGAGCAGTTGAGCATTCTGCGCGGCTCACATCAACTGGGCGGCAGGAGCTCCGACCAGCAAGCTGGACTCGAGCGGTGTCGCGGGGGCGATCGTCTTGGCCTCGGCGACCGCCTCCGCCAGCACGCGCTTCGCCGCAGCCTGCAGACCGGGCACCCGGCGGCGCCCCCAGGGGTCGGCCCAGGGGCACGTCGTAGTAAGGCCACAGATAGCTGTGCACGACATGCAGCGGTACGTCCAGGCGTTCGGCCTCGTCGGCAGCCCAGCGCACGGCAGCGCGGCTCTCGTCGGAACCGTCGGTACCGACGAGCACCGGCCGTACGGCGGGCGAGTGGTCTGTCATGACGCCACGTGCTCCTTGGTCATGACGACCTTCAGGGCGCCGGTTTCACCGGCCCGGGAGAAGACGTCATAGGCCGTCATCACCTCGGACAGCGCGAAGGTGTGCGTCACAAGGGGGTTCGGCTCGATCTGGCGGTTGGCCACGAGGCCGAGCAACTCGGCGGTCGACGAGGTGTCCACGAGTCCCGTCGTGATCGTCACGTCCTTGGTCCACAACGTTTCGAGGTGGAGCGTGGCGGGAGCGCCGTGCACGCCGATGTTGGCGACGTGGCCGAGAGGCCGCACGAGGCGGGTGCACAACTCGAACGTCTCCGGTTTGCCCACGGCCTCGATGACGACGTCAGCCCCGAGACCGCCGGTCAGGTCCATGACCAGGTCGGCCGGCTCGGGTTGTGTCGGCCCATTCGCGACCACCACATCGGCGCCGAACCGCTTCGCCGCGTCCAGTCGGCTGACGACGGGGTCGATCACGATGATGTGCGCGGGCGAGAACAGCCGCGCCGTCATGACAGCAGCGAGGCCGATCGGTCCCGCCCCGACGACCGCGACCGTGTCACCGGGGCGAACCCTGCCGGCGAGGACACCGACCTCGTAGCTCGTGGGCAGGATGTCGGCGAGCAGCACTGCAGCCTCGGCCGACATCGACGACGGCAGCCGGTAGAGCGAGGTGTCGGCGAACGGGATGCGTGCGTACTCCGCCTGAACACCGTCGATCAGGTGTCCGAGTACCCAGCCACCGCCGCCGAGGCACTGGCCGTAGCGACCCTGCCTGCAGAACCGGCAGATCCCACAGCCGTTGATGCAGGAGACGACCACCCGGTCCCCGGGCTGCACTGAGCGCACCGCGGAGCCGACCGCCTCCACGACGCCGACCGCTTCGTGCCCCAGCACCCGGCCGGGGGTCACCTCCGGGACGTCCCCCATCAAGATGTGCAGGTCCGTCCCGCAGATGGTTGCGGCCTCGATGCCGACGATGGCATCGAAATCGTCCTGCAGCCGTGGGTCCGGTACCTCGTCCCAGGATTTCTGTCCCACTCCGTGGTAGACGAGAGCGTGCATGAGGGGGCCTCCTAAATTCGCTCGTACGCCGGCCTACCGGACGCCAGGCCGGTCCTGTGACGCTCCTCGCCCCGCGGGCACATGCACAGTGCCAATAGGTCCAGGGGCGGAAGGACGTTCGTCCTGAGACAGCTGGCGGGACCAACGACTCTGGCCTGGCCGCGGATCTGGCCCTGAGGGTTGGCCGGACGAGGAGGTCCGATGGACAATCAGCCACGTGTGGTCGTCGCGGGCGTCGAAGACTCCCGGGACGCCTGGGCGGCCTTGGACTGGGCCGCGGCGGAGGCTGCCGGGCGGCAGCGGCCCCTGCGGCTCGTCCATGTTCTGAACGTCTCGGCGCACCGGGTGCGCGAGGCTCCGCAGGAGGAACTGCCTGGGCTGCAGGAGGCCTGGCGACAGCGGGGCCAGCGGCTGCTGGAGCAGGCAACGCGCAAGGTGGCCGAACGTCATCCCACCGTCCCGGTGATGAGCGCGATCATGATCGCCCCTTCGGTCGCCGCCGCACTGTTGGCGGAGGCCGGCGACGCGGAGCTGATCGTGGTCGGCGCGCGCGGCAGCGGCGGATTTCCGGAGCTGCTTCTCGGCTCGGTAGGCGGCCACCTGGCGACCCACGCGAACCGGCCGGTCGTCGTCGTGCGCCGTCAGGGCACCGTCAGCCGGGGCGTCGTCGTCGGGGTGGACGCCGGGCGCACCTGCGCCAGCACCTTGGCGTTCGCCTTCGAGGAGGCCGCCCTGCGGGGTACCGGACTCACCGCGATACACGCCTGGGACGACATCAGGTTGATGCCGGGCGGCGCGGAACTATCCCTCCCTCATGGCGGAGCCGGCCAAGCCCGCCAAGCCCGGCAGCTGCTCGCTGCTGCACTCGACGAAGGCGGCAAGACGTTCCCCGACGTCCCGGTGTCCGGAATCGTGCACCGCGGCGGCGCGGCATACGCGCTCACCAGCGCCTCCAAGGGCGCCGAGCTGGTCGTGGTCGGCTCACGCGGCCGCGGCGGCTTCACCGGACTGCTGCTCGGATCGGTCTCACGCACGGTTCTGCACCAGGCAGCCTGCACGGTCGCCGTTGTCCGCAACAGCGCCTGAACCCAAGAGCGCCGAGCGAGGGACCAAGGCCCCTTCCGCCCACCCGAGCCGATCCGGAGGCTGACAGGCGGTTCGAGTGGGGGAAGGGGAAGGGGAACGGGATGCAGGTGCAGCAGGTCCTCGTGGGCGTGGACGGCTCCGTGGGGGCGCAGGCCGCGCTCATGGCCGCCGCAGGCTTCGCCCGCCTGGCGGCGGCGGAGCTCGTCGTCCTCACTGTCTGGGAGCGCGTGCCCCATCCGGTCTACGCCCCTGTGAACGCCGAGGACAGCGACGAGCTGACGGCGGCCCGGGAGCGGTTGGAGGCGACGCTCGAGCGGGCCCAGGAGGCATTGGCCGGGCTGGCGGTGCGCAGCGAGGTTCGGGAAGGGCACCCGGCTCAGGTCCTGCTTGCCGCCTCGGCGGAGGCCGATCTTCTCGTTCTCGGCGCGCACGGACTCGGCGGTGGAGGCGGGCTCCCGGTGGGCGGGATCGCCCGCGACTGCGCCGGGCATGCCGCCTGTCCTGTGGTCGTCATGCCGACCCGCGTGGCCGCCTCGCTCATTGAGGCAGGTGCGAAGCGCTCCGGCCCGTCCACCGACGCGGCTCGCGAGCAGTGAGGATGGCTCCGCGAGCACCCGCGCCTACGCCGGCTCCTCGGGATGGCTCCTGTCGACGCCCAGCCCCTGGGCGCAGCGGGCCGCCAGCTCAGCCGGCGGGAGGGTGCCGTCCAGCACGGTGGCCTCCGGCCACGGCCTGAATCGGGCCCGCAGAGCCCTACCCTCAGTCACCCCCGCATCCGACGGGTCGTCCCCCGCCGCCTCGCGCGCCGCCAGGCGCCGGGCGGCCACAGGCGCTGGCACCTCGAGGTAGTAGGACCTGAGTGTGGAGCGCGTCGCGGTGGCCAGCGCCCGCGCCTTCTCCCGGAACTCAGGCGCGGACCAGGAGGCGTCGAGTACCACCGAACTGCCGCGCTCCAGCAGGTCCCGGGCCCGATCCAGCAGGGCCGCGTAGGTGGCTCGGGTCGCTTCCGGGGTGTAGATCCCCCGGCCCAGAGCATCCCGCCTGTGCAGGTCCGGCGGCACCCCCGCCAGCTCCTTGCGCACCACGTCGCTCCGCAGCAGCGCCCAGCCGCAGCGCGCCGACAACGCCCGGGCGACGCTGCTCTTGCCGGAACCGGGCGGTCCGCCCAGGAGGATGAGACGGACGGCGCCTCGGCGCAGCCGCCGCTCGGCCAGGTCGAGCAACGCGGCGGCCTCCCGGCCCGCGGCCTGGACTCCCTGCTGGGCTCGTAAGCCGGCCACTTTTGCCCGGACCTGCGCCCGGTACGCGACGTAGTGGGCCAGGAGCGACGCCGGCCAGCTGTCGCCGGAGTGCTCCCGGTAGGCCGCCGCGAAGAGGTCGCCGAGGTCTGGGCGGCCTAGACGTTCCAGGTCCATGACGAGGAACGCCACGTCGGCGAGCACGTCGCCGTAGCGCAGGGCGTCGTCGAACTCCAGGCAGTCCAGGGCCCGCGGACCATCGTCCAGGCAGAAGACATCGTCGGCCAACAGGTCGCCATGGCCGTCGCAGCACCGTCCGGCCGCCACGCGTTCCCGCAAGAGCCGCTCCCGACCGCAGATGTACTCCTCCGCCATGGCTGCAACCCGGTCCAGCTGGGCAAGGTCGAGGACGCCGGCTCCGGCGGCCTCGATCTGGGCGGCGTGGACCTGCGCGGCGTTGTCCCGCCAGGACCGCAGGACCCGCTCCGGTGCACCCGCTGCCGCCGTCGCCGGCGACCGCACGGCCTTCTTGTGGAAGGCGGCGAGGTCGGCGGCGAGCCGCCGCAAGGACGGCGCGACGTCGGCGCCCGCCGCTACCAGCGAGGACAGCCGACGTTGCTCGGGCATCCGCGCCATCACCACCATCGGTTCGCGGAGCCCGTCCGGCCCGATCAGGTGCGCGACGCCGCGGTAGACGTCGGGAGCCAGCCGGCGGTTGAGCTCGACCTCCCGCGCGCACACCCGCTCACGCTGCGCCAGCGCGGTGAGGTCCAGGAAACCGGTCCGCACGGGCTTTTTGATCTTGAAGGCCCGGTCCCCGACCAGGAACACCCACGACACATGTGTCTCGTGCACCTGAACGCCAAGAAGACCCGTGTCCTGCGCCATGCTGCCTCCCTCCGACAGTTCCGCGAGCGGCCACTTCCCCAGCAGCGGCGCCAACCGGCCCGGCCGGGGCAGCGCCCGCCGACACAGGGAGGCCGTCCCGTCGGCGGCCGAGGAAGGACCAGCCGACGGGATGGTCGAGGGTCAGGCGGTCACGGGGGCCGCGTGCCGGCCGGGGACGACGAGCCAGGCGTCGCCGGGGACCCGGCGCAGATGTAGCAGTCCCAGCCCGCTCAGTGTGAGCATCAGGGCTGCGCCGGTGAAGGACGTGATGGCGGCGATTCCGGCGATCCGGCCCAGGGTGCCGAAGGCGTAGGCGTTGAGCAGCAGCCCGCGCAGCGTCTCGCCGCGGAAGACCGTGGCGACCTGGCCCTGCAACTGCTGATCCGTGGGATTGGCCAGTGCCTTGCTGCTGAGCTGGGCGTACGTCTGGCCGCCCGTCATCTCCTTGAGATGCACCGCGATGAAGTGGTCGGCGTAGGCCTTGGCCTGCTCACCCGTCGTGAGCTGCTGGCCCGCGTAGCGGTTCAGGTAGGGGCCGACCTGCGGGTCGGCGAGCGCCTTAGTGCCCGCCGCGGGGAAGAAGATCTGCTGGGCGCTGAGCTGCTGGCGCACCTGGCCGGTTGCGAAGCTGGAGCCCCAGATGAGCAGGCTGCCGGCGACGAGCAGGACGACAGCGAGGACGAGTCCACCGGTGGCCAGCAGGGCATCGAAGGTCTTGCGGCGCATGGGAACTCCCGGTTCTCACGACCGGGGCCGAACGCCCGGCGCTGAACGCAGCTTCGCCACCTGCATAGCAATGGCGCAGAGTCTTAGGTCCCCGGAAGCCGGGACGAACGACGATCACCATCGACCCGTCAGTTCGTGGCAGCCTGTAGGAGTGACCGAGGCCCAGATCAGCGTCTTTCTGCTCGACGACCACGAGGTGGTCCGGCGCGGGGTCAAGGAGCTCCTGGAGAGCGAGGGTGACCTGCGCGTGGTGGGTGAAGCCGGCACGGCAGCTGAAGCCCTCGCCCGCGTGCCCGCGCTCAAGCCGCAGGTGGCGGTGCTCGATGTCCGCCTTCCCGACGGTGACGGGGTCTCTGTGTGCCGGGAGCTGCGCTCGGGAATGCCCGGGCTGGCCTGCCTGATGCTGACGTCGTTCGCGGACGACGAGGCACTGATGGACGCGATCATGGCCGGCGCATCCGGATACGTGCTCAAGCAGATCCGTGGGGCGGACCTGCTCGGCGCGGTACGGACGGTCGCGGCCGGCGGATCCCTGCTGGACGCGCGGGCGACGGCCACTCTCCTGGAGCGCCTGCGCGCGCCCAAGGTGGACGGGCCGCTCAAGGACCTCACGGAGCAGGAACGTTGCATCCTGGACCTCATCGGGGAGGGACTGACCAACCGGGAGATCGGCGAGCGCATGTACCTGGCCGAGAAGACGGTTAAGAACTACGTGAGCAACGTGTTCACCAAGCTCGGCCTAGAGCGCCGCACCCAGGCCGCCATCCTCGCAACTGAGGTACGGCAAGGGGAGCACGGCAAACAGTGGTAAGAGCTGGGCGATCGCGGCCTAGCCGGATTTGCCGGGGGCAGGCGCAGCGTCCCTAGCTCGCAGATGGCCAGGGGCCGTGGGATGGTCACCGCATGAGCGCCCAGGTCCCCGGAGCCAAGGACCCCCGGCCGGTCCTGCCGCAACTGCAGCTGGACGAACTGCTCGGCGAGCTGCAGAGCCGGCTGTCGGTGGTCATGTCCACGCGGGATCGGGTACGTGGGCTGCTCGAGGCGGTGCTGACGATCGGCAGCGACCTGGACCTGCAAACGATGCTGCGGCGGATCACCGCCGGCGCGGTGACCTTGGTGGACGCCCGGTACGGCGCACTCGGTGTCATCGGCGAGGACGGCAAGCTGGCGCAGTTCCTCACCGTCGGCATCGACGACCGGCAGGCCGCCGCGATCGGACCGCTACCGCGCGGACACGGCATCCTGGGTCTCCTCATCCGCGAACCGCATCCCCTACGCCTCGATGACCTGTCCCAGCACAAGGCAGCATCCGGTTTCCCCGCGAACCACCCGCCGATGACAAGCTTCCTCGGCGTGCCCGTCCGCGTCCGCGAGGAAGTCTTCGGCAATCTCTACCTGACCGACAAGCGGGGCGGTGGTTCGTTCGACGCGGAGGACGAGTCGGTCGTGCTGGCCCTGGCCGCCGCGGCCGGCGTCGCGATCGAGAACGCGCGGCTGTACGAGGCCGCCCGCCGGCGCGAACACTGGCTGTCCGCCACCGCCGAGGTCGCCACCAAGCTCCTGTCCGGCAGCGACCGCGAGGACGTCCTGACCATGATCGTGGAGCGGGCCCGCGAACTCGTCGGCGCCGACGTCGCTGTCCTCGCAGTGCCGCGTGGAGAGCAACTCGTCGTCGAGGCCGCCGCCGGCGCGAACAGCGCGCCACTGCTCGGCAGCTACCTGCCCGACCTGACCGGACCGGAGGACGGGATGCCCTTCCTGCTCGGCGACACCAGCGACCCGCTGCCCGCCGGCTTCGGCAAGGGCGGCCAGGTCCTGGTCGTCCCGGTGGAGATGGCGCCGCACCCGGGGGTGCTCGTCGCGGTCACAGCCGCCGACGCTCCGGACCCGCCCAGCAGCGCACTGCCTGAACTGCGGGCCTTCGCGACCCAGGTAGGCGTGGCCTTGGCGCTGGCCGAACACCGCCGGGAGGCCGAGCGGCTGAGCGTGTACGAAGATCGGGACCGGATCGCCCGGGATCTGCACGATCTGGTCATCCAGCACCTGTTCGCCACCGGCATGCAGCTGGAAAGTGCTGTACGGCTCGTGGAGCACCCGGACGCCGCGGCTCGAGTGCGTGGCGCCGTGGACAACCTGGACGCGGTGATCCGCGAGATCCGTTCGACCATCTACGGCCTGCAGTCCGTGCCGAACGGCGAACGGGACAGTCTTCGCCACCGCTTGCTCGAAGTCGTCGACTCCGGCGCCGAGCAGCTCGGGTTCGCGCCCTCGTTCCGCCTCGTCGGGCTGGTCGACACCTCGGTGCCACCCGAGCTCGGCGAGCACGTCGTCGCCGTCCTGCGCGAGGCCCTGTCCAACGCGGCCCGACACGCCGCCGCCCGCCGGGTGGACGTCCAGATTGAGGTCGACGACGAGCTGCGGCTGGTGGTCCAGGACGACGGCGTCGGGATCACCGAGGGAGGAAGACGTAGCGGGCTGGCGAACATGGCCGACCGTGCGGCCACCTGCCACGGCACTCTCCTGATCGAGGCGGGCGACGAGCACGGCACCCGGCTGACCTGGCGCGTCCCGATCCGCTAACGGGACGAGGTCAGGCTGGGACGCGCGGTCCGAGCCGGCTGCCGCTGACCAGGTCTGTCGTGATCTTGATGAAGTGCTCGCGGCCCCCGGCAATCCACGGCCGCAGCGGCAGTGCCGCCAACCGCCGCAACTGGGCCTGATCCGTCTCCTCGCGCGCCCAGCCCGTCACCGTCACCGTCCAGCCACCCTGCGTCACAGGATCGACGTCGTCGGCCTGGAACGCCACAACACTGCGGCGTACCGCCGCCGCCAGCTCGTTGCCCTCAGGCAGGCGCAGTAGTAGCTCCGTCCCGTCCAAGACGAAGCCGACCGGAGCGACCGCGGGCAAGGCGTGCTGCGTGTAGACGACCCGCCCCACCGGGACCGTCGTCAGCAGGCGCAGACAGTCCTGCCGCGAGAGCACCTCAGGAAAACCGTCCATGTCAGGCACTGTCCGCTGCGCCTCGCCCACGGCGAAGGGCACAAGGTCCCCAACATGGCCCGGCAAGCGGCAGGTCAGGACCGGCACCCATCGGCCGGCCACACAGGGACGGCTGTCGCCGGAGCCACAATGCGGATCGGCCGGTACACGAAGACGAAGCGCAGGTCTTACAGCTCGAGCTGATTGCTCATCGCCTCAGTCTTACGGGGGGATGGCTTGCCGAGTGTGCTCGCGTGGTTCGAGTACGGAGCCGGCCCGGATGGCGCTGGCTTCACTTGGTGATGCGCTCGCGTGGTGATGCGCTCGCGAGCACCACCCGCGCGTTCTGGCGAGTCGAGCCCGAGGACGGGTCGCCCGGCCAGCAACGGGCCGAGGTCCCCGCCCACCTGCCCGAGCTCAGGCGCGCTGTCGTCCGAGCTCCGCGCAGCCGGCAGTCGGCTGCTCGCGCCCCCAGCCAGGCGTCTGGCGTGGTGGCAAACGAGGACCTTCGGCCCTGGCCACCTGACCCGGCGGCCCCCACCGTGTCCACATGTCTCCAGAGCAGTCCCCCGGCACGATCGAACTCGCGCCCGATGCGTGCTGGGCTCTGCTGAGGACGAGCGATGTCGGTCGCCTCGCCGTCGTGGTCGACAGCCGTCCCGAGATCTTCCCGGTGAACTTCGCCGTCGACCACGGCACCGTGGTGCTGCGCACGGCGCAGGGCCCCAAGCTCTCGGCGGCGCTCGAAGCGCCCGTCGCCTTCGAGGTCGACGGCTACGAGGCGGGCACGGCCGAGGCCTGGAGCGTGGTGGTGAAAGGCCACGCAAGGCAGCTGCGGGGCACCGACGAGCTGATCGACACCGTGGGAATCCCGCTCTCGCCGTGGCACCGTACGGCCAAGCCGCAGTTCCTGCGGATCACGCCCGACGAACTGACCGGCCGCCGGTTCGTCCGGGCACCGGCCGGCACCTGGGACACGCCTATCACCGGCACACGGCCGACCGCGCCCGAGTGAACGCTGATCACCGTTTCCGTTGATGCTTCCTCCGAGTTCGACGAATGGAGGCAGCCGCAGCCCATCGTCGTCACCCGGATCCGGAAGCAGACGGACCTCAGGACCATCGGCCCTGGGTTACGCCGTGCAGTCGCCCTACCGTCGAAGACCGAGGGCACACGCACGGGACGCGGTGTCCCGAGCCGGAGGTGGAACATGACGGTGCACCAGTGTCCGGAGTGCGTGCTCAGGTTCGCCACCAAGACCGAACTCGAGTGGCATCTGCGCGAAGAGCACCCCACCTTCCGGCACGACTACCCCGCGCAGGTCCATGAGCACCCGGCGCCGGAGCACATCCGGGCCAGCAGCCCGTGGACGAGGATGAAACAGGCCGGCTACGAGCTGCTCTTCTACTTCAAACGTTCCCGGCAGTGACCGGTCGAGCAGGTTCGCTGGCAGCTCGTCTGCCACGCAGCGATGCGTCAGGCCCCGACGCCCGGTCGTGGAGCAGCGTGGAGCACGTGCAGCCGGTGGTAGTACTCCTGCTCATCGATCTCACCCCGGGCGTACCTTTCCGCGAGTAACTGCTCCGCAGGAGGACGTGCCCGGTCCCGTCGCGCCTCGCCGCGTCCGAGCGTGCGCACGAGTAGGACTCCGGCGGTGATGATGAGCCCCCAGACGACGAGCATCATCGCGTAGCCGACACCGTTGATGTGGTCGCCGTACCACCAGTACATCATCACGAACACCCTCACCTCGCGGCCTCACCCCAGCATCCTCGGCCCCCCGGCGACGCCGCCAGGGACGTTGTGCCCGTCGCGTGAGGACGTACGTCGCAACCGTGTCTGGGCGGCACTCGTCTGCGCCTGGCAGCCGTCCGCTACCCCTCCTTGTAGACCGCGTACGAGACGCGGCGCCCGAGCCGAACGGCGCTGGCCGTGAGGTGCTCGGCGCGCCGGTACAGCTCGCGGCGTCGCACCTCGCGGCGCAGGTCGTCCTCCTGCTCCAGATCGACGATTGCCGCCCGGTAGGCGTGCTCGGCCAGGCTCAGCTCGGCCACCGCACGGTCGCCGATCTCGCCGGCCGCCGCAGCCGGAAGCCGCACCACCGCCCGCAGGGCAGTCCGCCCACCGTCGACTATCGGGGCGACGATCCCTTGGAGGCCCCAGTCCGCGGGGGTGGCCGTGATCTCCGCCTCCCGCACCAGGTTGTACGTCGCCTCCGCCAGCTCACCCAGGCGCTCGGTGAGCTCAAAGATGTCCTCGCCCTCAAGCGGCGTACTGAAGCTCGCCCGGACTGCGGCATGCACTGCCCGGCTGGTCGCGCGCTCCCCGGTCAACCGTTCACGCAGGCTCTCGGTGGCTCGGCGGGCTGGTGTCGACCCGGAGACCCAGTCGGCCAGCTCGTCGAGGCCTGCACCGACCATGCCCGCCTGGTCGCGCAGCAACGCCATGACGTCGATGTCGCGCGGGAGGAACCACGCGCGCATCCCTCTCACGCCGCGCACCGTCCGACCGTCACGAACCCGGCCGCGATCAGCGCCGTGCCGGGCAGGGTGACGACCCATGCCGACGCGATCTCCCGTACCACCGGCCAGTGGACATGCCGCCGTCGCCGCCCCGCACCGATGCCGACGACGCTGGAAGCGACGACGTGCGTCGTGCTGACCGGCGCTCCGACGGCAGCGCCGCCCAGGATGACCACGGCGGAGCTGGTCTGGCTGACCAACCCGTCGAGGGGACGGAGCCGGTAGATCCCCCGTCCGACGGTTCGGACGATGCGCCAGCCTCCGAGGCTGGTGCCAATGGTCAGGGAGGCGGCAGCGGCGAGCTTCACCCACAGCGGAACGGCGAACAGGGCCAGATGTCCGGTGGAGACCAGCAGCAGGGTGATGACACCCATTGTCTTCTGCGCGTCGTTCGCGCCGTGCGCGAACGCGAGAGCCGCCGCCGTGAACCATTCGCCGCCACGAAGCAGCCGGTTGACGCGGCGCCGCGCCCGGCGCAGAAGGCGCCGAGCCGCCAGTCCCATCAACAGGGCGGCACCGAAACCCAGCAGGGGTGACACGGCGAGCCCCACGAGCACACCGACCACGCCGGTCACTCGCCCCTGATCGAAGCCGCCCCAATGGATCGCCGACACGCCGGCTGTCGCCGCACTGGCACCGGCCAGACCGCCGACGAGGGCATGCGAGGAGCTCGATGGCAGGCCAAGCCACAAGGTCCCGAGATTCCAGGTGATGGCCGCGACCAGCGCTGCTGTCACGGCGGTCAGCACCTGTTCAGGGCGGACCGCGACCACCCCACCGACCGTGTCTGCGATCGCTGTCCCGAGTAGGAGCGGACCTGCCGCATGACAAGTCGCAGCCAGTGCCAGAGCCGCACCAGGTCGCGCGGCTCCCGTTGCCACCAGCGCGGCGATCGAGTTCGCCGAGTCGTGGAAGCCGTTGGTCACGTCGAAGGCCAGCGCGAGGAGGATGACCGCGACGAGCAGGATCACCGTCGGGCTGCTGGGCGTCCACTCGGCCCGTCAGTCGCCACTGCGACGGCCACCGCCCACAACCATGACCGGGCACGACGAATGACCCACGACCGCCGCAGGTTCAGGGCCGGGATGAGAACCCTGACCGGTCGCCGGGGGGCCGCCGAGCACCATCAAGTCGGCGTCGCGCGCGGCGAGCAACCACACCTGCGCGGGCGAGCCGCACACCAGGCACGGGAGGACGGCCACCCTGGGATGCAGCGCCCGAGCCTCGGCGAGGCGGCGATCGAGCAGGTCCAGGGCGGCGCGGGTCTCCCGCTCGATCGCGGTGGGGCGGGCGGTCGTGAGGGCCCGCGCGGTTCCTTGCCAGGCGCGGACGCAGACCAGCGCTGCACCGTGCAGCTGCGCTTCGTAGAGGGCTAGCTCGAGGGCGTAGCGTGCTGGCTCCGCCTCGGAGACGCCCAGGACAATGCGTCCCCGCGGCACACCGCTCTGCCCCTCCGGCACGACGACCACGGGACACGGCGCCTGCTCCGCCAGGCTGCCGCTGACCGAGCCAGCAGGAGCCCGTGTGCCGTCACGCACAGACCCGGCACCGATAACGATCACTGAGGCGTCGGGGCCCAGATCCAGCAGGGCCCGTGCCGGGGTGCCCCAGCTGCGGAGTTCCCGGTGGGTCACGCCGGGTTGTCGGGCGGTCACCGCAGCGCTGGCGTCGGCGAGCACCTGCTCCCCTACCTGTTCGAGCGCCCGCAGCCCGGGATCACCAAAGCGCCGGACCAGGTCGACATCGGCGTCTCCCTGCGCATGAACCAGGAGCAACTCGTCACCCCGCAGCGCCGCCTCGTCCGCAGCCCACAACACCGCACGACGGGAGCACGGGGAGCCGTCGACTCCGACGACCAACGGCGGCTTCGTCATGGCGGGGGAACTAACGGCCCGCGGACGGGTCTCATGGCTCCTCCACGAGCACGTCGACCATCTGACGGCGGGGTGAGGCCGGACCTGCGGGTGCGCGCCCGACCCGAAGGAGAACGTGCGGCTGCATCGACAGCCCCAACTGGCTGCGCACCTGCTCTCGGGTCCAGGGCACTTCCACGACCTGCGTCAGCACACTGGCCACGTAACCGAGCCGGGTGACCTCGAGCAGGACCCGCTCGAGCGCCTCGCCGGCACGCAGCCACCCCTCTGCGTTGTCCTCATCGGTCCCGAGCAGGAGAAGACACTGCTGCAGGCTGGAGTTCGTCTCGGCCGGCAGCAGGCCGGAACCGTGCGTGTCGAAGTCCCTGATCGGCACGTCGTCCTCCGCGGACCCGTCGACTCGAGGGACGGCGAGTGCCGGTACACCGTCGCGACGATCCCGGTCGTCCGTCGTCCACCGTCGCAGCTCCGCCCGATAGGCGGGATTTGCGTTCTCCTCCCGGTCGGCGTGCTGGCTTAGCGTCGCAACAGCCAATCGATGGTCGGTGTCGCGAACCGGGAAGAGCCGGGCGCCCTCGGCGGACGCCCCGTCGAGCAGCAGCTCGACCACGTCCTCGGGCACCTCGTCCGCCTCGAACCGCCGGCGGTTGCTCTGCCGCAACTCGATCAGCGGGTCGAGCATCCCGATCGAGGTCCGCCCGCCCCCGCCGCTGCCCACGCGGGCGAGAAGCTGCGGCCTCGCCGAGTCAGGGAACCGGCTGACGTCCACGCCCCCCAGGGCCGCGAGCGCCACCCGCGCATTGAACAGCGCGCAGCCGCAGCTGATCGTCAGCTGCCGGCCGGTCGGATCGAGTACGGACAGCTGCCGACTCCAGTCGGCGTACAGCTCCAGCTGCCCGGGCCGTAAGACGAACCGCCACGGCTGGGTGTTGTGGACGGACGGCGCGAGGGTCGCCCGCACCGCAGCCCGCCGAAGCGCCTGCTGCTGGTCATTCGCCATCGTCGTCACGACTGGGGCTCCCTCTGCGAAGGCTTGTCCGTCACGTCAAGCGTCGACCCGGCCCGAGCGGCCCGGCAGGGCCGAACGTCCCACGTAGGGCGGACCTGTCATGCAGTGATGAACAGGCGAGCCTGCCGGTCCATGACCCCTTCCTCGTCGGCCCTGACGACGAGCACGGACGGCAGCCGGAGACTGGCCGCGAGCCGGGCGCAGATCTTCGCCCGCAGCTCGGTCGCGTGCTCGCCGACCCCACCGGTGAACACCAGAGCGTCCCAGCGATCGAGCGTCACGGCGCAGCCCGCGATTGCCATGGCGACGCTACGAGTGAACACCCTAAGGGCCAGGTCCGCGGCCGGATCGGCCTGGCGTGCCGCGAGGAGATCGCGTACGTCCGAGCGACCCGCGGCGATCCCGGCCAGACCCGACTGGTGCTCCAGCAGGTCACGCAGGTCGGCTGGCCGCAGACCCGACTCGAGCGACTGGAGCACGACCTCAGGGTCCAGGTCCCCACTACGCGTCGCCGACGGGACACCGCCGGTAGGCGTCAGGGACATCGTGGTGTGCCGGGACCGCCCATCCTGCACGGCGCTCACACTGCAGCCCGCCCCCAGATGCGCCACGACGGCAGCGCCGAGATGCGGATGCGCGTCGACCACAGATTGCAGCGACAGGCCGTGAAAGCCGTACCTGCGCATGCCGGCGTCGGCGAGCCTCTGGGCCACCGGCAGGCGACGCGCCTCGTCCGGCAGGCCGTGGTGGAACGCCGTATCGAAACAGGCCACGTGCGGCACTCCCGGCCACAGCTCGCGCGCGGTCTCGATCACGAGAAGATCCGTCGGGAGGTGCAGTGGCGCCAGCGGGACCAGCGCCCGCAACTCGGCGAGAAGGTCGGCGTCCACGCGAGCTGGTCCGGCGTGGTGCGGACCGCCGTGCACGACCCGATGTGCCACTGCGTCCACCACGACCTGCCGGTCGCGCAGCAAATCGCGGACGGCGACCAGCGCCCCGGCGACGTCCTTTGGAGCGGGCTGCTCGACCTTCCGGCCGTCCACCGACCAGGCGACGGACGGCGTGCCCAGCCGTTCCACCTGCACCCTCAGCCGCGGGGCTTCGTCCTGGGCCACGACCTTCAGCGACGACGAGCCGGGGTTCACGGCGAGCACGACGTCGGTCACCGACGGTCCTTCCTGACCAGCTGGCGCATTGCCTGGTCATAGCGTCGAGGCCGAGCAGGGCGAGCCGACAGGGCCGTAAGTCACGTCCGGCTCGGGACCCACGGGACGTTGGGCTCTGGCAGCCGGCGTGCGCTCGCGCCACCCTTCTGTCCAGTCCGCCGTCACCAAGGAGGTCGCCGTGGGCACACAGAAGGTCGTCATCGGTATCGACAGCTCGCAGGCATCGCGTCACGCGCTGTACGTCGCCTCGGACGAGGCCGATCGGCGCGGGGCGGAGTTGGTGATCGCCCATGCCCCGGACTTCTCAGCCGAGGGAACCTTGGCCTCGGTGCGAACCCCCGACGCGGGCGAGGTCATCCGGCAGGATGGCGAACGTCTGCTCCAGCAGGCGGCCGTCTCCGTCAGGGAGCGCTGGCCCCACGTGACGGTGCGCATCGTGTTCCGGATGGCCCCTCCCGCCGACCTCCTGCTCTCACTGTCGGCGTCCGCCGACCTGCTGGTGGTCGGCACCAGCGGCGCGGGACGGCTGGCGGGAATGATGCTGGGCTCGGTGAGCCAGCGGGTGGCCGGACATGCCTCCTGCCCGGTGCTCGTCGTGCCGGCCACCGACCCCCGCGACGGCTCCGCACGGATCGTCGTCGGCATCTCGGACTCGCCAGGAGGGCGGGCGGCGCTGCGCGCCGCGTTCGAGGAGGCGGAGCGCCGCGGGGCCACCTTGGTGGCCGTGCGGGCCTGGGGCTACAGCGACTGGCTGCTCGTGGACCTCCCCCCTACCGTCGAAGCTCTGTCCGAACGCCAGCATGCGCTGGTACAGGAACTGCTCGCCCCGTGCAGACAGAAGCATCCCTCGGTGCCGGTCGAGAAGCGCTTCGTCGAGGCCACGCCCGCGCGAGCGCTGCGCGACGAAAGTGCACACGCGACAATTGTCGTGGTGGGCAGCCGCCATGACGACGGCCACTGGCCAAGCCGGCTCGGGCCACTCGCGTTCGACCTGATGCACCGGTCCGCCTGCCCGGTTCTCATCGTGGGCCGGCCCCGCGTCACGCTGCCCGAGGATCCCGAGGCCCGACGGACAGCCCAGGTCCAACCGTCGGGTTGAGCGCCGCAGCCTGGCCGCCGCAGGAGCCGATGCTCCTGCTGTGAAGCGGTGGCTGGTTGCGGTAGGGCGGCGAAGACTTCTTGGGCGATGTAGCGCTTGAGGCAGCGGATCGCTTCGGTCTTGCTCTTGCCTTCGCTGACGCGTTTGGCGATGTACTTCGGGCTGCGTGCGTCGCTGGCCATACGCTCACCGCCCAGCCGCTCGGTGTTGTCGCCGGCGGTGATGAGCAGTGTGGCGGTGTCTGGCCCTACGCCGTGCAACGCGACGAGCTCGGGGGCGACCGCGATCGTGATCCGACGCAGTCGTTGCTCGACCTGCTTGAGGCAGGTCGCGTGTCCGCAGACGCGGGAGTGTTGGCGCTGCGCTGCAGCATCTTGAGCACGCGTCCGGCTGCAGCACGACGCGACGTGCTCGTCGAGCTCCTTCAGCCAGTCCGGGAAGTACGACCCCGAGCGCAGCTTCGGGATCGCCAGCTCCATCGTGCCGGCCCGGGTGTCCCACTCCCGGACCCGGTAGCCGTTTCGCAGGTCTTCTCAAGGATCACGCGGTGCCCGTCTTCTACGTCCTCACGACACGCACGCCGTCGAGGTCCGTCCCACACCACATCCATGGACTCAACTCACTTCGGCGGACGGCGTGCCAGGCTCCGCGCCTGATCGGCGAGCCCGGTTCCCTGCCGGTGCCCATGGCGCTCCTGCACCTTGGTCCAGTCGATGCGCGCGAGGCAGACCAGCGCGACGACCAGCAGCAGTTGGACAGCGACGGCCCACGGTGACGTCAGCGACGACGTCATGAGCCGGCCCGCGCTCGTGTTGGCGGCGGCGCTGGCTCCGCCGACGTACACGCCGTAGCTGATGAGCCGGCCGACGAAGAAAGCGGCGGTCAGCGGGACGAGCGCAACGCCGACGAGCCCCGCCGCCTCGAACAGTTGCGCGGACGGCAGCGGTGAGAGGGCGAAGAGGGCCAGCCCGGCGACCGAGCGCTTGCGGTCTCGACTGAGGACCTTGCCCGCGGCGGTCAGGTTCGCAGTCTGCCGGGCGGGAAGACGCCCCCGCAGATGGGTGAACGCGAGGGCGAGCACCAGCCGGCCGAGCGCGGCCGCCAACGCGCCGAGGAAGACGAGCGGCGCCACGGCGAGCCCCGTGGCGAGCCGGTAGAACAACAGAACTGCCCACGTCGGGGGCCCGAACGCGGGCAGAAGGTTCACCCCGAAGACCACGGCGACCAGGAACAGGTACGGGGTCAGTTGCCGCATCCGCCCCCCTCACGCCGCGGTGGACCCCGCCAACGCTGCGGCGCTCGGGCGGACGAGGTCATCCCTGCCACGTCCAGTCCCGAACCTCCGGCATGTCCTCGAGGTGTTCGCGGATCCAGGTGTGGTGCCGCTCCAGCATGCGGCGGCAGTTCCGACCGAGTTCGGCACCGCCCTCCGGGATCCGCCGGGCGCGGCGCAGCGCCTCGAGGACCAGGTGGTAGCGGCTCATCTTGTTGAGCACGACCATGTCGAACGGTGTCGTGGTCGTGCCGTGCTCGGTGTAGCCGCGCACATGGAACCTCGCGGGCTCCGGCCGTCCGTGCAGCAGCTGGTGCACCGCACGTGGATAGCCGTGGAATGCGAACACGACATCCACGTCTTCAGGGAACAGCGCCCGGAACCGGGCGGCCGGCATGCCGTGCGGGTGGGCGTCGGGCGGGAGCAGTGCCACGAGGTCTACGACGTTGACGAACCGGACGCGCAGGTACGGCACGTGATCGCGAAGCAGCTGGGCGGCTGCGAGGGCCTCCAGCGTGGGCACGTCCCCGGCGCAGGCCAGCACGACATCGGGTCCGTCCGGCTCGCCGGGTGCCGGCTCCTCGGCGCTGGCCCACGGCCAGACCGAGGCGCCGTCGGCACAGTGCTGCTGGGCTTCCGCGAGCGTCAGGTACTGCAAGTGGGACTGCTTGTCCACGACGATCAGGTTGACGTGGTCACGGCTGCGCAGGCAGTGGTCGGCGATCGACAGCGTGCAGTTGGCGTCCGGCGGAAGCCAGACCCGCACGACCGACGGGCTCAGCGGAACCATCGCGTCGATCAGTCCGGGACCTTGGTGGGAGAAGCCGTTGTGATCGTTGCGCCAGCAGGTGCTGGTCAGCAGCACGTTGAGCGACGCCACCGGCTCCCGCCAGGGCAGCTGCCGGGCGTGCTGCAGCCACTTCACGTGCTGCACCATCATCGACGCGCTGACCATCGAGAAGGCCTCGTAGCTGGCGAACATGCCGTGCCGGCCGGTGAGCGTGTATCCCTCGAGCCAGCCCTCGCACAGGTGCTCGGAGAGCACCTCCATCACCCGACCGTCGGCGGACAGGTGATCGTCGGTGGGCAGGACCGGGAGCTGCCAGCAGCGGTCGGTGGCCTCGAAGATGGCGCCGAGCCGGTTGCTTGAGGTCTCGTCCGGACAGAACAGGCGGAAGTCGCCGCCGCCGTCCTGCGGGCGCAGCGTCGCGCGGGTCACGTCGCGGAGTAGCTCTCCGAGCGGGCGGGTCGTCTCGTAGCTCGACCGGCCGGGAGCTGGTATGTCGAGGGCATACCGCTCCAGCGGTGGCAGGGTGAGGGGCCGCAACAGCCGACCGCCGTTGGCGTAGGGGCTGGCCGACATCCGCCGATCCCCCACCGGCGCCAGCGCGGCGATTTCACCGACGAGGGCGCCCGCCTGGTCGAACAGCTCCTCGGGCCGGTACGCGCGCATCCACGCCTCGAGCATGGCCAGGTGCTCCGGGTTCTCCCGGACCGCGGCGAGCGGGACCTGGTGTGCCCGGAAGGTGCCCTCGACCTGCACGCCGTCGACGACGCGCGGGCCGGTCCAGCCCTTCGGCGTACGAAGGACGACCGCCGGCCAGGTGTAGTCGTGGCGGCCCGACCCGGACCTGGCGAGCTCCTGGTTGGCGCGGATCCTGTCCATCGCGGTGGACAGGGCGGAGTAGAGGTCGCTGAACACACCACTGGGATCATCGCCTTCGACGACCAGCGGGTCCCAGCCCTGCCCGGACAGGAAACGGCAGTTCGCGTCGTCGTCCATGCGCCCCATGACGGTCGGGCCGGAGATCTTGTACCCGTTGAGGTGCAGCACCGGCAGCACGGCCCCGTCGCGGCGGGGGTTGAGGAAGGCCGGCAGTCGCCAGGACGCCGCGAGCGGCCCTGTCTCCGCCTCGCCGTCACCGACCACGCAGGCCACCAGCAGGTCGGGGTGGTCGAAGGCGGCACCCGCCGCATGGGTCAAGGCGTATCCGAGCTCCCCGCCTTCATGGACGCTCCCGGGCGTCTGCACGCTCACGTGGCTCGGCACGCCCCCCGGCGTACTGAACTGGCGGAACAGCCTGCGCAGACCGTCCAGATCGCAACTGACCTTCGGGTAGATCTCGGTGTACGTGCCCTCAAGATAGGCATTCGCCACGAGCGCCGGCCCACCGTGTCCGGGACCGGTCACGTACAGACAGCTGACATCACGGGTACGGATCAGCCGGTTCAGCAGGATGTACAGCATCGACAGGCCGGGGCTGGTCCCCCAGTGGCCGAGCAGCCGCGGCTTGATGTGCTCGGCCCGGAGCGGCTCGCGGAGCAGCGGGTTGTCCTGCAGGTAGATCTGCCCGACCGTCAGGTAGTTCGCGGCCGCCCACCACCGCAGGTCCAGCGCCCGGTCGGCCCTCGGGTACAACGTTCGGGCACCGGAGTCGTCGACGGTGGCCGGGCTCTCGGGGAACGTCATGACTCCCGCCCTTCTCCGGCCGCAGCCGGCTTCTGGTCGAGACTTACAGCACACCGGTGACGCCGAGCGGGGCAGAGCCGAAGGTCCCATCACCCGGCGGCAGCCACATCCCGGACAAGCGGCCGTCTCGCGTCGCGGACCTGCAGTCGAGCCACTAGCGCCGCAGGGAGCGCTGCCACGCCGCACAGCAACGCGTCACGCAGGGAGAGCGACGCGGTGTGCAGCAGGGCCTGCAGCGGGGGCCACCACACCGCCGCGACGGCGAGCCCCACATCTACGAGCACGGCCAAGAGCAGTAGCCGGTTGCGCTGCCCACCGCGTTGCTTGGGCGGGCGCAAGGCCAGCGCGACACCGAGCTGCGCGGCGGTGACCGTGAGGAACACCATCGTCTGCCAGGGCCGGTCGCCGGCTCGGGCCGCCAGGCCCGCGGCCAGCCCACAGCCGGCGATGACCAGACCCAGCAGGGCGACCCGGCGGCCTGTCCGGGCGTCGAGCAGTTGGCCGCCCGGGGGGCGGGGCGGGCGCATGAGCACATCCACCTGCGCCGGCTCGTTGCCCATGGCAACTCCGGGCAGACCGTGGGTCAGCAGGTTCATCCAAAGGATCTGCCCGGCCTGCAGGGGCACGGTCAGGCCGAGAGCCGGGCCGCCCAGCATGACCAGGATCTCCGCCGTGCCGCCGCTGAGCGCGTAATGCAGGAAGCGCCGCAGGTTGTCGTACACCCGACGTCCTTCACCAATGGCCGGGATCATGGCGGACAGGTCGTCGGCGGTGAGCACGATCTGAGCGGACTGCTTGGCGACCTCCGTGCCCCGCTGCCCCATCGCCACACCGACGTCGGCCGCGCGCAACGCCGGTGCGTCATTGACGCCGTCGCCGGTCATGGCCACGACCTCACCGTCTGCCTGCAAAGCAGCAACGACCGCGATCTTCTCCTGCGGACGCACCCGGGCGTACACGTCGCCCGGGTCGATGCCGAGTTGCGCGGCCACCGCAGCAGCCGTGGCCGCATGGTCGCCAGTGATCATGACGGGGCGTACGCCGGCCGTCCGGAAGGCGTCGAGGGTGGCGCGGGCGGAGGCTCGTACCGGGTCGGCGAGCCCGACGAGGCCGAGCAGTCGCAACGAGTCGGCCGACGGCCCGGCGGCGACCGCGAGAACACGCAGGCCTGCCTGGGCGAGTTCGTCAGCCTCAGCGCGAGCGGCCTCAGGCACGGTCTGCAGCAGGTCGGGGCGGAGTACGGACTCGGGAGCGCCCTTGCAGATGACGAGCGTCCCGTGGGCGCCTAGGTGGCTGGTCGTCATGCGGGCGGTCTCGGGGTCGAAGGGCTCCTCCGCGACCCGCGGCCACTGGGCGCGCCGCGCGTCTACGTCGATCCCCGCGCTCTGGGCTCTGCGCAGCAGCGCCGACTCGGTCGGATCGTCGCGCTGCCCGCTCGGCGTCTCGCCGATGAGGCCCGCGTCGTTGCAAAGCACGACCGCAGCCAACAAGCCGCCGGCCAGCCCGGGGATGGGCTCCGCGGGCAGTTCCCGGATCGCCGTCACCTCCATGCTCCCTGTCGTCAGCGTGCCGGTTTTGTCCGCTGCCAACACCGTCACGGAGCCGAGGCTCTCGACAGCCGCCAATCGCCGCACGAGCGCCCCCTGCGCGGCCATTCGGCGAGCGCCCAGCGCGAGGCTCAGGGCAACAACGACCGGCAGCGACTCGGGGATCGCCGCGACGGCGAGGCTGACCGCCAGCACCAGACTGATCTCCACGCTGTGCCCGGAGGCCAGGCTGATCGCGCCGACGACCGCCGCAGCGAGCGCCACGACGAGTGCCAGCCGCCGACCGAGCACCGCCAGCTGGCGCTGCACAGGTGTGGCAGTGTCCGCGGTCGCGCGTAGCGACGACGCGATCCCACCCGCCGCCGTCGCGGCCGCCACCGCCGTGACCGTTGCGGCCCCCCTGCCACGGGTCAGCACCGTACCCGCGTGGAGAGCGTCCCCGGTCACCTTGGCTACCGGCAGGGATTCTCCCGTCAGCATGGCCTCATCGACCTGCATCGCCTGGCACCCACGCAGGACGCCGTCAGCCGGCACGATGTCGCCGGCGGCCAGGCGGACGAGATCGCCGACGACCACGTCCCGCGCGTCGATGTCCTGATCCGCCCCGTCGCGGACCACGGTCGCGCGAGGTGCGGTGAGCTCGGCGAGCGCGGCCATGGCGCGGCTGGATCGCAGTTCCTGGGCAGTGCCCAGCGCACCGTTGAGCACGATGACGGCCAGGATCACCACGGTGTCGGTCAGGTCCCCGGTCAGGGCGGTGAGAACGGCTGCCACCAACAGCACCACGATCACGGTGTCGGTCAGCTGGCGGAACGCGACCTCGAGCAGGCCTGGCGGATGCACGGTGGGCAGCTCGTTGCGGCCGTCCGCGGCAAGGCGTACGGCGGCCTGAGCTGCTGTGAGGCCGCCGTACGCGTCGCGGGTCATCGGTCCCGGAAGGGCTGCGGCGTTCACCGTCCCGGCTCCCTTGCCCCGACGGGTTCCGGAACAGGCCGTGACCGGTACTGCCGGTGCACACCCGGACCGCGTCCGGCGGCTTTGGCCTCGACCCTTGCCCGGAGGCCGGTCAGCATGCACCGGGTCATCAGCAGTCCCATGCCAGCTCGGGCGGTGACTCGCGCAGTACCAGGTCCCGCCCGGGCTTGATCAGCGCCACCGGCAGGGTGGCTCCATCCGGGCGGCCGAGCCAGCCTGCCGGTGCCAGGCGCACACGGACGTGCAGGCCCACGGCATTCTCGATTCGCTCGTCGCGGTAGAAACGGGCCCGGTCCTGACCGATCTGCACCAACCACGGCCAGACCGCCTCAGGCGCCCCGATCGTGGCGCAGCTAGTCGTCTTCGACGGGTCGGGCACCAACTCGCCCCCGGGGAGCCCCGCCCCGCACTCGGCCTTCGTGCCGCCCCAACTCACGATCAAACGACGGACGGCGAGCAGCGTCAAGCCGCCGAGGCCGAAGCGGATGAGCCGACCGAACATCCACCCACGGTGGGTCGCCATCCATCCCGTGGGCAGGGGCGAAGGTCCCAGTCCCACTCAGGCCTAGGCCCGTTCCGGGCGGCAACCGGATCACTTGGTCGTCGGCCGCAGGGACCTTTCGGAGGCATCCATGACCACGCGCGAGCCGAAGTTGGCCGGGTTGATGCAAGACAGTGGTGCGGTATGTCGAGGTGAACCGTTCGGATTCTCTGCCGGTTCCATGTGGGTCACGGGACCAGTTGGTTCGGGGCGAACTCGACCGCCTCCGGGTGCCGCGGCACGGCCTTGCCTGGCGCGACGCGCGCACGACGGTCGTGGTGCGGTCCTAGATGATCCAACCCGGCACGCCGCCGAAGTGCGCGAACGCCACGCGGTGGCAGGCCCAGAACGTGCCCAGATCCTGGCTGGTGGTGAAGCAGCAGAACGGGTCGCGCGAGTACGGCAACGTCATGTGGAACGAGGAGACCGACCGCACGCCCAGCGCCGCGGCGATCGCCGCGTCCTGACCCAGTCGACCTGCGCCTGCGCGCCGGGACTGAGCTCGAACCGGCGGTGCGGCCGGATGTCGATGAGCATCCGCGTCACCTCCCCTGTTGCACTGGACGTTCAGGCGAAGCCGGACCGCCGGAACACGTCGCAGACCATGCTGTTGTGGCCCAGCACGTACGCCTCGAAGCACGTCACCCCGACCCGGCGAGCGACCGCGGTGAGGTGCTCCGGCAGCAGCGTGCCGATGCCGAGGTGCTGGCAGTCGTCGGGCGACGAGCAGCGCCACGTGGTCGGGCCCTGAACCGGCGAGCAGCACGTCGATGTGGTCGGCGGCGGCGGCACGGCTGACCGAGAAGAACCGCAGGTAGATCGACCGGGCGGTCGCAGTGGCGGGCGCGAAGGTCCGAGCCGACATGAACGGTCGCACCAAACCAACGGCCGCAAACCAGCCGAACGGGGGATCGATCATTGCGCGCCGTCGCAAGCTCGTCGGTGGCTGCAGGGCCAGGCGTGGGACGCGGCGCAGCGACAGGAACAGGGCCGTAGGTCCCACGGAGGCAGGACCGGGCGCCCTGCCGCGATGGGCGGACCGCGCCGACACTCGAGCCGTTCGCCCTCGCGGGCGTCCGGAAGCGACGTGGAGGCGAGCATGGAGTTGCGTGACCTGATGGGCGGCCGGCCGCACGCACGGTGGTGGAGCACGCTCCTCCGGCGTACCGCGGTCGACGACCCTCCGGCGGGCCCGGGAGCGGACGACCTGTGGTTGGCGTCCGTCTGCGCCGTCGTCCCCGCCGCGCTCGCGGTCGGCGATCCGAACGTCAGGCTGCTCACCAGTGAGGACTTCTGCTGGCGACTGGCGACACAGACCTGGTCGGCCGGGAAGGCGTCCCGCTCGGACCGGACGGCACGTGCGCAGTGGCGTCAGGAGGGCGAGGCGCTCGAGGCCAAGCGTCTGCGGCTCGTGTCCCTCGCCGAGGAGCTGGGCCTGGTTCGCGCCGAGGACCCCGGAGCGGGATCCAAGCGAATCGCTCCTGGCCGCCGGACTCTGCGGCGATGCACCGGACCCCGACGGTGACCGGCCCCGCACGACCGGCCGAACCGGCGAGCCACCCCCCGCCGACCGGCGACGTGGTGGTCGGCCTCGACGGCTCCGACCCTGCCGGACGGGCCGTCGCATGGGCCGCCGCGGAGGCAGAGTTACGCGGGGCCAGGCTGGTGCTTGCGCACGGTGGCTACGTCGTCGACCGGGTCGGCCTGACCGCCCGGACCGCGGCGACGGTGCTCAGCGAACTCACCGCGTACGGACATCGGCTGGTCGACGACACCACGGCGTCACTGGCCCACAGCCATCCAGGCCTGGACATGCTCGGCGTGATCCGCCACACAGCTCCGGAGGACCTGCTGATCGAGCTGTCCCACACCGCGGCGCTCGTCGTGATGGGGACGCACGGCCGAGGCCGGCTCGCCTCGACACTGCTCGGCTCGGTCAGCCAGCGGGTGGCAGCGCACGCCAACTCCCCCGTCCTCGTCATCCCAGCCCACGAGCCACAGCAGCCCACCGAGCACACCGTCGTCGTCGGGATCGCCGATACACCCGGCGGACATGCCGCGCTGCGCTTCGCCGCAGAGGAGGCCACCAGGCACGGTGCCCGACTCGTGGCGCTGCGGACCTGGGGCGAGTCGACATGGGGGGACGGTTACGACTTTGACAACTTCATGGGCTGGCGACACGACGAGCGACGGCTCCTGGACCACGTGCTCACCGAGGTCAGGGACCTGTATCCCTGCCTGGCCATCGACGCGAAGCTGCTGTCGGGCGGGATCGTCCACTCCCTGATCGGCCTGGCCGGTCCTGCCGAGCTGCTCGTGCTGGGCTGCCGGCGCAGCGATGAACAGTGGCCCTCACGTCTCGGGCCGATCGCCTCGTGGCTGCTACACCGGTCGCCCTGCCCGGTGGCGGTCGTCGGCCGCCCCCACGGGCCGACCGAGGAGGCGGTCGCGGCCGGCGCCACGGTCGCCGCGCAATGAGGATCGGCCCCAGGAACGCCGAGACCCAGCTCGCGCACCGACCCGCGTCCATCCACCCTTCCCACGGGAGGGTGGAAGACGGCAGTTCAGTCGGCATGCCGGTGGCGGCCGCCGCGGCCAGGGACCCGGCAACGGTGCAGGCGCACCTGGGCAGCGGCGCCGACGGCCTGACGGCGGCCGATGTGACCCGCCGCCGGGCGGAGTGCGGGCCCAACGCCGTGCGTACGCACCATGCCCGCGCCTGGGCTGTCCTCGGCCGGCAGCTGCGCAGCGCGCTCCTCCTACTCCTGCTGGTCACGGCGACGATCTCCTTCTTCCTCGGCGAGCGCATCGATGCGCTCGTGATCGGCCTGATCCTGGCGGCCAGCGTGGGCCTGGGCTTCGTCAACGAGTTCCGCGCGGAGCGGGCGGCCGAGGCCCTGCACTCCCGCGTCCGGCATACCGCCGTCGTCGTCCGCGACGGACGTCCCGCGGCCGTGGACGTCGTCGACCTCGTCCCCGGGGATGTCGTCCGCCTCACGCTCGGCCAGATCGTGCCCGCCGACGTGCGCCTGATCGACGTGACCGGCCTCGAGTGCGAGGAGAGCGTCCTGACCGGCGAGTCGCTGCCGGCGACCAAGCGGACGGCCGCCGTCCCGGTCGGCTCCGCGCTCGCGGATCTGCGGTCCTGCGCGCTCATGGGAACGGTCGTGCATGCCGGCGCGGGTACCGGAATCGTCGTGGCCACCGGGGGTCGCGCGGAGTTCGGCCGGATCGCCCTGGGCCTGGGCACCCGGCAGCCGGAGACCGACTTCCAGGTTGGGCTGCGGCAGTTCTCGATGCTGCTGCTGCAGGTGGCGCTGGCCCTCACCACCCTGGTCTTCACGATGAACCTGCTGCTACACCGGCCGTTCCTCGACTCCCTGCTCTTCTCGCTGGCCATCGCCGTCGGAATCACCCCGCAGCTTCTGCCCGCGGTCGTCAGCACCAGCCTGGCGACCGGCTCGCGCCGTCTGGCCCTGCTCAAGGTGCTCGTCAAGCGCCTCGTCTGCATCGAGGACCTGGGCGACCTGGACGTGCTGGTGACCGACAAGACCGGCACGCTGACCGACGGCCGGATCGCCCTCGCGGAGAGCGTGGACGCTTCCGGCGCCCCCGCGGACGAGCCGCTCCGGCTCGGCATGCTGGCCAGCGAGGTCGACGTCGTCGGTGACGACGTGGTGGGCGGCAACGCCCTGGACATGGCGCTGTGGCAGGGCGCCCGGCAGCGCGGGACCGCCGCGTACGACGGGACCGTGATCGCCCGGTTGCCGTTCGACCACGCGCGGCGGATGGTCACCGCCCTGGTGTCAGTGCCGGGCGGGGGGCGGCTGCTGATCACCAAGGGCGCGCCCGAGACTGTGCTGGCCGCCTGCATCGACACCACCGACGAGGCGCGAGCCGTGGTCGAGCGGCGCTTCGATGCCGGGGCGCGCGTGGTCGCGGTGGCATGTCGGCCGGCCCCCGACGTGGTCGCACCCACGCCGGCCGACGAGCAGCAGCTGCGGCTCGTCGGCTTCCTCGTCTTCTCCGACCCCGTCAAGCCCAGCGCCGCGGCCGCCCTGCAGCGGCTCGACGAACTCGGCATCGAGACCAAGGTGGCGACCGGCGACAACCCGCGTGTCGCGCAGCGGCTCTGGGCCGATCTCGGCCGCCCTGCTGGCAATGTGCTGACCGGCCCGGAGATCGACGACCTGGACGACCCGGCGCTGCTCGCCACAGCACGCGAGACCGCGCTGTTCGCCCGGGTCTCGCCGGAGCAGAAGGCCCGGCTGGTCCGCGTTCTGCGCCATGGCGGCGCGGCCGTCGGTTTCCTCGGCGACGGCGTCAACGACGCCCTGGCCTTGCACGCCGCCGCCGTAGGGATCTCGGTCGACTCGGGCGCCGACGTGGCGAAGGACGCCGCGGACGTTGTGCTGCTCGAGAAGAGCCTGGACGTCCTGGCGGACGGAGTCGGCGAGGGCCGCCGCATCTTCGCGAATACGATGAAGTACGTGCTCATGGGCACCTCGAGCAACTTCGGCAACATGTTCAGCGCCGCGGCGGCGTCCGGTCTGCTTCCGTTCCTGCCGATGCTGCCATCGCAGATCCTGCTCAACAACCTGCTCTACGACGCCGGTCAGCTCACCATCCCCACGGACCGGGTCGACTCCGAGCAGCTGACGCGCCCGTCGCACTGGGACATCCCGCAGATCCGGCGCTTCATGCTGCTGTTCGGGCCGATCAGCTCACTGTTCGACTTCCTCACCTTCGCCGTGATGCGCGGGCCACTGCATGCCGGGCCCGCGCTGTTCCGCTCCGGCTGGTTCCTCGAGTCGCTCGCCACCCAGACGCTGATCATCTTCGCCATCCGCACCCGCCGGGTCCCTTTCCTGCGGAGCCGGCCAAGCCGGCCCCTCACCATCGCGGCGTTCGGGACGGTCACCGCCGGCGTTGCCCTCGTTACGTCACCGATCGCAGGCACGCTGGGCTTCGTCACCCCTCCCCCGGTGTTCTTCCTCGCTTTGGCCGGAATGGTGCTCGTCTACCTCGTCCTCGTCGAGGTCGCCAAGACATTCTTCTTCCGTGGGGCAATGGTCAGGCGGCCGCCCCCGCAAGCCCGACGGGATCGCCGCACGCATCGGCGGGCAGCCCGATTCACCGTGGCACGCCCACTCTCAGCCACCCGACGGACAGCTCTGCCCCGAACGATCCAACGGCAACTGCACCCGCACAACCTGCGCGCCGGCAACAGACAGCTCTAGGGAGCGGTGTCCGGCGGGCAGCGAGGTGCACGTCGCGCCGGACACGGTGTCGATGTGGCTGCTCTGCGTGGGAGGATCCCCTGCTGCAGCGCGGGGAGGGCGTAGCCGTTGATCTCGCTGTCGCGTCCGCCGCCGCGCGGGTAGTCCATGGCGGTGGCGGACAGGATCCGGCCGCCACGGACGCTCGGCTGGACCTGCACGGGGCCGTAGTCGGTCTGGACCGAGGTGCCGTTGACGACGACGGTGGGAAGCACTGAACCGCCCTGGGTTGCTTGGAGGCTCCTGACCTTGGAAACGAGGATGGGGCCATGGGGAACCAAGGCAAGAACGCGAAGCCGACTGCTCGTCGGTACACGCCCGAGGACAAGGCCAGGGCGGTCCGGCTCGTCCGGCAGCTGCGCAAGGAGCTCGGCACGACGCACGGCACGATCCAGCGGGTCGCTGACCAGATCGGCTGTGGGGTCGAGTCGCTGCGGACCTGGGTCAAGCAGGCCGACATCGACGACGGCGTCGAGCCCGGTCTGACGACGGTCGAGGCGAAGCGGATCAAGGAGCTCGAGCAGGAGAACCGCGAGCTGCGCAGGGCCAACGATCTGCTGAAGAGGGCCTCGGCTTTCTTTGCGGCGGAACTCGACCGCCCATCGCGGTGATCGTCGCGTTCGTCGACGAGAACCGGGACGAGTTCGGAGTCGAGTTCATCTGCGCCCTGATGCAGATGGCTCCGAGCACCTACTACGCCGCGAAGAAGCGGCAGACCGCACCGTCCGCGAGGGCCGTGCGGGACGCCGTGATGATGCAGATCCTGCTCGCCTTGTGGGTCGCGAACCGGAAGGTCTACGGAGCCCACAAGCTCTGGAAGGCCGCCGGCCGGGGCCGGCCACGACATTGGCCGCGACCAGGTCGCGCGCCTGATGCGGGAGCTCGGCATCGAAGGCGTCTCCAGGCTGCGCAAGAAGGTCTTCACCACCCAGCAGGACCCCGACGCGAGCAGGGCTCCGGACCTGGTCAACCGGCACTTCAAGGCCGACCGGCCCGACGCCCTCTGGGTCACCGACCTGACCTACGTCCCGACCCGCTCCGGGATGGCCTACGTGTGCTTCATCGTCGACGCCTTCAGCCGCAAGATCGTCGGATGGAGGGCAGCGTCGAACATGAAGACCGAGATGGTCCTGGAGGCACTGGAGATGGCCAGGGCCTCCCGCGGCGGGCATCGACTGGTCGGTCTGGTGACACATTCGGATGCCGGATCTCAATTCACGTCCGTGCGCTTCACCGAGCGGCTCGAGGAGATCGGAGCCCGCCCGTCGATCGGGACAGTCGCGGACTCCTACGACAACGCGCTCGCCGAGACGACCAACGGGCTCGACAAGACCGAGTGCGTCTACGGCCCCGACAGCAGCGGCTGGGACGACGTCGACGAGCTCGAACTGGCGACGCTGTCCTGGGTCCACTGGTTCAACGAAGACCGGCTCCACGGTCACTGCGGGGACATCCCGCCAGCCGAGTACGAAGCAGCGTTCTACGCTGCCCAAGTCTCCAGCCCCGCCGGGGTTGGAATCCAATAAGAAGAGCCTCCATCAAACCCAGGCCGGTTCAATCGTCGTCCAGACCTATGTCGAGCCCGCACGCGGGAAGCCATTCTTCGGTCCGCCTAAGAGCGACGCCGGCCTCAGGACACTCGCGCTGCCGGCGGTGCTGGTGCCCCTCCTGGCAGCCCACCTAGACAGGTACGCCCAGCCCGGTCACGAGGGGCTGGTGTTCGTCAGCGAGAAGGGCGAGCCTCTGAGCCGTCACAACCGCAAGTGGTGGCGGACGGCGTGCACCTCCGCGGGGCTCCCGAGAGGCACCCGCCTTCACGACCTGCGTCACGCCGGGCTCACGCTCGCAGCTCAGTCCGGCGCGACCCTGAAGGAGCTCATGACGCTCGCGGGCCACTCCTCGGCCAGGGCTGCGCTCATCTACCAGCACGCGGCCGCTGAGCGTGCCGCGGTGATCGCCGCCGCGATGTCGGACCGGCTTACCCCGCCGCCTGGACAGCCCTGACCTCGGGGCTGATCAACGGGCACGGACGGGCACGCGGCCCGTTTCGACGTCTTGGACCGAGGGATCGAACGCGCTCTAGATGGGTCTGGCGAGGTGGAACCCGGCGTGGATCGGGCACGCAACGGGCACGAGGGCCCTCTCCGCGATCTTGGAGAGGACCCTCGTCGTGCGCCGTAGGCCTTCTGACCTGCGGTTTCACGGGTGGAGCTGAGGGGACTCGAACCCCTGACCCCCACACTGCCAGTGTGGTGCGCTACCAGCTGCGCCACAGCCCCGCGTCGTGCTGGCAACACTCTAGCGGATACCGGACGCGTGACTCTCTCGCGG